>JAQXIJ010000021.1 GCA_029007725.1 Bacillota bacterium | reverse complement strand
AGTGAATATACCGAACTTCTGAAAAAACTACGCCGGATTGATGGTGTAAAAAAGGTTTTTATACGTTCGGGTATAAGGATTGACTATCTTATAAATGACAGTGATGACGACTTTTTTTATGAGCTGTGTGAATACCACATAAGCGGCCAGCTTAAAGTTGCGCCAGAGCATATTTCAGACAATGTGCTGAAATATATGGGCAAGCCTTCAAATGACGTGTTTAACCGTTTTTCGGATAAATTTTATAAAATTAACGAGCGGCTGGGCAAAAAGCAGTATCTTGTGCCGTATCTTATGTCGTCGCATCCGGGCAGTACGCTGCGCGATGCGGTGGAACTGTCAATATATCTGAAAAAACACGGCATAAATCCGCAGCAGGTGCAGGATTTTTATCCTACGCCGGGAACGATATCAACCTGTATGTTCTATACGGAGCTTAATCCGTTTACTATGCAGAAGGTATATGTGCCGAAGTCACCAAAGGAAAAGGCCATGCAGCGCGCACTGCTGCAGTACCGCAATCCCGAAAATTACAGGCTGGTTGAAGAAGCGCTTAAAAAGGCGCACCGCACGGACCTTATCGGCTTTGGCGCCGAATGTTTGATAAGACCGAGAAAAAAAACGAAGGAGAATGAATATGGCAAAGATTTTAAGTGGAAAAGAAGTGTCAAAAAGAATAAAGGACGAGCTGAAAAAAGAAGCAGAAAAACTAAAAAATAGCGGAATTGTTCCGGGTTTGGCGGTGATTATAGTCGGTGATGACCCTGCAAGCAGAGTTTATGTAAACAATAAGAAAAAGGCATGCGCTGAAGTAGGAATATATTCTGAGGAATATGCACTTGCTGAAGATACGTCGGAAGATGAGCTTCTTGCGCTTATAGACAGACTGAACTGCAGAAAAGAGATCTCCGGAATTTTGGTACAGTTGCCTCTGCCAAAGCAGATAAACGAAGAGAATGTAATAGGCCGCATCGACCCTAAAAAGGACGTTGATGCATTTCATCCGGTAAATGTCGGAAAAATAATGGTGGGCAACTATGACTTTGTTCCGTGTACGCCTGCCGGAATCATGGAATTGATTAAGGAAAGCGGCATAGATATAAGCGGCAAGGAATGCGTGATTGTCGGAAGAAGCAATATAGTAGGAAAGCCTATGTCAATGCTGCTTCTGCACAGTAACGGAACGGTTACGATATGCCACTCGAAAACTAGAAATCTTGCCGAAAAAACAAAACGGGCGGATATTATTGTTGCGGCTGTCGGAAAACCGAATTTTATTACCGGAGATATGATAAAAGAGGAAGCTGTGGTAATTGACGTAGGCATAAACAGAATGGCGGACAAAAAGCTGGTCGGCGATGTTGAATTTGAAACCGCCGAAAAGGTCGCGTCAGCAATTACGCCAGTTCCGGGCGGCGTTGGACCGATGACCATTGCAATGCTTATGAAAAATACATTAAAAGCTGCTGTTATAAATAATAAGGAGGACAAATAAATGACAGGTAACGAACTTAAACAAAAGGTAAAGTATATCGATATAGAGTATCTTTATGCATGCAAAAGTGATGACAGAAAAGCATATGAGGACAGATTTTGCAATGTGATAGATTCCTTTTCGGAAATCTTCGGAAACAGCGATGACCTGCATCTGTTTTCAGCGCCGGGAAGAACAGAAATCGGCGGAAATCATACCGACCATCAGCATGGTGCAGTTCTTGCCGGCAGCATTAATCTGGACATTATCGGTGCTGCAAGGCGTAACGGAATGAATAGGATAAGAATACAGTCGGAGGGTTATCCGATGATTGAAACAGACCTCGGTGACCTTGAAATCGACGAAAAGCTGTTCGGCACCTCATCAGCAATCATAAAGGGAATTGCAAGGAGTTTTGCGGACAGGGGATATGAAGTAAAAGGCTTTGACGCATATATGACATCAAATGTACTGAAAGGCTCAGGAATGAGTTCCTCTGCCGCTTTTGAAATTATTGTCGGAACGATTATAAATTCGATGTTTGCGGACGAAAAAATAAGCGCGGTTGAGATTGCCAAGATGGGTCAGTATGCCGAAAATGTATATTTTGGGAAACCGTGTGGACTTTTGGATCAGATGGCGTGCTCTGTAGGAAACATGGTTGCTATGGACTTTGCTTCAACCGAAAAGCCGATTGTCGAAAAAATAGATTTTGATTTTGCAAAAACAAATCACGCACTTTGCATTATCGATACGGGCGCCGATCATGCAAACCTGACAGATGAATATGCGGCGATTCCGCAGGAAATGAAAAAAGTTGCGGCTTTTTTCGGAAAAGATGTTTTGAACGATGTAGACAAAAGTGAGTTCTTTGAAAAACTGAAAAAGGTGCGTGCGCACGTTAATGATGACCGAGCGCTTCTTCGAGCAATTCATTATTTTGACGAAAACGAGCGTGCAAAACAGGAAGCGGAAGCTCTTAAAAATAAAGATTTTGATAGATTTTTAACGATTGTTAAAAAGTCGGGATATTCTTCATATATGTATTTGCAAAATGTTTATGCGGCGTCAATGCCACATCAGCAGGCTGTAAGTCTTGCGCTTGCACTCTGTGACGAGATTCTCGGCGATAGGGGCGCGTACAGGGTACATGGCGGAGGATTTGCAGGAACGATACAGGCGTTTGTGCCATTTGATATGCTGGACGAATTTAAGACGAAAATAGAAAATGTTCTCGGTGAAAATATGTGCCATGTGCTTGCAATCCGTCCTGTCGGCGGTGTTGAAATAAAATTCAAATAATTATGGCAGGTATATCGTATTATATTTTCTTTCTTGTGTTCGGTGTTTTGTATGCAGATGCGATTTTTCGGGAAAGAAGTATATATTTCAAAATGTGGAGCGGCGGAGTTATCGGCAACATTGTACTTATGTCCGGTATAATTCCGCTTGCCCTCCTGCTGGGGTTTAATAAATTAAGCCACATTTTGCTCGCAGTCTTTTTTGTTGCAGGATACTTCCTGCTGTGTAAAAAACCGTGCCTTAAGTTTTGTAAGCCGAACAAATACGCGATGTTCACTGTTTTACCGATTTGGATTTTGATATGTGCGCTTTTCTGCAATCATATTATGGTAAAAATTCCTGGTGGGATTGCATCAGGTCAGTCAACATACAGTGATCTGGCGATGCACATGGGTTTTATAACATCCATTGCGGAGCACGGTGTTTTTCCGCCGGAATATAATCAGCTTGCAGGCGTAAAGCTATCCTATCCGTTTTTGGCAGACAGCCTTTCGTCATCGCTCTATATTTTCGGCACAGATTTAAAAGCGGCAATTCTTTTGCCGAGCTTTGTTATGTCGGGATTGGTAGTATGTGGATTTTTTGCCCTGGCTAAAAAAATGACGGGTAAAAACGTAACATCGGTTTTGGCGGCGGTGATGTTCTTTTTCGGAGGCGGATTCGGATTTTCATACTTTTTGGATAAGGCAAAGAGCAATCCGAATAATTTTACGCGTATTTTCACAGATTATTACCATACGCCGACAAATTTTAATGAGGTAAACATACGCTGGTCAAATGCAATATGCGATATGATCATTCCGCAGCGGACTACTATGGCGGGCTGGTGCGTTCTTTTGTTTGCACTGTGGCTTTTGATTGACGCACTACGCTCGGACAAGGCGCAAAAGTATTTGCTTCTCGGCATAATTGCCGGATTGATGCCGATGATTCATACACATTCGTTTTTTGCGCTTGGAATTATTTCGGCGACTGCATTTTTTGCGTTTTTGCCCGGCGAGAAGAATAAAAAAGCATACATTCGAAACTGGATTATATATGGAGCGTCGGCTATGATTCTTGCACTTCCTCAGCTTTCATACTGGACATTTTCGCAGACGATCGGAAACCGAAATTTTTTGAAATTGACATTCAACTGGGTAAACAGCGACGACCCGTATCTGTGGTTCTGGCTAAAAAACTGGGGACTTGTGTTCGTGTTTATAATGCCTGCCGTTTTGTGCGCAAAAAGCGAGAATAAAAAGCTGTTTTGCGGTGCGGCACTGATTTTTATGATTGCAGAGCTGGTGCTCTTCCAGCCTAATCCGTATGATAACAACAAGTTGTTTTTTGTATCATATATGCTGTCTGTGATACTTGTTGCCGATTACTTGTGCATGATTTATAATAGGCTCAAAGCTATTCGAGGCACAAAATTTCTGTCGGCTGTAATAGTGTTTTTTTCGATATTTTCGGGTGTGCTGACAGTTGGGCGCGAGTATGCTTCTGGCGGCGAATATAAAACCTTTTCCGATGCGGAAATTAAATTTGCCGAATTTGTAAAAAGAAATACACACACAACAGTCTTTCTCACCGGCAACGAACATCTTAATCCGATATCTGTGCTTGCCGGAAGGAGAGTATATGCCGGTTCTGAACTATATGTATATTTTCACGGACTCGGCGATGAGCTGTACCGGCGCTATGATGAAGTTCAAAGTATATATACCGCTCAGACTGCTGAAGAAATGCGCAAGCTTGCCGAAAAAACCGGAGCAGGAATCGAATACCTTTACCTTTCCGACACGGAAAAGGAAAAATTTGGTGTAAGTGATGAGGATTTTTCTGGATTGGAAAGAATATACTGCAATGATGGATTAAGTCTTTACAAGCTAACAGAGTGACTTGTCTAAAATGTTTGGAAAAATATCCGGCATATGTTAAAAAACGTTGCAAGTTTGTTGAATTGATGTTATAATAGGTGCAGCAAGTCTTGTAAAGCAAGCCTTGGCGGTTTCGCATTTTCATGCTGTGCATGACTGGCGACGTTATATAGATTTGCAAAAATGCCCTTGCAATAAAGCATTTTTACTCACGGTATATTATTTGACGCAATTTCTAATGCATTTTGCTTGCGGTAATCTTATAGCAATATTTTTAAAGATAAAAATTCGGAGGATAAACCAAATGGACGTAGAGTACAAAAAAGTTTTGCTGAAAATAAGCGGAGAGGCTTTAGCCGGCGACAAGTCCTTCGGCCTTGACGTTCCGACAATGCACAAGGTGTGCGAGAGTGTAAAAGAGGTTGTGGATATGGGTGTCCAAGTATCGATTGTAGTTGGAGGAGGAAACATTTGGCGCGGCAGAAGCGGTGGCGGAATGGACAGAACACGTGCGGACCACATGGGAATGCTGGCAACCTGTATAAATGCACTCGGACTTTGTTCGGAACTTGAAAACTGCGGCGTTGATACACGTGTTCAGACTGCTATAGAAATGCGCCAGATTGCAGAGCCGTACATAAGACTCAAGGCGATAAGACACCTGCAAAAGGGAAGAGTTGTTATTTTCGGCGCAGGAACGGGGAACCCATTTATGTCAACAGACACGGCGGCTGCGCTCCGTGCAATAGAAACCGAAGCTGATGTAATTCTGCTTGCAAAAAAGGTGGATGCTGTTTACGATTCCGACCCCAATATCAATCCGAATGCAAAAAAATATGACGCTTTGTCCTTCAGCGATATACTTTCGCATGAACTGGGCGTAATGGATTCAACGGCGGCATCAATGTGCCGCGACAACGATATGCCAATTTTGGTGTTCGGTCTTGATGACCCGAAAAATATCGTAAGAGCGGTTAAGGGAGAAAAAATAGGAACTCTTGTTACTAAAGAGGGAATAAGATAAATATATTAAAACAGAAAGGTAAGTGAAATTATGGGAAACTATCCGGAAATTGAGGAAAAAATGAACAAAAGAGTCGACAGCTATCATGAGGAGCTTAAGACCATAAGAGCAGGAAGAGCAAACGCTTCGGTTTTGGACAAAATTGCAGTTGAATATTACGGAACTATGACGCCTGTTGCACAGATAGGCTCAATATCTTCTCCTGAACCGAGAATGCTTGTTATTCAGCCTTGGGATCAGACCGTTCTGTCCGAGATAGAAAAGGCAATCAACAAATCCGAGCTCGGAATTGCACCGCAGAACGACGGAAAGGTCATTAGACTTAATTTTCCGCCGCTGACCGAGGAAAGACGAAAAGAACTGGTTAAAAATGTAAAAAAATATTCCGAGGAAGCAAAGGTACAGATAAGAAATATCCGCCGCGACGCGATGGATGATTATAAGAAAAAGCAGAAGGCTTCTGAAATTACCGAGGACGATTTAAAGGGCATCGAAAAGGATATTCAGAATTTGACCGATAAATATATTAAGGAAATTGACGAAATAACATCAGCAAAGGAAAAGGAAATTATTGAGGTGTGATTTTCGGGCTGCTTCTGAAATTTGGTATAGCCCCTACATTTGTAGGGGCTATACTGTAATGAGGTAAAATATATGTTTTTTAAGAAAAAAAGACTTACGGAAATTGATTATACAAGGATTCCCGTGCATATTGGGGTTATCATGGATGGCAACGGCAGATGGGCAAAAAAACGCGGACTTCCGCGCAGTGCAGGACATCAGGCAGGCGCCGACACACTGAAAAAAATTGTAACAGAATGCAATAAAATGGGCATAAAGTATATAACAGTGTACGCATTTTCGACAGAAAACTGGAAACGTCCGAAGGACGAGGTGGATTTTTTGATGAATTTGCTCATGAATTATCTGCGTGACGCGGAAAAAACTCTCGCAGGTGAGAATGTTGTCATCCGCACCATTGGGTCGCGTAATGAGCTTTCGGAAGAAATTCAGCAGCAGATAATAAAAACAGAAAAGTTTACTGAAAATAATACGGGAATTGTAATGAACATTGCACTCAACTATGGCAGCAGAGAAGAAATTATTCATGCCGTGCGCGGACTTGTGCGTGATGCTGTCGGCGGAAAAGTGAAGCTGGAGGATATTTCAGAGGATATGATGTCAAATCGCTTGTATACCGGCGGGATCCCCGATCCCGACTTGATTATACGCACAAGCGGAGAAGAACGACTTTCAAATTTTCTTATGTGGCAGTCGGCGTATTCCGAGCTGTATTTTACACGCAGACTTTGGCCTGATTTCAATATAAACGATTTACATACGGCAATTATTGCGTATCAGAACAGAAACAGAAGATACGGAGGAGTATAGTTATGTTAAAAAGGATTCTTACCTCACTCATAGGGCTTGTGGTTTTTTTTGCAGTAATTTTTTCGCATCGCTATGTTCTCTACGCTACTGTGTCAATTTTAGCACTTGGAATTATGTATGAGCTTTATAAGGCAATGAATGCTTCTGCAATTCTCAGAATTACAGGATATGTTTCGGTGCTTATAATGAGTGCCGGCTACCTTGTCGGAAAACCGCTGCCTGCCATTTATACAGTTTCTGCGTTGTTTATGCTGATTATGATTTTTACACACGGCAGAATTTCTTCAAAAAAAGTTATGTCGGTGGCATTTGCAACAATTTTTGTATCTATGTTTATGCTGACGTTGATAATGCTAAGAAGAGCCTGCGGCAGGCTTGCTGTGATCCTTCCGTTTGTATGCGCATGGCTTACCGACACAGGTGCATATTTTATCGGAAGCTTTTACGGAAAGCATAAGCTTGTTCCGGAAATCAGCCCGAAAAAAACGGTGGAGGGCGCTTTAGGCGGAATTGTGTTTTCGGTTATCGGGTGCATTGTGTTCTATCTTGTGCTTTGTGCAACAAGCTCGAACTATTCTGTGTCCGACACGATTTTGACAGCAGAATTTGCATTCGTAGGTTTTGCCGGTTCGATTATTTCACAGCTCGGTGATTTGATTGCATCATGTATAAAGCGCGATTGCAACAAAAAAGATTACGGAAGTATTCTTCCGGGTCACGGCGGAATACTTGACCGATTTGACAGCGTTATTTTCGTGACACCGTTTATTTATTATGCGGCAATCTGTCTGTTTAAATAATGAGGTATTAAAGATGGATTTTAAACATAACATATCAATACTAGGTTCAACGGGCTCAATAGGCACCCAGACGCTCGAGGTTGTACGGGCATATACCGGAATACGGGTTTGGGCACTTTCGACATATTCCAACATCGGACTACTTGAAAAGCAGGCGCGAGAATTTAAGCCGGAGCTTGTGTGTGTGGTTGATGAAAAAAAAGCAGAAGAACTAAAGATTAAGCTTGCGGATACCGATATCCGCGTTTCGGGTGGTATAGAAAGCCTTGTTGAAGCGGCAACATATCCGAAGGCACGTACGGTAGTTACCGCCGTTGTCGGAATTGCGGGGCTTGTGCCGACGATAGAAGCTATAAAATCCGGAAAAGACATAGCGCTTGCAAATAAAGAGACGCTTGTAACCGGCGGACATATCGTAACTCGGCTGGCAAAAGAGAATAACGTAAGAATATTGCCTGTAGACAGCGAACATTCGGCAATTTTTCAGTCTCTTCAGGGAAATCCGAAGAAAATAAAAAAAATACTTCTGACTGCTTCGGGCGGTCCGTTTTTCGGAAAAGCGCGCGTAGAACTTGAGCACATAACGCCGCAGCAGGCACTAAAACACCCAAACTGGAATATGGGTGCAAAGGTTACGATAGACTCGTCGACGCTTGTGAACAAAGGGCTTGAGGTGATTGAGGCAAAATGGCTTTTTGATGTTGATATTTCACAGATAGAGGTGCTTATACACAGGCAGAGCGTGCTGCATTCTGCGGTAATGTATGATGATAATGGGGTAATTGCGCAGCTTGGCGTGCCAGACATGAAACTGCCGATTCAGTATGCGCTTACCTATCCCGACCGACTGCCCATGACCGGCAATGAACTGGACTTTTCTGATTATCCGGACCTAACATTTGAGAAGCCGGACACCGAAACTTTTTATGCGATTGAGCTTGCGAAAAAGGCAGGCAGAGAGGGTGGAATTCTACCGGTTATATTTAATGGAAGTGACGAAGCAGCAGTGGATTTGTTTTTAAAGGGAAAGCTAAGTTATCTTGGCATAACTGATGAAATAAGCCGCGCCATGGAAAAGGTCGCAAATATACAAAATCCGTCTGTGGAACAGATTGCAGAAGCTGACAAATATGCCAGAGAATTAGTATATAGCAGGAGTTGATGCATATGGTTACGGCTGTAGTAACAATCTTAATATTTTTGGTTATGATTACTCTGCATGAGTTCGGACATTTTATAATGGCAAAATCCATCGGGGTAAGCGTACTTGAGTTTTCGGTCGGAATGGGACCCGCAATATTTAAAAGGCAGGGCAAAGAAACACTTTATTCGGTAAGAGTTTTTCCTATCGGAGGATACTGCAAACTGGACGGCGAGGATGGCGACAGCGAAAATGAAGGCGCATTCTGCAATCAGAAACTTTGGAAAAGGTTTTTGGTTGTAGCTGCCGGTGCGGTGTTGAACCTGATTTTGGGCTTTGTTTTGTTTATGATAATAGTGTCTGTGACGGGACCATTTAACTCCAACATTATCGGCAGAATTGACCCTCGTTCGTATATTGCGGATTCTGGGATTATGGAAGGCGACAGGATTGTTGGTATAAACGGCAAAAAGGTCAGCTTTTATAATGACATTTTGCTATATACCAATGAATTAGATGCTGACAGTGATGTTGTGCTGACGGTTAAGAGAAACGGCGAAAAACTTAATTTTAATATAAAGCCGTCACTTGACGAAACAGAAATCACATACGGCAAAAATTCAGCAAAGTATGTGGATTCAATAAACGGCATACAGAACACACGTGAAATTAAATACAACGGAAACGAAATAGGAAGTGAATATATAGGCAAAACGGTAACATCAAAGCGTTACATTATAGGGTTTGAGCCACTTAAACTGGATGTCAGCACCGCAAACCTTATCCCTCAGAGCTGGAACTATACAAAATATGTAATAAAGAGCATTTATCACGCGTTGTGGGATATGATCAGCGGACACTCGGGACTTGATAATGTTTCGGGACCGGTTGGTGTTGTCGGCGTTGTAAATCAGGCGGTAAATTCAGGAAGAGACAGTTGGATAAACGTTATATTTATCATTGCGGTTCTGACTATCAATCTCGGCATATTCAACCTTTTACCGCTTCCGGCGCTGGACGGCGGCAGACTGTTTTTCATGTTGGTAGAGCTTATAAGAAGAAAGCCGGTTCCACCCGAAAAAGAGGGAATGGTGCATGCAATCGGTCTTGTGCTGCTGCTTTTGCTGTCGGCAGTGATTTGCTTTAATGATATTATGAAACTAATTGCAAAGTAGGTAAAGCTAATGAAAAGAGAAGTTAATGTAGGAGGAGTAAAGATAGGCGGTAAAAATCCCGTTTCGATACAGTCCATGACTAACACGGACACGAGAGATGTTGCCGCGACGGTCGAGCAGATAAAACGGCTTCAGACTGCAGGATGCCAGATTGTAAGAGTTGCCGTTTTAGACATGGAAGCGGCGGAAGCCGTAAGAGAGATTAAGCGGCAAATCAGTATCCCTCTTGTAAGCGATATTCATTTTGATTACCGCCTGGCACTGGAGTGTATAAAAAACGGTGTAGACAAGGTGAGGATTAACCCTGGAAACATAGGTGACAGGGAACGCGTAAAGCAGGTCGTTGATGCCTGCAAAGAAAGACATATCCCAATACGCATAGGCGTAAATGGCGGCTCGCTTGAAAAGAGTATTCTTGAAAAATACAAAACACCGAATGCTGATGCCTTGATTGAAAGTGCAATGGGTCACGTCAGAATTTTGGAGGAACTTGATTTTTACGATATAGTCGTTTCGATAAAGGTTACAAATGTACCTGTCATGCTTGAAGCTTACCGCAAATTTAACGAAATGAATGATATACCGCTTCATATCGGTGTTACAGAAGCCGGAACAATACAGAGCGGTATGATAAAATCAGCAGTCGGAATAGGAGCTCTGCTTGCAGAGGGAATTGGAAGCACCATGCGCGTTTCGCTGACTGCCGACCCTGTGGAAGAGGTTTATTCGGCAAAGAAAATTTTGAAGGTATTGGGACTCAGAAAGCAGGGAGCAGAGCTTATTGCATGTCCGACCTGCGGAAGAACGCGCATAGACATAATTTCTATAGCGAATGAAATGGAAAAACGGCTGAAAGATGTAAATAAAAACATAAAAGTCGCAGTTATGGGATGTGCGGTCAACGGCCCCGGAGAAGCAAAAGAGGCTGATATCGGTGTCGCCGGCGGAGTCGGAGAAGGACTTATTTTCAAAAAGGGTAAAATAATTAAAAAAGTGCCGGAAAACCAAATAATACCGACGCTGATGCAAGAGATTGAGAGGTTTTAATATGCAAAAGATACTTGTGATAAACGGACCGAATCTGAATATGCTTGGAATACGCGAACCAGAGATTTACGGAAAGCGCACCTATGATGACTTGTGCGAATTTATTTGCGATGCCGCCGAAAAGCTCGGCGCAGATGTACATTTTTTTCATAGCAATTGTGAGGGTGATATTGTAACCGAAATTCAGAACTCTATGAACAAATTTGACGGGATAGTGATGAATCCGGGTGCATATGCGCATTATTCATATGCAATTCATGATGCCATTACATCGGTTACCACTCCGGTGGTTGAGGTGCATATTTCCGATATTTCAAAGCGCGAAGAATTTAGACGTACTTCGGTCACAGCTCCGGCATGCCGAGCAATGATTTCCGGCAAAGGCTTTGAAGGATATATTATCGCATTGGAGATGTTGCTGAATGACAAGAAGTGATAAGCTTTGCGCGGCACTGAATGATAACGAGGGCGTGCTTATTACAAGCTATCCTAATATTTTTTACTATTCTGGATTCACCACGGAGGATGCCGTGTTGCTTATAACAAAAACTCGGCGTATTTTGGTAACCGATTCACGCTATACCGTCCAGGCACATATTGAAGCAAAAGATTTTGAGATACATGACATAACTGAAAAGCTGGATGTGATAGTGCGGGAGCTTGATGTGGAGGTTCTTGGATTTGAAGAAAAATCTGTTACGATTTCGCAGTTTGCAATGTACCAAAAACTTGGCAAAAAGCTTATTCCGATGCAGGAGAAAATTTCGGGACTGAGAAGAATAAAGGACGACAGCGAAATTGCAAAAATTAAAGCTGCTGAAGAGCTGGGAGATGCGGCATTTTTGTACACGGTTAAGAATATGCATGCCGGCATGACCGAACGCGAGGTTGCGCTGATGCTGGAATTTTATATGCGCAAAAACTGTGCAAGCCGAACTTCCTTTGATACTATTGTCGCAAGCGGTGTGCGCTCAAGTATGCCACATGGAGTTGCGAGCAACAAGGTTATAGAGGACGGCGACTTTGTGACTATGGATTTCGGGTGCGTGCTAGACGGATATTGTTCCGATATGACACGCACGATTGTTGTCGGACACTGCTCCGAAAAACAACGCGAAATTTATGATATAGTTTTAAAAGCGCAGACGTCTGCAATATCACAAGCGTGTGCGGGAAAGAAATGTGCTGATATCGACAAGGCGGCACGCGATATTATTGAAAGCGCCGGATACGGCAAAAACTTCGGTCACAGCCTTGGTCACAGCGTAGGAATTGAAATTCACGAGATGCCGTGCTTTGCTCCGAAAAGCCACGATGTTGCCCAAAAAAACAATGTTATTACCGTTGAACCGGGGATTTATATTGAAAATTTTGGCGGAGTACGTATAGAAGATATAATTGTTATAGGTGAAACTGCACAAAATTTGACAAAATCTGCTAAGGAACTGATTATAATTTAAAAAAAGACTTGAAATTTAATCTGTAATATATTAAAATAAATATGTTATATAAAAAACTAATGGAGGAAAATTTTTTATGATTACTGCTGGAGATTTTAGAAACGGCAAAACCTTTGAGCTTGAAGGAAACGTTTTTCAGGTTGTTGAATTTCAACACGTTAAGCCGGGTAAGGGTGCCGCTTTTGTAAGAACAAAGCTTAAAAACGTTATTACTGGAGCCGTTGTTGAAAAAACATTCAGACCTACGGAAAAGGTTGAAGAAGCAAGAATAGAAAAGAAGAATATGGAATATTCATACAACGACGGAGATTTGTACTACTTCATGGATCAGGAAACATTCGATATGCTTCCTATAAGTAAGGATCAGGTAGGCAATGCTCTTGATTTTGTTAAGGAAAACATGGTTTGTATGATTCTTTCATACAAGGGCAATGTATTTGGCATTGAGCCGCCTACATTTGTTGAGCTTCAGGTTACCGAAACAGAACCGGGCTTTGCGGGAAACACCGCAACCGGTGCAACCAAACCTGCGACACTTGAAACAGGTGCTGTTGTTCAGGTTCCGCTGTTTGTAAACGAGTCTGACGTTATCAGAATCGATACAAGAACAGGCGAATACATGGAGCGTGTTTAATTAATAAGGAGATTAATATGGATAACTTAGTTTCAAAGGTATCTTATCTTAAAGGTTTGTGCGACGGACTTAAAATAGACGAGTCCAAGCCGGAGGGAAAGTTGCTTGTCCATATCGTCAGCGTTATGAACGATATTGCGCTTTCACTCGATGACGTAATTGACGCTCATGATGAGCTTGACGAAAAGGTTGCCGAGATTGACGAAGATTTGGCCGATCTCGAGGAGCTGGCCTATGACGATGAGTACGATGAAGACGAGAATTCTGATGGAGACTTTGACGATGATGATGAATTTGATGACGACATGGATTTTTTTGAAATAGAATGTCCGAATTGTCACGAAGATGTTATGGTTGATTTCGATGCTCTTGATGAAGAAAAGGGAATAATTTGTCCTAACTGTCACGAAGAAATTGAGCTTGAATTTGATTGTGACTGCGGCGACGATGACTGTGACTGCAGACACGACCACGGCCAAGAATAAAATTGTTTTAAGGGGACGGAGTGATTCCGCCCCCTTTTTGAGTGATAAAGAACAAAGGTACAATTATGAGAGGATTATATGTTCATATACCGTTTTGCATAAAAAAGTGCGCATACTGTGATTTTAATTCCTTTGCCGCATGCGGCATGGAAAAGAAAAGCTATCTTTCAGCACTTTTCGGAGAACTAGAAAAATATCGCGACGAAGCCGTAGATACTGCTTTTATCGGCGGCGGAACACCGACAAGTCTTGAAAGCGGAGAGCTTTATGCACTGCTTTGCAAAATAAACGAATGCTTTTCAATAGATAAAAATGCGGAATATACTGTCGAAGCAAACCCGAAAACACTTGATGCCGAAAAACTTACTGTGATGAAAAACGGCGGCGTAAACCGTATTTCAATAGGCGTTCAGTCCTTTTGCGACGATGAGCTAAAACGAATAGGCAGAATTCATACGGCAGAGGAGGCAAAAGAAACTGTGCGGCTTGCCCAAGACTGCGGATTTGATAATATTAACATTGATTTAATGTTAGATCTTCCGGGGCAAACTATGAAAAGCTTCAAAAAAACGCTTGCGGAGGCAGTTGATCTCGGAACGCGCCACATCTCATGCTACAGTCTTATTTTGGAAGATGGAACGCCGCTGTTTGATGAATTTGAAAACGGTGATTTGGATCTTCCTGACGAAGAGCTTGAGCGTGATATGTATGAATATGCCTGCGGATTTCTTGCAAAAAACGGATTTTGCCAATATGAAATATCGAATTTTGCAAATCCTGGATATGAGTCAAGGCATAATCTTAAATACTGGCAGTGCAAAGAATATATTGGTGTTGGACTTTCGGCACATTCGTATGATGACGGGAAACGCTTTTCAAATACCGATGATTTTTCGGAGTATATTTCGAGACATTATAGCAGCGGCACATTTGACAAGCTTACCGAAAAAGATATGATGTCAGAATTTATGTTTTTGGGACTAAGAATGACAAAAGGGGTATCAGAACGCGACTTTTACGCACGCTTTGGAAAAGAGATGAAAAGCGTCTTCAAAAAGCCACTTGAAAAATTTGTAAAGAACGGATTTTTAAAAGAAGAAAACGGATATATCCGGCTTTCGCACAGCGCCGTCAGTGTATCCAATTCTATTATGTGCGAATTTATACTATAACTTTTTAATAATTTGTGAATTATTAAAAAATATGTATAAAACCCCTTGACAAATGCATAAAATAGGGTTATATTATACTTGTTAGCACTCATAGAGAACGAGTGCTAACAATATATACATAGCTTAGAGAGGTGAGAACTGTGGAGCTCAGCGAACGTAAACAAAAGATTCTTCAGGCGGTCATCGATGAATATATCGGTACTGCGGAGCCTGTAGGTTCTCGTGCTATTTCAAAAAAAAATGAGCTTGGGCTTTCGAGTGCAACGATTCGAAATGAAATGGCAGACCTTGAAGAAATGGGATATCTGCTTCAACCGCATACTTCTGCGGGAAGAATTCCATCAGATGTCGGCTACAGATTTTATGTCAATTCATTGATGAAGCGGTACCAGATGAGTGTTGACGCTGTGGAAAAGCTTCAGTCAATCATGGCGGAAAAGGTAAGTCAGTTGGAGCTGATTATAAAAAAAGCGAGCCTAATTACATCAAATCTGACTGAGTATACAACTATTGTAACGTCACCTAAGCTGAACCGTGCTGTGATTAAAAAGTTGGAACTTGTAAATCTTGGAACCGGTTGTGTAATGGTTGTCGTTATAACACGCACAGGCATAATTAAAAATCAGACGATGGACGCGCAGCTGTCCGATTTGGATGTGCAGCATATTTCGGAAATGCTTAATGAGCGTTTGTCAGGACTGACAGCTGACGAGATAACGTTTGACAAAATAAAGGCTATTGAGGAAGAAATGGAGGGCAAATTTGATTTGCAGCCGAAGCTTCTCATAGGTATCTTAAATTTTGTTTATGAAACAATCGACGCACTTGACCAGACAGATATTTATGTAAACAACGCAAAATCAATTCTTAAATATCCGGAATTTTCGGATGTTGAGAAGGCGCGCGAAATGCTGACATTTCTTGAGAACAAAGATAATCTAGTAAAGCTTATTGGCGACCAGAGCGACGGTGTTGACGTAAAGATAGGAACGGAAAATAAATTTGCGGAACTTGAAAATTCAAGTCTGGTTACGGTTAACTATTCAATGGGTAACAAGGTGGTCGGCAGAATAGGTGTTATAGGACCTAAGCGTATGAATTATGCAAAGGTTATAGCAAGCCTAGACTGTATATCTAATCATATAGATAAGATTCTTGACCAGTTATATAATACAGAAGGCGAGGGATAGTATTGGCAGAGGAAGAAAAAAACGCAAAGGTTGAGGAAAAGGAAACTGAAAAAAATCCGGACACAGAGGAAACTGAAAAAAAATCGGATACAGAGAAAGCTGAAACAAAGCATAAAGAAGAAAAAGGCTCGGAAAAACACAGCAAAAAAGCTGAACTTGAGGAAAAGCTTAAAAAGAGCGAAGAGAAATATCTGCGATTGTACGCTGAATTTGATAACTATAAGAAGCGTACCCAAAAGGAAAAAGACGCAAGATATGCAGATGCTCTTATCGATACTGTTGCGGAGTTGCTGCCTACTCTTGATAACCTTGACAGGGCATTGGCAGTCGAGGTGAAAAGCGAGGACGCGCAAAAGCTTAAGGATGGTGTCGAAATGGTAAAAAAGCAGATGACAGACTCGCTGGCTAAGCTTAAAATAACCGAAATTAATGCGGTCGGCGAAGAATTTGACCCGAATTTTCATAATGCGGTAATGCACATTGAAGATGACACGGTGACCGAAAACACGGTTGTAGAGGAATTTATGAAGGGTTATATTTATGATAACAACAGAGTGGTAAGGCACTCTATGGTTAAGGTTGCAAATTAAGACAGTTAATATAAGGAGGACATTATCATGGGAAAAATTATAGGTATTGACTTGGGAACTACAAATTCATGCGTAGCAGTTATAGAAGGCGGAAATCCGACTGTTATAGCAAACTCTGAGGGCGCAAGAACAACACCGTCAGTTGTTGCTTTTCAGAAGAATGGCGAAAGAATTGTCGGACAGGTAGCAAAGCGTCAGGCTGTTACCAATGCGGACAGAACAATTATGTCAATAAAGAGAGAAATGGGTACAACACATACCGTAACTATAGACGGAAAATTATATACGCCGCAGGAAATTTCAGCAATGATTCTAACAAAGCTTAAGCAGGACGCTGAAAGCTACCTCGGCGAGCCGGTAACACAGGCTGTCATTACGGTTCCTGCTTACTTCAACGACGCTCAGCGTCAGGCTACAAAGGACGCCGGCAAAATTGCGGGTCTTGAGGTTATGAGAATTATCAACGAGCCGACAGCTGCTGCGCTTGCTTACGGAATGAACGACACCGACCAAAAGGTTATGGTTTATGACCTCGGCGGTGGTACATTCGATGTATCTATACTTGAAATTGGTGACGGTGTATTCGAGGTTCTTTCAACAAACGGTGATACACATCTGGGCGGTGATGATTTTGACCAGAGGATTATAAATTATCTTGTTGATGAATTTAAAAAGGAAACAGGAATTGACCTGACAACCGATAAAATGGCAATGCAAAGACTGAAAGAAGCTGCCGAAAAATCGAAAATCGAGCTTTCCGGGATGACGACTTCAAACATCAATCTGCCGTTTATCACAGCAGATGCTACAGGCCCTAAGCATTTGGATATCACACTTACAAAGGCTAAATTCGATGAATTGACAGCAGATTTGGTTCAGAAAACATTGGTTTGCATAAGAAACGCAATGAATGACGCAGGACTGTCAAAAAGCGATATCAACAAGGTTCTTTTGGTCGGAGGTTCATCAAGAATCCCGGCGGTTCAGGAAGCCGTTAAAAGCGAAATGGGACAGGAGCCTACAAAGGGCATTAACCCTGATGAATGTGTTGCTGTCGGTGCTGCTGTTCAGGCAGGTGTTCTTGCAGGAGATGTAAAAGACCTTCTTCTTCTTGATGTTACTCCGCTGTCACTGGGTATTGAAACGATGGGCGGCGTATTTACAAGACTGATTGACAGAAATACAACAATTCCTACAAAGAAGTCACAGATATTCTCAACTGCAGCAGACGGTCAGACCTCTGTAGAGGTTCACGTTCTGCAGGGTGAAAGAGATATGGCGCAGTACAACAAGACTCTCGGACGCTTTAGCCTGACGGGAATTGCTCCTGCGCCGCGAGGTGTTCCGCAAATTGAAGTTACCTTTGATATCGATGCAAACGGTATTGTAAAGGTTTCCGCAAAGGATATGGGCACGGGCAACGAGCAGAAGATTACAATTACCGCTTCTTCAAATTTGTCTGAGGAGGATATCGAAAAGGCTGTAAAGGATGCCGAAAAGTATGCCGAAGAGGATAAGAAGAGAAAGGAAGAAGTCGAAATCAGAAATAATGCTGAAAGCATGGTATATCAGTGCGAGAAGACTTTGAAAGAAATCGGTGATAAGGTTGACGCTGCCGACAAGACAGCGGTTGAAACTGAAATCAACAATGTAAAGGAAGCTTTGAAGGGTACGGATACCGAAGCTATAAAGAAGGCTTCCGACGAATTGCAGCAGAAGTTCTATAAAATTTCCGAAAAAATGTATCAACAAGCAAATCCGCAGGGTGCGCAGGGCAGCGCCGGATTTAATCCTAACGATGCACAGGGCGGCGCTTCTCAGCAGGGTTCAAACGGTGATAATGTATATGAGGCAGACTACAGAGAAGTAGATAACGATGACAACAAAAAATAATCTGCAATAGGGCGGCTTGAATCGGTCGCCCTTTTGTCAAGATATTTATGAGGTGGAAATTGTGGCTGATAAAAGAGATTATTATGAGGTTTTAGGTGTATCCAAAGGTGCATCAGCCGACGAAATAAAAAAGGCTTACAGAAAAGAAGCAAAAAAATATCATCCGGATCTGCATCCGGGAGATAAAACTGCAGAAGCCAAGTTCAAAGAGATAAACGAGGCATATGAGGTTTTGTCTGACAGTGATAAAAAGGCGAGATATGACCAGTATGGTCATGCCGGAGTTGACCCTAACTTCGGTGCCGGTCAAGGAGGCACAGGCGGCTTTGACGGCTTCGGTGATTTCGGTGATATTTTCTCCGATTTGTTCGGGGGAGGCTTCGGTTTCGGTGGTGGCGGACGCAGAAACGGACCGAAAAGGGGTGCCGATATCCGTCAAATTATCGAACTTACATTTGAAGAAGCTGCATTTGGATGTAAAAAGAAAATTAATATTGATAAATATGATGAGTGCGGCACGTGTCACGGCAGCGGCGCGAAACCGGGAACAAGCCCCAAAACCTGTCCGCGATGCGGCGGTACGGGTCAGGTTACAACGCAGACCAGGACCCCGCTCGGATATATACGTAACGTTACTACTTGCCCGGAGTGCCGTGGTAAGTGTACGATTATAGAAAGCCCATGTGATAAATGTCACGGCAATGGCAGAGTTCGTGTGCAAAAAACCATTGAGGTTACAATCCCGCAGGGCATTGATGATGGCAGAACCATGCAGATTCAGGGCGCCGGTGAAATAGGAGAAAAGGGAGGACCGGCAGGTGACCTTTTGCTGACTGTCCGCATAAAGAAGCATAATATATTCACACGTAAGGAATTTGACGTTTACTTGACATTGCCGATTACCTTTGCTCAGGCGGCACTCGGTGCAACGATCAAAGTGCCTACAATAAGCGGTCTTGTTGAGTACGATATTCCTCCGGAAACGCAGACCGGAAGCATCTTCAGAATACGAGGTAAGGGTATTCCGTATATGCGTGGCAAAGGCAGAGGTGACGAATATATTGTTGTTGAGGTTGAAACTCCGAAAAACCTTACACAAAAGCAAAAGGATTTGTTGCGTGAGTTTGACGGAACGGTAGTGGAGAAAAATTACCGCAAGCGAAAGGGATTTATCGATACTATGAAGGATATATTCAAATAATGGGATAAATGATAGAATTTTGTGAAAGTGGCACAGATTTTCTGTGCCGCTTTGCTTTTCGTAAAACTGTCAGTAAAAAAAACACAAATGTCAATTTGAAGAAAAAAGGTATTGACACTAATTGATAAATATGATATAATTTTATTTGTTGTTAAATATGCCCAAGTGGCGGAATTGGCAGACGCCCAGGACTTAAAATCCTGTGGGAAGAGATTCCCGTGCCGGTTCGACCCCGGCCTTGGGCACCACGTCGGAGCAAGCTTTGCTTGTTCCGATTTTTATTTAATGAAAAAGCCGGTTGCTTGCTCGCTACTTAGTCGCAAAAAGACACAGATTAAATCACCGACGCATAAAAAAGTCATATACTGTTGTGATAGAAACAAGCTTTTTAGTACACGCATACCTGTTTTGTTCACCGAAACATTGTTTACTATACAAAACGGTTTTGTTCGCTGCTGTAGCTGTAGCCGATTGAGTCAAGCTTTAATTTTATGTCATCCTCGTTTACTTCAAAATCTGAACAAAGCTCATGCAAACTGGCGTAGTTGTCGCGAAGCTTAGTATTTATAAAGCTTAAAAGTATTACGGGGTCATTTGGTATCATCTATGCATTCTCCTTTGATTTTAACTGTGAAAGAACAATTCCGGCAAATATCATCACACAGCCAAGATATCCCTGCCACGGCATTTTTTCGTTAAGAATTATGGCACCTCCAATTGCGCTGAAAACACATTCACTGGACAGCACGATTGCCGCAAAATTAGGGTCAGCATCTTTTTGACCGATAACCTGACAGGTATACGCAACTCCGACAGACATAATTCCGGTATACAGAATCGGAATAGTAGCTGAGGTTATACCACTCCACGTAATGCTTTCGGTAAACAAGGCAAGAATAAGATTCAGCGCGCTGCATACAAAAAACTGGATACATGAAAACTTAATCGGACTTACGAAATTTACGTTGCTGTCAACCACAAGAATATGTATTGCCCAGAAAAACGAACCGATAAGCACAACGATATCGCCGACATCTATTGACGAAATACCCTCAGATGCGCTCAGCAAAAACAGACCCATTGCCGCCAGTAATGCCGCAATCCATGTGTTTATGTGCGTTTTTCTTTTCCATATTATGCATCCGAGAATCGGCACCAGAACAGTATACAGCCCTGTTATAAACCCTGCCTTTCCGGCATTGTGATTGATACTTATTCCGAATTGCTGAAGAGCTGATGCCGCAAACAGCGCGGTTCCTGCCACTGCCGCGGATATGACGGTTTTTTTCAGCTTTTCGAGATTTTTTTCTTCCTTTTCAAAAATCATTATAATAGGAATAAGGGAAACTGCGCCTAGTGCAAATCGTATTCCGTTAAATGAAAAGTTCCCTAGTTTGTCGGTGTCTACAAGACACTGTGCGACGAATGCAAAGCCCCATATAATTGCTGCTGTGAAAAGCATGACTGTTGACTTTATTTTTTTATTCATAATTATATCCTCCGAAATATATTGAATACTTGCTGAAATAGTAGAATCACTTCTTATTATAACACAAATATACGTATATTGCCATAGTGTTTCATAAAAAAAAATAACAAAATAATGAATAAAAAGTCACTTTAACTTATAAATATTCACAAAAAGACGTATAATGTATCATTTGTAATGTATCACTGCTTGACAGATTGTAAATAATATGTCATAATACTAGAGTTAAAAAGTCTATATGTATATTTATACACAAGAGGTGCAATAAATGAAAAAAGTGTTTGTTGACGGGAGTGCCGGTACCACGGGACTGAGGATTTATGAACGGCTTTCGGCACGCGACGATGTTGAACTTATAACAATAAGTGATGAAAACAGAAAAAATCTGGATAAGAGAATACAGGCAATCAAAAGCGCAGATGCGGCCTTTTTATGCCTTCCGGACGACGCTTCAAGAGAAATTGTCGGTGCACTGGGCGAAAGCAAGGTAAAGATACTTGATACTTCAACAGCTCACAGGACTGAGAAGGGATGGGCATACGGATTTCCGGAGTTGGGCGAAAGCTTTAGGGGAAAAATATGTTCGTCAGCCAGAATTGCAGTCCCCGGTTGTCATGCAAGCGGTTTCATTTCTATAGTATATCCGCTTATTTTCTCGGGACTTATGCCAAAGGATTATCCGGTGGTATGCTATTCGGTCACCGGATATTCCGGCGGAGGGAAAAAAATGATTGCCGAATATGAATCGCAGAACAGGGGCAGGGAGCTTGATTCACCGAGACAGTATGGTCTTACACAGAAACACAAGCACTTGAAAGAAATGAAAAAGATAACTGGACTTGAAAACGAGCCGATTTTTTCACCGATTGTATCAGATTTTTACAGTGGAATGGTGGTGTCGGTACCGGTGTTCACGCGGCTGTTGGCCAAAAATGTTACGGCACGCGATATTTACTTGTTTTTTGCGGAGCATTATAAAGATGAAAAGGTAGTAAAGGTTATGCCGTTCGGCAAAGAGGGCTTTTTGGGCAGTAACAATCTTTCGGGTAAAGACAGTCTGGAGATTGAGGTTACTGGAAATGATGACAGGGTATTGATTGCGGCCAGGTTTGACAATCTAGGTAAAGGTTCTTCGGGAGCGGCAATTCAGTGCATGAATCTGGCACTTGGATTTGATGAAACAAAGGGACTTGACTTGTAATAACGGAGGTATATATAAATGAAAGAGATAAACGGAGGAGTTTGTGCTGCAAAAGGTTTTTTTGCGAATGGAATCCATGCCGGAATACGAAAAAACAAGGATAAATATGATCTTGCGCTGATAGTTAGTGAAAAGCCGGCGGCGGCAGCCGGTTGCTACACACAGAATCTCGTAAAAGGCGCACCGCTGTGGGTTACGAAAAAGAATATTTCAGACGGCGTTGCACAGGCGATAGTCTGCAACAGCGGCAATGCAAACACCTGCAACAGCGACGGAATAGAAGTTGCGAAAAAAATGTGCAGCATAGTTGCAGAAAATACCTATATAAAGCCGGAGGATGTTATAGTGGCTTCAACCGGAGTTATCGGACTCCCACTTGATCCGAAGCCTATAGCCGATGCAATGCCGGCACTGGTCGCAGGACTGAATGAAAAAGGCAGCAGTGACGCTGCATATGCAATAATGACGACCGATACAGTGAGAAAAGAAATTGCGTTTGAATTTGAAATTGGAGGCAAGACCTGTCATATCGGAGGAATTGCAAAGGGTTCGGGCATGATTCATCCGAATATGGCGACAATGCTTGTGTTCATAACGACCGATGTATGTATAACCAGCGAAATGCTGCAAAAGGCGCTGTCGGCCGATATAAAGGATACCTTTAATATGATAAGCGTTGACGGGGATACGTCAACAAACGATATGGTTACTGTTTTGGCGAACGGAATGGCAGAAAACAAGACGATAGACAGCGAAAACAGTGAGTTTAAAATGTTTGCCGAAGCACTCAACAAAGTTACGACAACCCTATGCCGTAGAATTGCAAAGGACGGCGAGGGCGCGACAAAACTTTTGGAATGTAATGTCAGTGGTGCCGCAAGCGATACGGATGCAAAGACGGTTGCAAAAAGCGTCATCTGCTCAACTCTATTTAAGGCGGCAATGTTCGGAGCGGATGCCAACTGGGGAAGAATTTTGTGCGCAATCGGCTATGCAGGGATTAATCTTGATGTAACTAAAGTTGATGTAAGCCTTTCATCAAGAGTTGGAAAAATTGATGTGTGCAAAAACGGAAGCGGTGTTGACTTTGACGAAGACACAGCGAAAAGTATACTCTCAGAGGATGAGATCATCATTTATATAGAGCTCAATGCAGGCTCATATGCCGCTACCGCATGGGGATGCGATTTAACATATGACTACATAAAGATAAACGGAGATTACCGTACCTGATAAAAAAGTAGCGAATTTAACCGCTAATAAAAATTCTATGCCGCCTTGTAGTTTAATGTGAGAGTTTTAATTGGTTAAAAGCGGCTGACAGGAGGAAAAATGAAGATTGAAAACAAAGACCGCGCTAAAATTCTTATTGAAGCGCTGCCATACATACAAAAATATTATAATAAAATTCTTGTTGTAAAATACGGCGGAAACGCCATGATAAACGAGGATTTGAAAAATGCGGTAATGGGCGACATAGTACTTTTGTCGCTTATCGGAGTGCGCGTTGTGCTTATCCATGGCGGCGGCCCGGAAATTACCGGTATGCTGAATAAAATCGGCAAAAAGACCGAGTTTGTGGACGGTCTGCGTGTGACCGACCGAGAAACCGTTGATGTTGCTCAGATGGTGCTTTCGGGAAAAATTAACAAGGGACTGGTAAACCTTATTCAGAATATGGGTGGAAAGGCTATCGGTCTCTGCGGTACCGACGGACACATGATTGAGGCTGAATCTATGGACGAGCGCCTGGGATTTGTCGGAAAAATTACACATATAAATGTTCAGCCTATACTTGATGTCTTGGATAAGGGCTATATTCCAGTAATTTCCACAATAGGCTGCGATGGCAAAAATAATATATATAACATAAATGCCGATACGGCTGCATCAAAAATTGCTGGAATGCTTAAAGCAGAGAGCTTTATTTCAATGACTGATATCCGTGGTCTGCTACGCGACAAGGACGATGAAGAGTCGCTTATTCCTGTGGTGCGTGTAAGCGAAGCACCGCAGCTTATAAGCGAGGGGATTATTTCGGGAGGAATGATTCCGAAAGTTGACTGCTGCATTGAAGCGGTACGCCAGGGCGTTAAGCGTGTGTTTATGATTGACGGCAGAGTGCCACACTCCATACTGCTCGAAACCCTGACAAACGAGGGCATTGGCACTATGTTTGTATAAGAAAGGATACCGGGAAATGAACTTTAAACAAATGGACAGTGAATTTGTCGCAAACACATACGTAAGGTTTGATGCGGTGATAGAAAGAGGCCAGGGAAGCACACTGTATGATGAAAATGGTAAAGAATACATAGATTTTGGCAGTGGAATTGCTGTAAACACCTTCGGTGTCGCGGATGAAATATGGAAAAAAGCAGTGACAGACCAGCTTAATAAAATTCAGCATACATCGAACCTATACTATAACTCAAACGGCGCATTGCTTGCGAAAATGCTTTGCGAGCGCACGGGAATGAAAAAGGTATTTTTCTCCAATTCGGGAGCAGAGGCAAATGAGTGCGCAATTAAGACTGCACGCAAGTTCGGAACTGATCGAGCGGACGAAAAAAATGTGATAGTTACATTAAAAAACAGTTTTCACGGACGCACAATAACAACTCTTTCGGCAACAGGGCAGGACGCTTTTCATACAAGCTTTACTCCGTTTACAGAAGGATTTAAATATGTTGAGGCAAATGATACGGAAGAACTGAAGAAAGCGATAACACCCGAAGTTACGGCAATTATGATAGAAATTGTTCAGGGTGAGGGTGGAGTTAATACTCTTTCGAAGAGATTTCTTGATGAAATAGAAAAAATAACTACAGAAAACGAAATTTTGCTGATAGTTGATGAGGTTCAGACCGGAAACGGCAGAACAGGGCAGCTGTATGCATATATGAATTTCGAATTGACTCCAGACATTGTCTCAACAGCAAAGGGACTTGCCGGCGGACTTCCGCTCGGTGCAACCATGCTAGGAGAAAGAGTAAAGGATACGCTCTCGCCCGGCACTCACGGTTCGACCTTTGGCGCCAACCCTGTATGTGCGGCTGCTGCAATAAGCAATCTTGAGCGGATTGATGATGCTCTGCTTAAAGAGGTCAGAAGAAAAAGCGAGCTTATACAATCCGAACTAAAAAAAATCAACGGCGTAAAATCCGTCAGCGGAATGGGACTTATGTTAGGAATAGAAACAGAAAAAAGCGCAAAAGAAATTGCAGATATATGCCTTAAAAACGGACTTTTGGTACTGACTGCCAAAATAAAAGTACGCCTTTTGCCGGCACTTAATATAACTGATGAAGAAATAAAAAAAGGACTAAAAATTTTGAAGGGAGTTATTGAAGCATGAAACATTTACTGAAGCTTGGAGATTTGACGGGAGAAGATATTATTGAATTGCTTAATCTGGCAGATCAGCTGAAATATGAAAAAAAGAACGGAATTGAACATAAATATCTTTCCGGAAAATCGCTCGGAATGATTTTTGAAAAGGCATCAACCAGGACGCGCGTATCCTTTGAAGTAGGTATGTATGACCTCGGAGGACATCCGCTGTTTTTGAGCTCAAATGATTTGCAGATAGGAAGAGGAGAACCGGTAGAGGATACGGCGAGAGTTCTTTCGAGATTTCTTGACGGAATAATGATAAGAACTTTTGACCAGGAAGAGGTTGAGGCTCTGGCAAAATACGGCTCGATTCCGGTTATAAACGGTCTTACCGACTATGCACATCCATGTCAGGTGCTTGCAGATTTGCTTACTATACGCGAGCATAAAATAAAACTGCAGGGACTAAAGCTATGCTTTATTGGTGACGGAAACAACATGGCAAATTCGCTTATTGTCGGCTGCATAAAGTGTGGCATGAAGGTAGCTGTTGCCTGCCCGGATAGCAACAAACCTGATGCGGAGATTATGAAATGGGCAGCGGAAAACGGTGAATTTATATGTACTTCAGATATTATGGCTGCAGCTGAGGACGCTGATGTTGTATATACCGATGTATGGGCATCGATGGGGCAGGAGTCGGAGGCAGAGGAAAGGAAGAAAATTTTTGCCGGATATCAGATTAACGAGGACGTTATGTCATCAGCTAAAAAAGACGCAATGGTATTGCATTGTCTGCCTGCACATCGCGGCGAGGAAATAACTGCAGATATCTTTGAAAAGCATGCGGACGAAATTTTCGATGAAGCGGAAAACCGCCTTCATGCGCAAAAAGCAGTACTTGTAAAGCTCATGCGTGATTGATTGTATTTAAGTATTTGGAAACATATTGACTTTTTTAAACAGTTGTATTAAAATGTTATACTGTAAACAATTTTAAGACGGAGGGTACTTAAAATGATTTTTGAAAATAATGACAGAATAGTATTCGCAGGTGATTCCGTTACCGATATGGGTAGTGAACAGCCCGTCGGCGAAGGACTGTTTGATAATCTCGGAAAAAGCTATGTACGAATAGTTGAAAATATGCTTGTTGCCTGTTATCCGGAGCTTAATATACGTGTTACAAATTCCGGCATTGGGGGTAATACAAGCCGCGATCTGCTTGCGCGATTTGACCGAGACGTAGTGGCTTTGAATCCGGATTGGGTTTCAATCTGCATAGGCATAAACGACGTATGGCGTCAGTTTGACTGCCCGGCAATGCTTAACTTACAGGTTATGCCGGACGAATATGAAAAAAATGTAGAAACCATGATTCTTAAGGTAAAAGACAGTGTGAAGGGCATCTTCATTCTGTCACCGTACTATATGGAGCCGAACAAAAGTGACAAAATGCGCGCACGGATGGATGAATATGTTGCAATCTGCGAAAAACTTGCCGAAAAATATGGCTGTATATTTGTGAATTTTCAAAAACTGTATGAGGATTTTTGCGAAATTCGCCATTCAAGCTGCATAGCATGGGACAGAGTACATCCGAACCAAATGGGCGCAACTCTTATGGCAAGAGAATTTTTGTCAAAATGCGGATTTGACTATAATCATAATATATAAAAGCGCATTTGCGTTTTATACCAAAGTAAGCATATCAACCGATATGCTTACTTTTTTCAATAATTTTCAGTTTTCCGTTATATGTATCGTGGTTTTCAGCGGTACGTAAGAAACAAGCCAATTCATATCATTAGGACGGACACGAATGCAGCCGTGCGAAATTTTTGCCCCTACGGTGCTGTTATAGTTTGTTCCGTCATAATTGAGCAGTGTGGTATGAATGGCGTACCCACGATAAAAGCGCATTATAGGACCGACATAGAACTTATCATACGACCATCTGGCTTCCTTTGAGAAATACTTAAATGTGCCGGTTATTGTCGGAGTTGATGAAGCGCCGATTGCACATTTGCAGGAATATACTTCGCGCCAGTTTCCGTTTTCACCCAGAAACACGTACAGCATATAACTGGATTTGTTAATCCAAATCAAATATTTTGTGTCTGAAGGAAGATTTGAAGCATTCACATACTGCTCGCTCATCTTTTTCTGAACTGTTACCGGAGATTCAGGCTCATCAACACGTACCGTAAGTATTCCATTTGGCATTGATGCATCTACATTGAAATCGAGGCTTTCACACACAAATCTGAGCGGTGCATATACGGTGCTTCCAATAAGCACAGGTGTGGCGGAAAGCTCTGCCGATTTGCCGTTTTTATTTGCCACGCATGAATCAAGATGCATAGATATAAGCTTTTTGCCATATGTTATTGTAATCTGATTGGTTTCATCAACAGAAAAATCATATACTCCGCGGTTTGAAAGAAACTCTTTTATAGGCACCAAAAGCGTGTCATTTACTATAATCGACGGCTCCGAGAGCGTTACGGGATTGCCCCATATGTATAAATCCGCGCGTCGTATTGTGTACGAAACGGCTGTGGGCGTTTCGGAAGGTTCGGGAGTCGGTGACGGAGTTTCCTTGGATTCCGGCGCAGAATTTTGAGTTTCATAAGGCAGCTGTATGCTCATTGGTTCGGAGACTTGCGTATCAGGGAGAGAACTGTCAGACTGTGCGCTGAAAGCAGATTCTGCCTTTATGATTTGCGACTGCTCTTCGGCGGCGGAATTTTCAGCAAAAGCCGGCGAAGAGGATGAAATCAAGGCTGCGATTAAAAAAATAAATATTCTGTTTTTCAAAACTTTTCCCCCTAAGGTAATTTTTCTATATAAACAGATTATATCATGCGCGTACACGCATAAGCAAGACATAACTTTGACGAATCTTGACAAGCGTGCGACCTTATTTCGCATAAGACAAGGTATGTTCCAAGGTTTCGACCAATTCGGACAAAGAGGTTATGGTAAATATTTTTGCTTTAAGCTCGTTCGAATGAGGAATACCCTTGATGTAACATGCGATATGTTTACGCGCTTCGAGTATGCCGCGGTGTTCGCCCTTTTCGGCGCAAAGAAGCTTTGTGTGTTTAAGTGCCTGATCAATTTTATCGCGGTTAGTCGGGAAAAATGTAATGGTACCCGTTTTAAGAAATTCATTTATCTGGCTGAAAATAAATGGATTTCCCTGCGCTCCGCGTCCAACCATAACACCGTCGCAACCGGTTTCTTCAAACATACGCTTTGCATCTTCGCCGCAAAAAATATCACCATTGCCGATAACCGGGATATGCACGGCTTTTTTAACCTTCCTTATGGTATCCCAGTCGGCTTTCCCACTGTAAAATTGCTCGCGTGTGCGGCCGTGAACGGTGATTGCCGCCGCACCGCCGGCTTCGAGGGCCTTTGCAAATTCCGGCGCGGTTTCACAGTCCCAGCCTTTTCGGATTTTTACCGTTACAGGAATTTTTACGGCACTGCTGACTTTTCGGACAATTTTTTCAGCAAGGACAGGGTTTTTCATTAGTGCGCTGCCGTCACCGTTATTTACTATTTTCGGCATAGGACAGCCCATATTTATATCAATTGCCACTGCACCAAAGCTTTCGGCAATTGGGGCAATTTCAGCCATAATATCAGGGTCGGAACCGAAAATCTGTATAGATACAGGCTTTTCGCGCTCGTCAAGCCTCATGAGCGATGCGGTTTTTTTGTCTTTATAAAAAAGCCCTTTTGCACTGACCATTTCGGTTGTAAGCCCGTCTGCACCGAAGCTTTTGCAGATAAGGCGAAAGGTTAGGTCGGTAACTCCTGCCATAGGCGCGAGATTAATTTTGCCAATCAAAAAATCATCCTTCCGATTTGGTAGAACGCAGTTGACAACAGCCACGCAAGACCAAGCTGCAGTACAATTGCCAAAAGTGCGTTTCTCCATGAGTTTGTTTCTTTTTTTATTGTTACTATACTTGCGATGCACGGGATATACAAAAGGCAGAACATCATCATTGAATATGCATTTAGCGCAGTAAATCCAACGTCGCCCAAAATTTGCGCAAGCGCTTCCATTCCGTTGGGGGAGGAAATGTTGGTTATGCCGAACAGAACTGACATACTTGAAACTACAACTTCTTTTGCGGCGATGCCGGAAATCAGAGCAACAACAATCTGCCAGTATCCCAAACCTGCCGTTGACATTATCGGTACCAAAAGCCTGCCGATTGACGCCGCAAAGCTATTTGACATATCGGCTACCATGCCGTTTTTGTTGAAGTTAAGTATAAACCAAAGCACTATGGAGGCTATAAATATCGTAGTTCCTGCCTTTATGAGGTAATCCTTCACCTTATCCCATACGTATATCGCTATGGTGCGCGCGTTCGGAGTTTTGTATTCCGGCAGCTCGATAAGCAGATTTGTTACATTGTTCTGTTTGTCGATTTTTGACAGAATAAATGCAATCAGAATGGCAAGAGCGAGACCTATAACATACATCGAGTATGCAACAAGCATTGCGCTGCCGGGGAAAAACATCTGTGAAAATAAGACATATATCGGCAGCCGTGCACTGCATGACATAAACGGCGTAATTAAAATAGTCCGTGCTTTGTCATGTCTGTCTTCGAGTGCTCTTGAAGCCATTACGGCGGGAACGGTGCAGCCGAAACCAAGCAGCATAGGTATAAACGCACGCCCCGAAAGCCCGATTCTACCCATAATGCCGTCCATGACATAGGCAACGCGAGACATATATCCGCTGTCTTCAAGCAACGCGAGAGCAAGAAACAATATGAATATGTTAGGCAGGAAGGTTAGTATTCCACCTACGCCCGAAATAATTCCGTCAATAATCAGCGAGTGCAGTACTGGCCCGACTTCAGCTGATGTCAGCAGGTATTCAACCATAGAAGAAAATTTTTCGAGTCCAAGCTCGAAGTAGCCCTTTAAGAAATCTCCTACGGTGAAAGTCAAGAAAAATACCAGAGCCATTATTGCCAGAAAAATAGGAACACCGAGTATGCGATGTGTCAAAAAACGGTCGATTTTGTCTGTGAATGCACTTTTTTCTTCCTTGTTTTCAAGCGTTTCCGAAATGACCTCCTGAATAAAGTCATATTTTTGATTGATTATTTCAGATTCGTAGCTTTTATCTACTATGCCGCTCAAATCTACAGGAAATTTGCTGCATATTTCTTCGTCCGCTTCAAGATATTTCAATGCATGCCAGCGATAGTTTTTCATGTCGGGATATTTCTTTTTAAGAATCGCTATAATTATGTCTATTTTATCCTCAATTTCGTCGGAATACACCATAACATATTCGTCGTGATGAGGGTGCTTGTGGCTTCCTTTGCTGTGATGGTGTTCGGTAGCATCAAGCGGCTTTCCGACATGGTGCGCAACAGCGTGCATAAGTATTCCGAGTCCGGAGCGCTTTCGTGCACAGACTGGAACAACTGGTATTCCGAGCATTTCGGGAAGCCTGTGCAGGTCGATTTCCATTCCGCGTTCTTCGACAATGTCCATCATGTTTAGGGCAAGAACGACGGGCTTTCCGAGTTCGATAAGCTGCAGAGTAAGATACAGGTTGCGCTCAAGGCTCGATGCGTCCGCAACGTCTATAATGACATCGACCTCGTCGTCTAAAATGTACTGCCTTGACAGTTTTTCCTCCATTGTATATGAGGTAAGAGAGTAGATTCCGGGCAGGTCAACAAGCTTATATGTATGGTCGTGATAGGTCATTTTACCTTCGATTTTTTCAACTGTTACTCCGGGCCAGTTAGCAACCTTCAAGTTGGCACCTGTATATGCGTTAAAAAGTGTAGTTTTTCCGCAGTTGGGGTTTCCTATAAATGCTACATTAAGATTATTCATTGGTTTCCTCCACAAAAATGCCGTCACAAAAACCTTTTCCGAGCGCAAAGCGAGTTCCTCTGATTTTTATAATCATAGGACCCGAGCGCTTTTTATTCATGACTCGTATTATGGTGTTATGCGTCATTCCGAGCATTTCAAGCCGGCGCTTTATATTTAAGTCAAGGAGTATATCGCATACGCGGTAATCCCTTGAGATTTTACCTTCAGATAATTTCATTTTCATTCCACCTTTACCTATATACTTTAACATTACGCAAAAGTATTGTCAATAATAATTATACCCAAAAAAGGGATGTATGCCTCTTAAATTTTGGTAAAAAAACATGCGCCGTAATATTGTAAAAAAATTGACAAATACATCGTTTTGATGTATTATTATTTAATAAGAAAGGTGGAATATAGTATGAATCTTTTATACGCGACCTCCGAGGCAGCACCGTTTGTAAAAACCGGCGGACTCGGCGATGTGGCAGGATCACTGCCTATAGCACTGAAGCAAAAAGGCGTTGACGCAAGAGTAATATTACCGCTTTACAGATGTATTGACCAAAAGTACAAGGATCAAATGACCTATATCGACCATATTTATATTAATATGTCATGGAGAAAGCAGTACTGCGGCGTGTTCTCACTCGAGCATGAGGGAATTACTTATTATTTCGTCGACAATAAGTACTATTTTAACGGTGACAAGCCGTACGATTTTATACATCTTGACTGCGAAAAATTTATATTCTTTTCAAAGGCGGTTTTGTCGCTTCTTCCAACACTTGGCTTTCGCCCGGATGTCATAAACTGCAACGACTGGCAGACCGGAGCAATACCGGTATTTCTTGACACATTTTATGACAACCCTTTCTATCGCGGTATAAAGACGGTTATGACTATTCACAACCTGAGATTTCAAGGAAGATGGGATTTTAATAAAATTAAAGATGCAATGGGCATATCCGACTACTATTTCACAAGCGACAAGCTTGAATATTACAAGGACGCAAACCTATTAAAGGGAGGAATTGTATATGCAAACAAGGTTACAACCGTATCAGAAACCTATGCAAATGAAATTACAACTCCCGAATACGGTGAGGGACTTGATGGACTATTATCTTCAAGACGTGCGGATCTTTCCGGCATTGTAAATGGAATTTCACCTGAATGGGATTGCAAAACAGATAAATATATATACAAAAATTACTCAATTGAAACGATAAAGGATAAAAGAATCAACAAAACTGAGCTCCAAAAAGAGCTTAATTTGCCTGTTGATGAAAATAAATTCATGGTGGGCATTGTATCGAGACTTACAGATCAAAAAGGATTTGACCTTGTGGCTTATGCAATGGAGCGCCTGTGCGAAGGCGGATATCAGGTAGTTGTTCTCGGAACGGGTGACGAGCAGTACGAAAATATGTTCCGCCACTATGCATGGAAATATCCGGACAGGGTTTCGGCAAATATTTATTTTTCAAACGAAATGTCGCATAAAATTTATGCGGCGTGTGACGCGTTTTTGATGCCGTCAAGGTTTGAACCGTGCGGATTGTCACAGCTGATTTCGATGCGATACGGAACACTGCCTATTGTACGTGAAACAGGAGGACTTAAGGATACTGTAATTCCGTACAACGAATATACCGGTGAGGGAACAGGATTCTCGTTTGCAAGCTATAATGCCGATGACATGATTTATGTCATTAACTATGCCATGAGAACATATTATGATAAGCGAGACAAATGGGACCAAATTGTTAAAAATGCGATGCAGCAGGACTTTTCATGGGATGTTTCGGCAAACAAATATATTTCTCTGTATGAAAATCTTACAGGCATAAAGGTTGAAAAGCTAGATATGGCGCGCAAAAAGACCGAGCCTAAAGAAAAGAAAGAAAAAAAAACATACCTGGACTTTGACGAAGTAATAAAGTTTGATGCGGATAATTCCGAAAAGGTATGGGTAAAGGAATCAAGCGCAAAAGATAAAGACGCTAATGTAAAGCTCAATGACAGGGAACTTAGAGAGAACATTGAATCGGTGCGTTCTGATATAGAAAAATCCGTTAAAGCAGACAACAAATATAAAAAAACAAATCTGCAAAAACAAACTGCGGCAAAAAAAGGCGCAAAGACGGCAAAAGCTTCCGTCAAAAAAACGCCAAATAAAGAAAAAACTGCTAAAAAAACAAAAACGGTAAATAATACAATAAACAAAGCGACTGCATCTGACAAAGATGTTACTGAAAAATAGACTCTGTGTTAATATAATATCGGAAAAAGCGAACCGAATCGGTGACGCTTGGCAAATTTTTTAGTCGAAAGGAAAAAACAGCAAATGGAAAAGGTTAATCTAAACTCAGAAGAAACGAATCTTCAAAAAGAAATTATCGGAAAAATTTCCAGACACTTTGGAAAAACACTGGAGGACGCAACACCGAAAATGGTGTATACAGCGTGCGCTCTTACAGCGCGTGACAAGATTATGGAAAAGTGGGCGATTTCGCACAAGGAAGTTAAAAATGAAGGCTCAAAAAAGTTGTACTATCTTTCATTTGAATTTTTGATGGGCAGACTTTTCGCAACAAACATTTTGAATCTTATGCAAACCGAAACATATGTGAACGCACTGCGCTCGCTCGGCTATGAGCTTTCAGATATTGTTGAACTGGAAAATGACGCCGGACTCGGAAACGGCGGACTTGGCAGACTTGCAGCATGCTTTATAGATTCGCTGACAACAATGGATTTGCCGGCATACGGATGCACAATCCGTTACGAATACGGACTTTTTAGACAGAAAATCGTCGACGGATATCAGACGGAGCTGCCCGATACATGGCTTGAAAACGGAAATGCGTGGGAAATTGCACGTCCGGAAGAGTCGGTCATTGTAAAATTCGGCGGTCAGGTATATACCGATTGGAATGACGGACATTTTTCGTTCAGATATGAGAATGCGCATTCAATAATTGCAATGCCGTACGATGTTCCGCTTGTAGGCTACGATTCAAAAATCGTAAACAAGCTCAGAATGTGGTCGGCGAAAGCACCAGATGTTATGAATATGCAGGAATTCAATAGCGGAAACTATGTGCGCGCAATGGAGGAAAAGCAGCTTGCCGAGGTGATTTCAAAGGTTCTGTACCCCGAGGATAATCACATAGAGGGAAAGGAGCTTCGCTTGAAGCAGCAGTACTTCCTTGTTTCCGCAACTCTGCAATGGATACTAAAGGAATACGAGGACAGATACGGATACGACTGGAAAAAATTGCCGGAAAAGGCTGTTATCCATATCAATGATACTCATCCGACTCTTGCAATTCCTGAGTTGATGAGAATACTTATTGACGAAAAAGGTCTCGGATGGGACGACGCATGGGAAATTACCACAAAAACCTTTGCATATACGAACCATACGGTAATGAGCGAGGCACTTGAAAAGTGGCCTCTTGATATGTTCAAAAAGATTTTGCCGAGAGTTTATATGATTGTCGAGGAGATCAACAGACGTCTTATGATTAAGCTTCAGGAGGTTTATCCGAATGATTTCGGCAAGCACAAATGGATGGCTATTATTGCGGATAATCAAGTATTCATGGCAAATCTCTGCCTTGCTACCTGCTTCGCGATAAACGGTGTTTCAAAACTGCACACAAAGATTCTGACATCCGATATTTTTGCAGACTACTATCGTCTTGACAAGAGCCGCTTTCATTCAATAACAAACGGTATCACATTCAGACGCTGGATATGCAACTGTAATCCGAAGCTTGCAGAGCTTATAACAGAAAAAATCGGGAAGAGCTGGATAAAGGATTACAAGCAGCTTGAAAAGATTAAAAAATATGCCGATGACAAGGACTTTCAAAAGAGATTCGCCGATATCAAGCATAGCAATAAGGTAAAGCTTGCCGAATATATTAAAGAGCATAACGGGATAGAGGTTGACCCTGATTCAATCTACGATGTGCAGGCAAAGCGTCTGCACGAATATAAGCGTCAGCTGATGAATGTTCTGCACATAATGGTGGAATATAATAAGCTCGTTGAAAATCCGGATATGGAGTTTACACCGAAGACATATATTTTCGGAGCAAAGGCTGCACCGGGTTATACCCGCGCAAAGCTTATCATAAAGCTTATCAACACTGTCGGTGAAAAGATTAACAACGACCCAAGAATCAAGGGCAAAATTAAGGTGGTATTCCTTGAAAACTACGGTGTATCAATTGCGGAAAAGCTGGTTGTTGCGGCTGATATTTCTGAGCAGATTTCAACTGCAGGAAAAGAAGCTTCCGGCACCGGAAACATGAAATTTATGTTAAACGGCGCAGTTACTGTCGGAACGCTCGACGGCGCTAACGTTGAGATGACCGAACAGGTCGGCGAGGATAACATATACATTTTCGGACTGAAAGCAGACGAGGTTGCAGCAAGACTCAAGTACAACAACTCCGAAGAGGTTAAGACTATTTATTCAACAAACAATGCCTTGAGAAAAGCACTTGACCAGTTGATTTCGGGTGAGCTTGAACCGGAAAATGCACATATGTTCAAGGATTTGTATCAGACACTTCTGTTTGGCGATTACGGATATCCGGATCAGTATATGGTAATAAGGGACTTTGAAGACTACTGCCGGATTCATGAGCGTGCCGCAAGAGACTATAAAGACAAGAAAAAATGGTGGCACATGGCGATTATGAACACCGCTTCCTGCGGATACTTTTCGTCAGACAGAACGATAGACGATTACAACAAGGAAATCTGGCATCTTAAGCCAATCAAATAATCAGCTTTAAAAGGGACTGCTGCATGACAGTCCCTTTTGCAGGTTAAAGAAGCTTTTGCATGGAAAAGTGCTTTAAATAAAGCTTTTTTCATGTTTTATTACCCATAACGGAATAGACGGTATAAAAGCATCTATCCTGAAATGTTTCATGGGATTTTAATTTTCAGGCGGTTTTGGGCATAGGAATGGAGATTTTTTTATGAAGATTGAACATAATTCGAGAGTGGAGCTTTATCGCATGCCGTTCGGCGCGGTTACAAAAAATACTGAGGTGACGCTGCGGCTCTCACTGGTGAATTTCGGCATACCTACGCATATAAGGGTGTGCTCTGCATTTAAAGATACCAAGAAAAGCGTAAATATGTCATACGTGTATTCGCTTTTCGGCGCGTGCGTGTATGAGGCAAGGATAAAAATGCCCGACGATGTGGGAAATCTGTGGTATTATTTTGATATCGCATCGCATGAGAACAGAATATTTTACGGAAACAACGAAGAAAATCTGGGAGGACTTGGAAAAATTTATACCGAACCTCCTTCAAATAAATTTCAGATTACGGTTTATGATGAAAGCTTTCAAACTCCGGATTGGTGGAAAAACTCGGTTTGCTATCAGATTTTCCCAGACAGATTTTTTAACGGAAATCCGGGTGGTGAATTTTTGGGAGAAAGGGAAGACATCATCCGCCGCAATTGGGGAGAAACACCATATTATAAAAGCGAGCAGTTCGGAGGAAAATATCTTGCAAACGATTTTTTTGGAGGAAATTTAAAGGGAATAGAAAAAAAACTGCCATATTTGAAGGAGCTCGGAATATCGTGTCTGTATTTAAACCCGATTTTTGAGGCGTATTCAAATCATAAATATGACACCGGAAATTACAAAAAAATAGACCCTATGTTCGGTACTCAAGCGGACTTTGAGCACCTTTGCGCCGAGGCGAAAAAGCATGGAATATCGATAATTCTGGATGGGGTACTTAATCATACCGGAAGCGACAGCCTGTATTTTAACAAATACGGGAAATATGATTCGCTGGGCGCGTTTCAGTCTAAAGATTCGCCGTACTATGACTGGTACAGATTTACGAAATTTCCCGATGAATACGAATCATGGTGGGGCATAGACACGCTCCCGCAAGTCGAAGAAAACTCCGAATCTTACCGCGATTATATTCTGCGCGATGATGACGCAGTGGTGAAAAAATGGCTTAAATGCGGCGCACGCGGATGGAGACTGGACGTTGTAGATGAGCTTCCCGACTCTTTTGTAAAGATTTTGCGCAGCGAGGTTAAAAAGCAGGACAGTGACGCTGTTATACTCGGCGAGGTTTGGGAGGATGCCTCAAACAAGGAAAGCTATGGCGAAAAGCGCGAATATTTTTTGGGCAGCGAGCTGGATTCAGTGATGAACTATCCGTTAAGAAGCGCACTTATTGAGTATATAAACGAGTATATCGATGCGGAAGAATTTGACGCGCGTATAATGAGCCTGAAAGAGAATTATCCTAAGCCGGCATATTATTCAACGATGAATTTTTTGTCAAGTCATGATGTTGAACGAATCATGACGGTCATGGGCGTACGCGAAATCGACAATGATAAGGACCGACAGGCGCGGGCAAAGCTTGACGATTACAGCAGAGGACTTGCGGTCAGCAAATGCAGATGCCTTGTGACCATGCAGATGCTTATGCCCGGTGTGCCGTGTGTTTTTTACGGAGATGAAGCAGGTGTCGAGGGTTACCGAGATCCCTTCTGCCGCAGTTGCTATCCTTGGGGAGACGAGGACGATGTGCTTATAGAATTTTACCGAAAAAATATAGCTCTGCGCAATGAAAACGAGGTTTTCAGAAGTGGCGAATTTGAAACAGTCTATAAAATCAATAATGGCTATGGCTTTATACGCTATGACGAAATTGAAAGCTATATAGTTCTGATAAATTCTGGTGATGCAGAATGCTTTAGACTGGATGTAGCGCGTTATGGAATTTGTGAACTCTACGGAGTATTTCATAATGAAAATTATTCATCCGAGGACGGAATATACTATATAGATATGCCGAGGTATGCAGTTAAAATTTTTAAAAAGGTGAAATAATATAAAAATTATATACTGGAAACATTTACAGGATGTTCATATGTTGTACACAATGAATAAACAGTTTGCTGGTATAATTATTCATAGAAAGCAGCAAGGAGGAATGGAAATTGAAAAGGAAAAAGAGATTCTTTGATAAGGAAAAGTTAAAAAATGTCTTTAAGCCTACAAAGAAAAAAGCAGCCCTTACCCTGATTGTGGCAGTTGTCGTTGTTGCAGCGGTTGTGACACTGGGCAAAGGAAAAAAGAATATTCCGACAACGACGTCAAATGATACCGATGAGATTACACGCGGAGATGTAGAGGTTACCATAACCGGAAACGCGTCTATCGAGCCATACGAAAGATATGAAATTATACCTATGGTAAGCGGCGATATCATTTCAAGTCCGTACGATGTCGGTGATACGGTACAAAAGGGCGATGTGCTGTATAAATTTGATTCTTCAAATACAGATTTGAATTTGGAAAAACAGCGGATTTCTCTTGAGCAGAGTCGCAACAATTATAATGAAGCAGTAAAGGACGCAGATAAATTGCGGATTGTCGCGAAAAACAGCGGTGTTATCTCGGGACTTACAGTAAAAGTCGGAGAGAACGTAAAAATGGGCACAACCATTGCAACTGTTGCAAATACAAAAAAAATGCAGGTTGACCTGCCGTTTACACAGGCACAGATAGGAAGCATAGCAGTCGGCGACGTGGCGAGAATAACGAGTTCGCAGCACATGAGTTCGGTTGACGGAACCGTTACACACAAGGCAGCGGTTTCATATGCCGGCAGCGATGGTTCGAAGTTGTATGACGTTACTATAATCTTTGACAATCCGGGCGCATTTTATGAAGGCCTTGACGTTGGCGGAAGTGTTGGCTCACTTGTAAGTCCGGGATACGGAACGATTGAAAATTCATCTTCCGGAACAATTAGCGCAGAGGTTGACGGAACGGTGTCCAAGGTATACCGTGCGAACGGTGACTATGTTGAAAAGGGTGCGCTTATTGCAACACTGACAAGCGATACGATATCAAACAAAATTGAGGACAGCAGTCTGTCTTACAGAAATGCAGGGATTTCTATGCAGCAGTCGCAAGAGGAGCTTGATGACTACAGCATTACTTCGCCTATAAGCGGTACAGTTATAACCAAAAATTCAAAAGCCGGTGATACTATCGATAAGACCAATTCTTCAACAGTGATGATGGTTGTTGCGGATATTTCAAAGCTGAAATTCGATCTTGAGATAGACGAACTGGACGTAAGCAAGGTTGCGGTCGGTCAGACAGTTGATGTAACCTGCGACGCGCTGCCCGATGAGGAATACCAGGGTATAATTACTAAGGTATCGGTTGAGGGTACTGCCTCAAACGGCGTAACTACATATACTGCAGAGGTTGAAATTGACAATCCGGGAAATCTTCGCCCCAGCATGAACATTGACGCAACGGTAATTGTTCAGTCCGCTTCGGATGTTTTGAGAGTGCCTACGGAAGATTTGAAAACAGTTAAAAATAAGAATTATCTGTTCGTAAAAGACGAAAATGCAGAAAGAAAAAATGATTCCGGAGAAAAGAAGAAAAACGAAAAGCCGGGAAAAACGGACGGTATGACACCGACAAATGGGGAAAATGCACCGGACAGCGCGGCTAAGGACGGTATGCCACAGGCACCGGACGGATATAAGGCTGTAGAGGTCGAAATCGGAATATCTGGTGACGATTATACCGAGATAATCAGAGGTGTTAACGAGGGCGACCTGATTTACCGCCAGACCGTTGAATCATCGGGAAACAATAACATGATGATGATGGGCGGTCACGGCGGAATGGGCGGCGCCCCGAGCGGCGGAATGGGCGGCGGTCCAAGCGGCGGCGGCCCAAGATAAGGGTGATTTGGCATGATTAGACTGGAAAACATAAAAAAGGTATATAAAATGGGTGATACCGAGCTGAATGCGCTCGACGGCGTAAGCTTGCACATAAAACCTCATGAATTTGTATCAATAATAGGCCCTTCTGGTTCCGGTAAATCCACACTTATGAATATGATAGGCTGCCTTGATGTTCCTACTAGCGGAAAATACTGGGTAGAGGGCGTAGAGGTCAGTAAGATGAGTGATAATCAGCTTGCTGATCTAAGAAACAAAAAAATTGGATTTATCTTTCAGCAGTATAATCTTCTGACAAAATTATCGGCACTTGAAAATGTAGAACTGCCGTTGATTTATCGTGGGATTCCGGCAGGAAAACGCGAAAAAATGGCAATGGAAGCTTTGGCACGTGTGGGACTTGAGGATAAAATGCACCATAAGCCGACAGAACTTTCGGGAGGTCAGCAGCAAAGAGTTTCGATCGCGAGAGCACTTTCTGCACATCCATCGCTGATTCTTGCCGATGAGCCTACAGGAGCCCTTGACTCAAAGTCTGGCATTGAAATCATGCAGATGTTGCACGATTTGCACGAAGAGGGAAACACAATAGTAATTATCACTCATGATTTGAACATTGCAAAGCAGGCGGAAAGGATTCTGACAATCCGTGACGGAAAGATAACGAGCGATATTGACAACAGCAGCGATATGGCAGGTGCGGAAAACGTAAAGGGCTCGGATATCGGCGATAATGAACACGGCAAGATGGCTGAACTTGACGCCGACCTTCATGCGGATTTCGGCAGCGGAGGTGACGGCAGATGATATTTTCAAAAATTAATCAATCTATAAAAATGTCAATGAAAAGCATTTTAAGCAACAAGGGCAGATCTGCGCTGACAATGCTCGGAATCATAATCGGTGTTGCGTCGGTAATAGTCCTTACCGGAATAGGCAACGGCGCAACTTCGCAGATAACAGATTCGCTGTCCTCACTCGGAACGAGGATGATTACCGTTTCTATGTCAAGGGGAGGATTCAATTCTTCAACCCGAAGTATAGATATAGAAGATATGCAAAAGTTTCTTGACGACAATCCGACTCTTGTTGAAGCTATGTCTCCGGCTATAAACGGAACGGTTCAGGTCAAGGTAGGGAATAACAACGGCATGTCGCCGCTTTACGCATATGATGCAAGCTATGCCGATATAAAAGACATCGGTTTAGACACCGGAAGATTTCTGTCCGATTCCGATGTCAACAAGCGCTCATTTGTCTGTATTGTAGGTACATACATAGTTCAGGAATATTTCTCTGGTATTAATCCAATAGGACAAACGATAAAACTAAATGGCAGAGCATTTAAAATTATCGGTGTATATGAAGAAAGCGGCGATTCCAGCGAAACCTCGCAGGATAACAAAATCACCATTCCGTATACGACGGCTATAAGATTTCTGAAAAACAAGAGCATATCAAACTATTATTTCAATGCAACATCAGAGGATACCGTTGACGCTGCAACCACGGAGTTGAAACGCTTCATAGCTAACAAACTGGGAACAGATGACGGTTTTTCGGTACAAAGTGTTGCCGAAATGCTTGATACCGTAAATGATATAATGGGTACAATGACTACCATGCTTGCCGGAATTGCCGCAATATCACTGGTTGTCGGCGGTATAGGAATCATGAATATTATGACCGTTTCGGTAAGCGAAAGAACGCGTGAAATAGGCATAAGAAAGGCTATTGGTGCAAGAACAACCGACATTCTTCTGCAATTTCTGATAGAATCGATGATACTAAGCGCAATGGGCGGAATTGTGGGAATTTTGTTCGGGTGCGGAGTCGGGCAGTTGGTATGCAAGCTGATAAATATGCAGTTTGTGGCACAGCCTAGCATGGTAATAACAAGCTTTTGCTTCTCGCTGTTCATTGGCATATTCTTTGGACTTGCGCCTGCAAAAAAAGCGGCAAAACTGCATCCTATTGATGCATTGCGTTCAGAATAAAACTATTTATAGGAAAGGAAAGAAATATGAAGAAATTTATCAGCATGATGCTTTCTGCAATACTTGCTCTGTGTGTATTTTCGCCGGTGTTTGCTGCATATACCGATGCGGACAGCTCGGCTTCGTACTATGAATCTGCAATACGGCTTCAGGACCTAGGCATAATAAACGGGTATGATGACAACACCTTTAGAGCAGGAAATCAGATAACAAGAGCGGAATTTACAAAAATCGTAATCTGCATGATGGATGAGGACACAGCCGCAAAATCATCAAGCTCAACTTCAAGCTTCTATGATGTGGCGCAGGGCAGATGGTTCGCACCGTATGTAAACTATGCAGTTCAGAAGAAAATTCTGTCGGGATATTCCGATGGTTCATTCGGCCCTGACAAAACCATAAGCTACGGCGAAGCACTTACTATTCTTATGCGTGTACTTGGCTATGATGAAACAAACGTAGGCTATTACTGGCCGGATAATTATGTTACCGCAGCTACTTCGCTCGGAATAACCGGAGATATGAACTATAACGCATATGTTCCTCTTTCGCGGGGTACAGCGGCGATTTTGGTGGATAATGCACTGTTTGCAAAGCCGTCAAGCGGCAGCGGCACGGCGGTTACAAAAGCCGGTAATTCGTCTGTTCAGCAGACAAATGCAGCTGCGCAGCAAATGAGCACTTTGGAGGCACAACAGGGTTATGCTTCGCAAAGCAGCGCATCATCTGCAGACACATATCTTGAAACAATCGGATATACCGTGCTTGATGACGCGCTTGTTCTTGATATAGACGGAAACAACACGAGCATACTTGCGGGAAACCTTAAGCTTAACAATGCAGCTACATATATAAGTAAAACGCAAATGACAACGTCAGAGGGAAGCGTGTATAAGCATGCCGTTATAGATAGGGACGGATATCTTGTAACATATAAAAATTACGATTCGTCAAAGAAAGAAATTTATTCTTTGACGGTTGTTGCAAACAAGTTAACTGACAATACCCTTGAGTATACATCCACACAGGGTTTGAAGGGTACGTTTAAGTTTGAAGACAGCTTTGTTACTTATTATGATAATTCAAAGCAGACCTATGCGGCGGCAAAGCAGCACATAACAGCCGGTACAGACGTTACCTTCTATGGCAACAGCTACGGCGCGTGGAGCATTGCGGTTATAGGCAGCGAAAATGACATTGACCCTGTCCGTGCAACGAAAAATTATTCTGATGACGCAGATAGCCTTGAGGGAACACCGATAAATAAAAGCAATCTGATTGTATACCGAGACGGAAAGGCAGCAGAACTTGGAGATATTCGCATAAACGATGTTGTATATTACAATACAAAGTCAAACACAATGGAAGTTTATTCAAAAAAGGTTACCGGTGTTTATTACAGCGCAAGTCCGTCGAAGGCATATGTTGAATCGGTAACTGTAGGCGGAAAATCTTATGAAATAGGTTATTCCGCCGCAACAGGAAAGCTTGATGCTTCAAGCGGCGCGTATAAAATCGGAGATAAGGTAACCTTGCTTTTGGGTAAAAACGACAAAATTGTGTTTGCAATAGATAATAATTCCGACTTTGACTACTTTAGCTACGGTGTCCTTTTGTCAACGTCATCAAGGGTCGCAACTGAAGGCGATAATGAGGGTAATACAGAAAATATTGCATCGGTGTTTATGACCGACGGTCAGACATATGACATTGTAACCGCAAAGGATTACAAGAGCATCATAGGAAATTTTGTAAATATAAGCTATGATAACGGAGTTGCGGTACTGACGAGCCAGAGAATTTCGGATAAGGGCGCGTTTGCCGGAGAAATTGACCTTAATCAGCGTACAATAAACGGTAAATATGTGCTCAAAGACGCAGCGATTATTCAGAGGACGTCGGATGATGATGCAGCGGTTGCTTCCTGCGAGTTGCTTGATTTTGACAATTTGACGGCAAAGACCTTAGAGGATATTCAGGTAATTAACGGTGTGACGGCAAATTCTTTCGGAGATATTGCAATATTGTATGTGAAAAATCTTGAAAACACATATAACTATGGCGTTATAAGCGGATTTGAGAGAATTAAAGTAGGCGATGAAAAACAGACGGTTGGATATAAGATTTATTCGGACGGACAGTCGACCTCATATGCGCTCAATACGGTGGGCGGAATAAGGACATCCATCGGATCGGCAGTAGGATACAAAACTAATGGCGGACAGTTGTCAAAGCTGGTTGCGCTTACAAAAATCGGTTCTGCAAGCTCAATAAGAGCAGTTGAGGGCAGCAGAATTATGCTGGGTTCCGAAATATACAAAATGGACGCAAATGTAAAGATTGTTAATATAACAAACACCGACAATATGCAGTCAATAACCGTTGATGAACTTGATGCACTGAAAAACATTACTTCTGTTACGCTTTATTCCGATAAGGCAAAAAATGACGGTGGAATAGTAAGAGTTGTAACGGTTGTTACCGGAAAATAAAAAAATAAAACTGCTTCGGCAGTTTTATTTTTTTTCGCCCTTGACACTGCATTTTGAACAGTCACCGGAGCAACCGCAACATTTGCCTTTGCGCTTTAGGATTGAGCGCAGTGCGAGAATGGCGAGAATGAGAAGTATTACTGTTAAGACTAAATCTGACATAGCAACCTCCATTTTATACATATATTTTATCATAGCTAATGGGAAAATTCAATTAAATGTTGACAATTTACATATAATTTTATATAATTATAAGGATAAAATGCTATAGTTATGAGTAGTTATACGAGGAGATTAATTATGGAAAAATTCGGAGTTAATGAAATAAGAGAAAAGTTTTTAAGCTTTTTTGAATCAAAAGGCTGTTTAAGACTGGGAAGTTTTTCTCTCGTTCCTAAAAATGATGCCAGCCTGCTTCTTATAAATTCGGGAATGGCACCAATGAAAAAATGGTTCACAGGTGCTGAAACTCCGCCTAGAAAGAGAGTTACCACCTGCCAGAAATGTATCAGGACACCCGATATCGAGTGTGTCGGAAAGACTGCAAGGCACGGTACGTATTTTGAAATGCTTGGAAATTTTTCTTTTGGTGACTATTTCAAGCATGAAGCAATAGCATGGGGATGGGAATTTTTGACCGAGGTTATGGGTATTCCGAAGGAAAAGCTTTGGATAACCGTATATCAGGACGATGACGAGGCAAGGGATATATGGATAAACGAAATTGGCGTGCCGGCGGACAGAGTGGTAAAGATGGGCAAGGAGGATAACTTCTGGGAACACGGCACAGGTCCGTGCGGACCTTGCTCCGAAATCCATGTTGACCGCGGCGAGGAATACAGCTGTGGACCAGACTGCAAGCTTGGCTGCGACTGTGACAGGTTTATGGAGGTTTGGAATCTTGTATTCACGCAATTTGATAAGGACGAGAACGGAAATTATAACCGTCTTGACCATCCAAACATTGATACCGGCATGGGCCTTGAAAGACTTGCTGCAATTATGCAGGGCGTAGACAACCTGTTTGAAGTCGATACGGTTAAAAACATTATGACTCATATTTCAAAAATAGCAGGTGTTGAGTATAAAAAAGATCATAGAACGGACGTTTCACTGCGTGTTATCACCGATCATATCAGAAGCACGGTTATGATGGTTTCGGATGGTGTAATTCCGTCAAATGAGGGAAGAGGCTATGTTTTAAGACGTCTTTTACGCCGTGCCGCACGTCACGGAAAGCTTTTGGGCATAAAGGGTGCATTTTTGTACAAAGTTGCCGATACCGTTATCGACGAATCTGCGCAAGGATATCCAGAACTTGACGAAAAGCGCGAATATATAAAGAAGATTATCAGGATAGAGGAAGAAAGATTTGCAAAGACTATCGATAACGGTCTTACAATTCTGAATGACTATATTGAAGAAACAAAAAAAGAGGGTAAAACCGTTATTTCCGGCGAAAAGGCATTTAAGCTTAACGATACCTACGGATTCCCGATTGACCTGACCGTTGAAATCTGCGGCGAGCAGGGACTTGCGGTTGACCGTGAGGGATATGACAAAGAGCTTCAGATTCAGAAGGATACAGCAAGAACTGCAAGAAAAGACGGTTCGAGCTGGGAAGGTGAGGAAGGATATAATTTTGAGGATGCCGCTCCGACCGAATTTGTCGGATATTACAACCTTAAGTCTGATTCAAGGGTTGTTGGAATTGCGACTGAGGGCGAAGTTTCCGCAACGATAAATGCCGGTGAAGAGGGAATTATAGTAACCGAAAAAACTCCGTTTTATGCGGAAATGGGCGGACAGGCAGGCGATGTCGGAACAATCGTTTCCGCCGGTGCAAGAGCAGAGGTTGTGAACACGAAAAAGAACGGAAACGGAATATATATGCACTATGTAAAGGTTACCGCTGGCAGTATTTCCGACGGAGATACCGTGACACTGGCGGTTTCAAAGGATAACCGTATGGCGGTTTCGAGGAATCATAGTGCAACTCACCTTTTGCACAAGGCGCTTAAGGAAGTTTTGGGTACTCATGTTGCACAGGCTGGTTCTGAGGTAAACAAAAATCATCTACGCTTTGACTTTTCACACTTTGAGGCTATGACAAAGGAAGAGCTTGAAGATGTTGAAAAGAGAGTAAACAAGGCAATTCTTGACGCTATGCCTATAACGGTTAAGGAACTGCCGATTGAAGAGGCGAAAAAGCTTGGTGCAGAAGCACAATTCGGCGAAAAATACGGTGATGTTGTGCGAGTGGTTTCAATGGGCGACTATTCGGTTGAATTCTGCGGCGGAACTCATCTTACGAATACCGCAAATGTTGGACTTTTTAAGCTGATTTCCGAATCGGGCGTTGCTGCCGGCACAAGAAGAATCGAGGCTGTTACAGGCGAGGGAGTTATGGATTATATTGCGAAAAATAACGCGCTTATAGAAAGGACCGCTTTGGCTCTGAAGTCAAACAACATTCATGAAATAGATCAAAAAGCGGAGCAGCTTTCGGCAGAGCTTAAGGAAACCAAAAAGAAGCTAGAATCGCTTAATGCCAAACTTGCTTCGGGGAAAACCGATGACGTTATGGAAAACATGACTGAAATAGGAGGAATAAAGGTTGTGTTCGGTCGAGTTGACGGACTGGGCGGAAATGATTTAAGAACACTTGGAGATACTCTTAAGGAAAAAATAGGCAGCTGCATCGCAGTTTTGGCATCCGCAAATGACGGGAAAATCTCATTTTTAGCAACTGCTACAAAGGATACCGTAAAAAAGGGCGTTCATGCAGGAAAAATAATCATGGAAATTACAGCGATTGCCGGCGGATCGGGCGGCGGTAAGCCGGACATGGCACAAGGCGGAGGAAAGGACGCTGAGAAGATAGGCGAAGCGCTTTCAAAAGTGACTGAAATTGTTAAGGCACAGCTGGAGTTGTGATGGATGGTATTATTGTAATAAACAAGCCAATAGGAAAAACGTCGCATGACATGGTATATTTTGTGCGTCGTCTGTGCGGCATAAAAAAAGTCGGTCATACCGGAACACTGGATCCGGATGCAACGGGAGTTCTGCCGGTTTGTGTCGGCAAAGCGACAAAAGCAGCAGATATGCTCACCATGTCAGATAAGGCATATAGAGCACAGCTGGTTTTCGGCATGACAACCGACACCCTCGACGCATCAGGAGAAATTCTGTCTGACCAGCCGGTGCATGCATCGCACGAGAATATAGAAAAGGCAATAAAAAGCTTCATAGGCGAAATCGAGCAGATTCCGCCTATGTTTTCTGCAATAAAAAAAGACGGCAAAAAGCTTTACGATTTAGCTCGCAGAGGAATAACTGTAGAGCGCGAAAAGCGAAAAGTAACGATTTATGACATCGAAATCATAGATATCGATACCGAAAATTATACCGCAGTTATTGATGTGAGCTGTTCAAAGGGCACATATATAAGAACGCTTTGTGACGATATCGGCATGAAGCTTGGATGCGGCGCATATATGAATACGCTTGTGCGCACAAAAAGCAGCATTTTTGACATTTCCGAAAGCTTTACCGAAAAGCAGCTTTTGGAAATGAAAAAAAACGGAACTCTTGAAACCGCGTTCATTCCGGTAGATGCTCTTTTTTCGGAATATGACAAGGTTGTGCTTGACACATTTTTGGCGCAGAAAGCAAAAAACGGAGTACGAATCCGAAAAAATGGACTTTCGGAGGGCGCATTCTACCGCTTATATGAAGAAAACGGCACATTTATCTGTATTTCACAGTATCAAGGCGGTGAACTGATACTTAAAAAGGCATTTTGGAATTAGCTACTTACGGAAAAGAGATATGAAGATATATAATTCTTGTGAAAATTTTAAATATAAGGACAGCTGCATTGCATTGGGGAACTTTGACGGAGTGCACCGCGGTCATAGAAAAATTTTTGAGGCTGCCTCGGACGGTGAGTGGGGGGTTCTGCTGTTTGACCGAAATACGAAGGGCAGACCGCTGCTTACGACTATGCAGGAAAAGCTGTCGATTATAGAAGGACTCGGCGCGGATTATACATTCATTACGAAATTTGATGACAGTTTTAGAAAACAGACACCGCGGCAGTTTGTAGAATTTTTGTCATGGATAGGCGTAAAAAACGTTGCGGTCGGCTATGACTATCGCTTCGGATATATGGCAAGAGGCGATGCAGAACTTTTGACAAATCTGGCTTCGGAAAAGGGAATTTCGGTTAAAATTGTGAGCGCTGTTACCGAAAACGGCATACCTATAAAAAGCACCAATATACGCGCGCTTATAAAAGCGGGAAAAATCGCTGAGGCAAACAGGCTTTTGGGATATAATTATACCGTTTGCGGAATTGTCGAAAGAGGTCTTGCCAACGGCAGAAAGCTTGGATTTCCGACTGCAAACGTTGGTTATGAGGGAAACAAGCTTTTACCGGGGGACGGGGTATACTGCGGACGCACAAAAAACGGATTATGTGTCATTAATGTAGGAAAAAATCCGACATTTCATGCTGAAAGGCGCACTGTTGAGGCACATATACTCGATTTTGACAGAGATGTTTACGGGGAGCGCATAGCACTTGAATTTATCGAAAAAATCAGGGACGATATAACCTTTGATAATATTAACGATTTAAAAAATCAAATAGCAAACGATATAAACTTTGTAAGGGAGAGAAAAGTGAAATGAGTAAAAAATCACTTACAGGCATGACTGTAGAAAAAGCACGCGAAACAATTATGAAACACGAGGAAACATTAGAGAAGCATATTAAAAACGGAGTTATTTTTATAAATCCCCAAGCGGTATATATTGAATCCGATGTAGAAATCGGAAAGGATACCGTAATCGAGCCGAACGTAATGCTTCAAAGGGGCACAAAAATCGGCAGTGGCTGCATAATAGGCATGGGCAGCAAGATTATAGCCTCAAGCGTGGGAAACGGAACAGAGATACTTTCTGGCGTTATTGTGGAATCAGAAATCGGTGAAAATGTTCAGGCAGGCCCCTTTGCTTATGTACGTCCGGGCAGCAAAATAGGAAACAATGTCAAAGTGGGCGATTTTGTTGAGGTTAAAAATTCAACTGTAAATGAGGGGACAAAGATTGCGCATTTGACATATGTTGGTGACAGCGATGTCGGAAAACACGTAAACTTCGGATGCGGAACGGTGACCGTGAATTACGACGGAAAAAATAAGCACAGAACTACAATCGGAGATGACTGTTTTATTGGCTGCAACACAAACCTTGTAGCTCCGGTTATAGTGAACAACGGTGCGTATACTGCGGCAGGATCTACGATTACCGAAGAGGTTCCAGCCGAAAGTCTGGCTATTGCGCGTGCAAGACAGGTGAACAAAACCGGTTGGCATGACAAGAGAAAATAAACCGTATTTTTTTGAAAGGACATAAAAAATGTATTTAGTTGCCGGGCTCGGTAATCCGGGCATAGAGTATTATATGACGCGGCATAATATAGGCTTTGAAGTCATAGATTACATTGCGGACCAATATAAAGTGAAGATTAATAAGCTGAAATTCAAGGGACTTTTTGGTGAAATAAATATTGGCGGCGAAAAGGTTTATCTTTTAAAGCCGCAGACATATATGAACTTGTCGGGTGAAAGCGTGCGAGAATTTTCGTCGTTTTATAAAATTTCTACGGAAGACATAATTATAATCAGTGATGATATAAATCTAGAAGCGGGCAGAATACGTATCCGAGCCAAGGGATCGGCTGGCGGACACAACGGTCTCAAGTCGATTATTTATCAGTTGGGTTCGGACTGCTTTCCAAGAATACGCATGGGAGTAGGCACTCCGGGCAAGGAATGTAATCTTGCTGATTTTGTTCTCGGAAAATTTACAAAAGACGAAATTCCTGTGCTTGAGGACGCAATCATTCGTGCAAAAAAGGCTGTGGAGGAAATTATTTTGCGCAGCATTGACAGCGCAATGAACAAATATAACAGATAGATGTTATATGGGAGGTCTTTTATATGAATTTTGGAAATTTACTGTCGGAATATAAAGAATATTCCGATTTTTGTGCTGCCGTAAAAAATGGCAGAACTCCCGTTTCAATTGCAGGTATTGTTGAATCCGCGGTACCGCAGTTTATATCCGAAGCCCGTGAGAACAAAAAAACGCTTGTTGTTGCATGCAGCGATATTGAGGCGAAACAGATTGCTGCCGACTTGCAGTTTTTCTGCAGCAATGTATATCTCTTTCCTACGCGAGAATATGTGTTTTATAATATCGATGCGCGCAATCACCATGATGAATATATGCGTATCGAGGCGCTTGCCGGAATAGAAGATAACGCAGTTGCTGTGGCTTCACTTGAGAGTATCCTGCAATATACCATTCCAAAAGAAACTTTGAAAAAATATACTCTTTTTTTTGGAATGGACAGCGAATATGATATTGATGAGCTTTCCGAAACACTGGTAAAAATGGGATATGTGCGCGAGGAAGAAGTAAGCGGAAAGGGACAGTATGCGCTCCGCGGAGGTATCCTTGACATTTTTTCGGTTCAGACCGAAAATCCTGTTCGCATTGAATTTTTTGATACTAAGGTGGATTCCATACGCGAATTCGACGTTATGACTCAGCGTTCAATAGGGACACTTGACAAAACGATTGTTCTGCCGTGTACTGAACTTATTTTTGAGGATAAAAACGTTCTTTATTTAAAGACGGAAGAATACATTAAAAAGCTGAAACGGAAAAAACATGACCAAAGTGAGCTTATCTATCATATAAGAGAAGATATGGAGTCTTTTTTGTGCGGCGGCTTTGCTGCAATAGATAGATACGCCGCGATGATTTATGATGATCTGCCTACAGTGACTGATTATTTTGACGATGCTTCGGCAGTGTTTCTTATTGAGCCGAAACGGCTTGCCGACCGCGCGAAGTCGCTAGAATGGGAGCAGGGAGAAATAATAGAAGAGCTTTCGGCAAAAAAGCTTATACTTCCGGATTATACAGCGATTTGGGAAAGCTATTCTGATGCTGCCGACAAACTGCAGCGTCTTCCAATGATTTCGCTAAATTCACTATCACATACCACAGTGAATTATACCTATAAATCAATTTTTAATTTTGTTACAAAAACAACCGTATCACTGCACGGAAAAATAGATTATCTTTATGACGACCTCAAAGAGCGGAGCAAGAGCGGCACAACGGTGGTTATTCTTGCGGCAAACCGCAGCAGGGGCGAAAACCTTGCCGGAACTCTTAAAGACAAGGGTATAAAATGCCGCTATATCCATGATGACACGGAATTTGAAAAGGGCGAGATTGTTGTTGTAAGAGGCGAAACAAGCAAGGGATTTGAATATCCCGAACTTAACTTCGTTATGATTTCAGAACAGGAGATTTTTGACACCGGCAAAAAGCGCACGCGCTGTAAAGCAGATAATGCCAACCGAATAAAGTCATATACAGACATAAATGTGGGCGATTATGTAGTTCATCAGGCACATGGAATCGGACAGTATATGGGAATAAAAAAAATGTCTGTTGAGGGTATAACCAAAGATTATCTGCATATAAAGTATCGCGGCACCGACAGCCTGTATGTGCCGGTTGACCAGCTTGATATGCTGTTTAAGTATGTCGGCGGAAATGAAAAGGTATTAAAGCTTAATAAACTCGGCGGCACGGAATGGACAAAAACAAAGCAAAAGGTAAAAGCTGCGACATCGGATATGGCAAAGCAGCTTGTGAATCTCTATGCAGAGAGAGAGAAAATAAAGGGATATGCATATTCTGCCGATACACCGTGGCAGCGTGATTTTGAAGACACCTTTGCATATCAGGAAACCGAAGATCAGCTGCGTTCTATTGAAGAGGTAAAAAAAGATATGGAAAGCACTCGCCCTATGGACAGACTGCTCTGCGGCGATGTCGGATACGGCAAAACTGAGGTTGCGCTTCGTGCGGCATTTAAGGCAGCAACAGAAGCGAAACAGGTGGCATATCTTTGCCCAACCACAATCCTTGCGATGCAGCAGTACGAAACATTTTCGAAGCGAATGGAAAATTTCCCAATTAAGATAGAAATGCTGTCAAGATTCAGAACTCAGGCAGAACAAAAGAAGATTTTGAAAAAACTTAAAACTGGTGAAATTGACATCATAATCGGTACGCACAGAATTTTACAGAAGGATCTTGAATTTAGGGATCTAGGTCTTTTGATAATTGACGAGGAACAGAGATTTGGTGTGGCTCACAAAGAAAAGCTGAAGGAAATGAAAAAGAATGTCGATGTTCTTTCCATGACAGCTACACCTATTCCACGTACACTGCATATGGCGATGGTTTCGGTGCGCGATATGAGCGTTCTTGAAACGCCGCCCGAAAACAGATATCCTGTTTCTACCTATGTACTGGAATACAATATGCAGGTTATTGCCGATGCAATGAAAAAGGAGCTTTCACGCGGAGGTCAGGTATTCTATCTATATAATCGCGTTCAGGGTATTTACCGCGTGGCAGAAAACATCCGGCAGATGCTTCCAAACGCAAATGTGGCTGTAGGACATGGTAAGATGAATGAAGATGAGCTTGAGGATATAATGTACGACATGGTAAACGGAAAAACAGATATACTTGTTTGCACTACTATTATCGAAACGGGTCTTGATATTCCAAATGCGAACACGATTATAATAGAAAACGCAGATAAAATGGGCCTTTCACAGTTGTATCAGCTTAGGGGCAGAGTGGGACGCTCAAGCCGCAGCGCATATGCGTATCTGACATATAAAAGGGACGCTGTTCTGACCGAGGTAGCGCAAAAAAGGCTCAGCGCTATACGCGAATTTACTGAGTTTGGATCCGGATTCAAGATTGCAATGCGCGACCTTGAAATTCGCGGTGCGGGAAATATTCTTGGCGCGGAACAGCATGGGCACATGGATGCCGTGGGATATGATATGTACTGCAAAATTCTTTCTGAAAGCGTAAAGGAGGCACTGGGCATATCGGCGGAAGAGGAAGAAGCGACCTCGATAGACTTGCAGGTAGACGCATTTATTCCGGAAAATTATATAAGGAGCAATAATATTCGTATAGATACTTATAAGCGTATTGCCGGAATTGAAAATGAGGACGATGCGTCAGAGATTACCGATGAAATAATTGACCGCTTCGGAGATATGCCGAAATCGGTTGCAAATCTTCTTGAAATCGCTCAGATTAAGGCGCTTGCTCATACTGTAGGAATACATGATATAACGCAAAAAGGCGGTGAGGCTGTGTTTGCTTTTGAAAAAGATAAATTTACACCTGAGCTGGTTCAGTTTATAGTAGAAAATTATACAAGGACAATGACTATAAGTGCGACAAAAAAACCGACAATGCGCTACCGCTTTGGAGAGAGTAAAAATATGCTTGCTAATATTAAATTTGTATTACAGCAGATAAATGAATTGCATGGCTCTGAAAAATAATGTATAATAAATATGTAGGGGTGAGGACTATGAAAAGAATTATTACAATATTTTTAGCGATTTATATGCTCTCATCGTGTGCATCAAATCAGCCGGTTGCTACTGTGGGAAATACAAAAATAACCGAAGGTGAATTTAATTTTTATCTGTCAAGCATAAAACAGCAGATGCAAGATACCGAGATTCAGACCGATGAAGATTGGGAAACGAAAGAGATTGAAGGCAAGAAAGCTATTGACGTTGCAAAGCAAAAGGCTATTGACCAGGCGATAAAAAATGCCGAATATTGTGAGATTGGGAAAAAAGCAGGGATAAAGCTTACGGAAGAGGACAGAAAAAAAACAGAGTTGACAAAGCAGAGAGTTGTTTCGAGTTATGGCGGTGAAAAAGCGTACAAGGCATTTCTTAAATCAAACAACATTACCGATAAATTTATAGATATGATGTGCAGTTCCACGATTTATCATGCAAAGCTTGCCGATATGCTTGCCGAAGAAAATCCGATCACCTACGAACAGTGTCGGGAATATTACGAAAACAATAAATCGGACTTTGAAACAGAGTACAGAAAAGCAAAGCATATTTTGATTCTGACCGTAGATGCGAACACGGAGCAGCCGAAATCTGATGAAGAAAAGACGGAGGCAAAGAAAAAAGCCGAAAATATATATGATAGTGCAAAAAAAGGCGAGGACTTTGACTCGCTTATGAAGACGTATTCTGAGGATCCAGGATTAAAGAAAAATCCGGGCGGATATGTATTCACTTCGGGACAGATGTTGCCCGAATTTGAAAAAGCTGTGGACCGGATTAAGCCGGATGAGCTTACTTTTGCCGAAACAGAATACGGCTATCACATTATAAAGAGGCTTCCTCTTGAATACCCTGACATTGAGTCAAATGTTAAAAGCAAGCTTGTTGAAATCTGCCTTGCCGAAAAACTGCCTGAATGGGAAATGAAGTATAACATAAAAATTACAAAAAATGACATCAAAATAAGCGGAGCAAAACAATAACTGCTTTTTGGGACACTAGCTAACCGGTGTCCTTTTTTGTGCGCATTTAATTTTGAGTTGAAACAAAATTTATGATTACATCCAGTTTTCCGGAGCAATCAGCTCAGTAGCGGCACAGCTTAAGCCGTTTTATGCCTATGCGGTGGAAACTTCAATTAATATGACGCTTACTGAGCTGAATGAAGTTTATATATGGAAGCATTTCTAACGAACGGACTACAGTAAGTTTTAACTTTTCCGCTTTGAAGAAAACAAGAGATGAAAATGATATTTCTTCAAACAATAGCTATTGCTTTCAGCAATAAACAATATAAGCAATTTGCTGTAAAATATAATGGAGATGATTTTTTATGCTTTTTCATAAATTCTTAATTTTTTAATAAGGAAAAAATGTTTGACATGAGAGGGAAAATATGCTAATATAAATCTAATTATAGCTTTTAGCTTATTTCGGGAGGAAAAAATGCAAAACGGTTATTTTAAAGACGAAACAAAAGAATATGTAATAACAAATATGTTTACACCAAGACCGTGGGTAAATTACCTGTGGAATGAGAACCAGATGTCACTTGTTAATCAATTTGGATTCGGAAAGGCACGTTATCAAGATGATAATGCATTTCAGCGTAATTTTACGGCAGAGGATGAAAACAGGCTTGTTTACATAAAGGACGGTGGTGAATACTATGCCGCAAACAGGAACTATGACAATCTGCCTTTTGACCGGTTTGAAACTGTGGTAGGTCAGGGATATACTGTTATTCGCTCGTCCTATAAAGGATTAGACGTTGACTATAAAATTTTTGTACCGCAGCAGGGACGTATGGAATGTTGGGAGGTCACGCTTGAAAATACGAAAGCGGAGGATAAGGAATTTGACCTTTATGTTTTTGCTGACATAGACGCGGCCGTTACAAGTCATGATGCGTACATGCGTGCGGATTTTGATGAAGAGCTGAATGGAATATACTGCTCTCATAACGGATTTCAGTCACCCACAAAATACGTTGGTACATTTTTTGCGGCTGAAAAAAAGCCATGTGCGTATGAAACGGCGCTGGAGCGTTTTAAGGGAATATACAACGACTTAAGAAATCCGATCGCACTTGAAAGTGATATACTTTCTTCAAAGGGAACATGCTTTGAGCATAATGCAATGTGTGCATTCCAGTACAAGGTGAAACTTGCAGCCGGAGAAAAAACACACTACCTTTTTGCAATCGGAGCGGTAAAAGACCGCAAAGAAGCGGTAAATATGAGTAGGCTTTTGACATCGGAAAGTTTTGACAAGGAGCTTTGTACACTGAAGAAAAAAGCCGATATGTATGATGAGCAGATCAGAATCAATACTCCGGACGAAGAAATTAACAGACGTGTAAATATATGGCTTAAGCGCCAGCTGGAGCTGGGCAAGACATGGGGAAGAGTTTACGGAAAGGGCTTCAGAGATATAATGCAGGACATTTCTGCATTTATTCAGCTTGACCCAAAAACCGCAAGAACAAAAATTCTGTATTGTGCCGAACACCAGTTTGATAGCGGAAACACAATACGTCAGTGGGAGCCGGTCGACAAATATCCTTACCGTGACGGTGCAACTTGGATGATTCACACAGTTTCTACATATATCAAAGAAACCGGAGATTTTGATATTTTGAACGAAAATGTACCGTATTATGAAAGCGACGAAAGCGGTACGCTTCTTGACCATTGTAAACGCGGAATGAAATTTATGTTCGGAGGACTGGGCGAGCACGGACTCTGCCTTTGGGGAGGCGGCGACTGGAACGACTCGATAAATGCCTGCGGACTTTTAGGCAGAGGCGAGAGTGTTTGGCTGTCTGAAGCAACGGTTTATGCCGCAAACGAATTTGCAGTGCTCCTTGATAAAATAGGCGAGGATTCTTCGGAAATCAGAGCGAATTCCTTGAAACTTAAAGAAAATACAAACAAATACGGATGGGATAAGGACCACTATATTTACGGAATAAATGACTGGGGCGAAAAGGTAGGTTCATATGATACCAAGGAAGGTCAGATATTCCTAAACGCACAGGTTTGGGCAATTTTGTCGGGCATTTCGGAGGGAAAAGATGCAAAAGAGCTTATGCGTTTTGTAGAACGCGAGATGAAATGCCCATACGGATATGTTCAGCAAAAACCGAGCTACTCAGAAGGTAGTGACCGTATAGGAAGAGTAAGCTATATGCAGAAGGGCTGTTATGAAAACGGCTCGGTATATAATCATGGTGTAACATTTAAAATTGTTGCCGACTGCAAGCTGAGAAACGGTGATGCCGCGTATGAGAGCATTAATCTTATACTGCCTAAAAATCCTGCTCTTGTAAATGCCGGCGTTGAGGAATATGCAATAAGCAATATGTATCTTGGACCGGAAAACGAATTCAGAAAAGCAGTTGCTCCAATGAGCTGGATAACTGGAACGAGTGGCTGGCTATTCCGTGGCATAGTGGAATATATGCTGGGAATCAGAGCAGATTTTGACGGACTTATTATTGACCCTGTGTTGCCGAAGACATGGAAAAAGCTGTCCGCTGTAAGAAAATACAGGGGTACGGTTTATGAAATAGAAATGGAGAATGGCGGCGGTGATACGGCTAAAATAAATGTGGACGGCAAAGAAATTAGCGGAAATGTGGTACCGGCATTTTCAGACGGAAAAACTCATGCGGTAAAAGTGGTTATGTAAAAAATACGCTTGGAATAGTGAAATAAAAACCAGAAACCCATATGTGTGGATTTCTGGTTTTTTATATTCTATTGAAGATTCAGTTTGTTTTTGAGGAAATAATGCGTAATTGCAAAGTATGCTGATGCATAAACCGCTTCAAGAGCAGCCGTGCCGATTAATATGATATGTATTGACAACATGGAATCCGTAATAGGTATAATACGGGCAGCAATGGAAATTATATTAAATGATATAATCTGCCCCGCAATGTAAAGCAAAATGTATGCAACGATTGATTTTGCAACCCTGTGTAAATTTGCACTGTGGCCGATGCTGATTGCCGCATAAAATATAAGATTTCCGCAGAAGAAGCAAAGTATAGCCAGCACAACCGATTCAAGCACGAATGCAGTCACACTGCCAACTCCCGCTTCTGCTATAAATGCGCCCAATACTTTGAATAAATCTGTGAAATTTGCGGCAAAATTATCGATACATATAATAGCAAATATAAGCACCGAAACAGCGGAAACAAGCATACCCAAAATCTGATATACCACAGCAACAAGCGTTTTTGCAGTGATATTCTGAGATGGTGTCACGGGCAGGGTGTTCATCAGATAACCCTCTGCGCCGAACAGATTACGCTTGAAGCGTATGATTGCCACAATGTAGCTCAAAATCAAACCGGTCATAATCAAAATCACATACAACAATATTGAAATAGTAGAAATAAATGATATAAATTTCGGTATGTGCGCAACATAAACGGTGTATATGTCAAATATGTTTGAAGAAGCTTTGGTAAAAATTCCCGACAGCACTGCCATGACAAGTATTCCGGCATACAGCGGCATAAGTATTCTTCCGCTTGCCTTAAATTCGTACTTCATCAGTTTACCTAACATTTGAATACCTCCCTGAATAATGAGTCTATGCTCATACCTTTTTCGTTTCTGACGTTATCCACTATATCCTGCATTACTATTTCACCGTTGTTTATGAAAATGAATTCGTCCAGAATTTTTTCAATGTCAGAAATCAAATGCGTTGATATCACAACAGTGGAATTTTGATTGTAGTTTGAAATTATCGTGTTTAGTATATAATCGCGCGTTGCGGGGTCGACGCCTCCCATAGGCTCATCAAGAAGATAGAGGTCCGCGTCACGGCTCATTGCGAGTATAAGCTGAACCTTTTCTTTGTTGCCCTTTGAAAGCGTTTTCAGCTTTTTACCGCTGTCAAGATTAAGATTGTTAATCATCTCATATGCCTTCAGTTCGTTAAAGTTGTCATAAAAGCTTTTGAAAAAGCTGATAAGCTCGTCTATTGTCATCCAGTCCGGCAAACATACGCAGTCAGTGAGATAAGAAACGGCTTTCTTTGTATCAACTCCCGGATTTGCACCATCTATAAGAATTTCACCCGATGTGGGAGTAAGAAGCCCGTTTGCGAGCTTTATCAAGGTTGTTTTTCCGCTTCCATTGGGCCCCAAAAGTCCGACAATTTTTCCACGCGTCATGCTCAAGCTTACATTTTTAAGCGCCTGCACATTGCCGTAGTTTTTAGATAGACTGCGGCATTCTAATATATTTTCACTCATCATCTTTTCCTCCTATATCATAGTTTTCGATTAACTGTATGCTTTCCTGCCTGGTATATCCGAGTTTTTTCATGCTCAAAAGAAAATCTGCTATTTTTTCATCGGCAAATTCCTTTTTTGTGGAAGCTATAAGCTCGGAATCGTCTGTTATAAATCTGCCGCTTGTGCGGCTGGAATATAACAGACCATCCCTTTCAAGCTCTGTCAGAGCCTTTTGCATGGTGTTGGGATTAACCCCCGCATCTGCCGCCAGCTCGCGCACAGACGCAATTTTGTCGCCCTTGGCAAAATATCCCGATACAATAAACAGCTTTATCTGTTCAACTATCTGCGAATATATCGCCCGGTCGCTGCTAAATTTCCAGTCCATATAATACCTCCTTTAGTATTATTGTATTATTAAACTAATACAATAATACTATAATACAGTTTTAATGTCAAGTGTTTTTTGAAAAAATAAAAAAACACTGCCTAAAAAGGCAGTGCGTGAAGCTATAAAAAGACAGGTTTTAAATATATAATGAAAAAGGTGTGCAAAGCAAAATATTGTTTGCACACCACGTGTGTTATTTCTGATAAACTGATGGTTTCAGAACGCCTATGTACGGAAGATTGCGGTAAAGCTCGTTATAGTCAAGACCGTATCCAATAGCGAATTCGTCCGGAATTTCATACCCTACATAATCAACGGTGACATCGACAACGCGGCGTGATGGCTTGTCAAGAAGAGTGCATATACGGACGGACTTTGCGTTTCTGTGTTCTAAAAGCGTTTTAATCTTTTTTAGGGTGTTACCGCTATCGATTATATCTTCAACAATGAGTATGTTTTTACCGGTTATGTCCTGCTCAAGGTCTTTTTTCAGATTTATAAAACCGCTTGAGGACATATTTTTTCCATAGCTCGAAACCTGCATATAATCAAGTGTCAGCGGCATGGTAAGGTGACGCATAAGGTCGGTGGCAAAAGGCATTGAGCCCTTTAAAATTATTACCATAAGCAGCGGCTCGCCGTTTAAATCGTGGTTTATATCGTCTGCAATTCTGCAAACTGCGGAATTTATTTGTTCTTCTGTAATTAAAATTTTTTTGACATCTTTATGCACGGTAAAATCTCCTAATATAAAAATTTCTGCGGTAAGTGAATGATTTTTGCTTTTGCAAGAGCGTATAAAATCGGCAGACATATTGCAGAGTCCAGAAAATGATGGATGAATGTCCCGATAAAGGCGGTGGCAGCGGTTATTATAGCTGCCGTCTGATTTCCGAGAATAATTGGAGTCAGTATGTAAACGACTATTCCCTCTGTGGAGGAGTGAAGCAGTGCAGTGACCAGAAGAATAATCAGCGGATGCACTGTTTTGTTTTTTATCATTTTGTAGCCGGCGAGTGCAAAAATAATGTGTGTTGCGGCACGCACAACGACTATTACTGAATTAGGTGCCGGGATTACCATAAAAAATCCAAGGCAGCTGCCGATGACAGTCATAATTACAACCCAAGGATTGATAAACATTGCAATCAGCGTCGGAACATGCGCACCGAGTGTGAGTGTGAAAAACGGTGTTTGCAGTCTCAGCGGCGAATATGTGATCAAGATTGAAATTGCGGTAAGAAGTGCCGCGAGCACAAGGTCTTTTGTTTTTTTATTCATTTTTAGCTCCTCAAATATTTAAAAAATTATTGATTATTTTTTCGGCGTCGGGAGTAAGGTCAGACGCGATGTAATAGTTGATGCCGTAGATGTTGCCGTGCTTGCTGGGAGCAATCAGGTTGCAGACAGCAAGAATATCTCCACTGTCCGAGCGAGTTATGCAATCAAGCTCCTTAGGAAGTATTGTCTCAACAACACCGACAGGTTTTCCGCGGCAAATTCGGATTGTTGTTTCCAAATTTTTATATATAGGCACCGATGTGTCGGCAACGGCCCATTCCTGCTTGCCCTCGGCACACTCGATGTCCTCACATCTTCCTCCGAACGCACTTACCACGCTCCGAAATCCGTCCAGAATACCGAGAACAGGTACGTTTATAAGCATAGCTTCGCGTATAAGGCGTACTGCCTGGTCTGAGTACTCTGTAATTATAATTTTTTCCGCCTGAGATATAGTGCTTGAAAAAATTACTGGCACAGACATTGCCGCCAAATAATCGAAAATTTCTCTTTCGCCCATATAAAGTACCATAGGCTTCCTCCTTTTCGACAAAACTTTATCTTGAAAAAAATAATCGCATATGGTATAATTATAACATACTTATATATAAATTTCAAGGGGGATAAAAATGAAAGTACTCATTATTTCGGTAAAGGCAGGATTTGGGCATCATTCCACTGCTCAGGCGATGATAGACTGCTTTCGTAATAAAAATGTCGAATGCGAAATGCTTGATACTTTTGAATACATAAATCCCGTGCTTGCGGATTCAATAGATAACGGATATCTTTTTTCTACAAAATATATTCCGGAAATTTACGGAAAAGCATATTCCAAGCTGGATAAACACGATGAAAAATACGAAAAGTTTTCACCAATTGCGGTTTTGTCAAAGATAGTGTCGCATAAGTTGAAGGAATATGTGTGCGAATATAATCCTGACGCAATAATAGGTACTCATTCGTATGCGTGCATGTTGATGACATATATGCGTGAAAAGAAAATTGTCAGCTGTCCGCTGATAGGTATAGTAACAGATTTTACGGTGCATCCGTTTTGGGAAAGCACCGACCTTGACTATTACGTTACCGCCGATTCGCTGCTTGACAATCAGATGAAAAAGAAGGGTATATCCAGGGAAAAAATATTGCCTTTGGGTATACCGATAAAACCTAAATTCTCAAAAAAAATGTCTAAGGAGGAAGCTCGCAGCGTACTGAGAATAGACAACAGAACAACGATTTTGCTGATGATGGGATCAATGGGCTTCGGAAATATTTTCAAGGAACTTAGGGCAATAGACGAGCTTGATATTGATTTTCAGGTTTTGTGCGTGTGTGGAAAAAATGAAAAGATGTATAAGGAAATCGAGTCGCATATCTGGAAAAAGACAGTGATACCTTTCGGATTTGTAAATAATGTAGACGTAATGATGGATGCGTCCGACTGTATAATAACAAAGCCGGGAGGACTCACTACCTCAGAGCTCCTGGCAAAGCAGCTTCCTGCTATCATAATGAATCCTATTCCGGGGCAGGAAGACAGGAATATGGAGTTTTTGGTTAATAACGGAGCGGCAATTATGGTGACAGAAACTTTCGGAATTGACGAGGCCCTGTTTGAAATTTTAAAAAATCCTTGGCGGCTCGAGTTGCTGCGTTCAAGTGTGGCTCATCTCGGGAAACCTGATTCTACGCGCGATTTGTGCGATTTTATAATAAAGCTTGTCGGAAAAACGGAGGAAAAAGACAACTGATGCTTCCTTTGGAATTTGAAAACAGAATGAAAAATATGCTGGGAAGCGAATATGCCGATTTTGCCTATGCTATTGAAAACGGCGCCGTTTACAGCGGAATACGCATAAATCCGCTTAAGAAAAACTCATACGAAATTGTTACAGAGCTGACCGGTAAACTAGAGCGTATTAAGTGGTGCGAAAACGGATATTATATTGACAAGTCGGTTCTGTCGGGGAAACACCCTTATCATATGGGGGGATTGGTATATTTTCAGGAACCGTCGGCAATGTCAACGGTTGAGGCTCTTGGTATTGAAAATGGAGATTTTGTGCTTGATTTGTGTGCGGCCCCGGGCGGAAAAGCAACACATGCAGCGGAAAAACTCGGAGGAACCGGACTTCTGGTTGCCAATGAAATAATTCCGAAACGTGCGGCGGTTCTTGCGGAGAATATTCAGAGAATGGGCATAAAAAACGCGGTTGTAACAAACGAATCGCCGGAGCGGCTTGCACAGAAATATGGCGGATTTTTTGATAAGATAATAGTTGACGCACCGTGCTCGGGAGAGGGTATGTTCAAAAAGGAACCGAAAGCTATAGAGGAATGGAGCGAGACGCATACTAGTTCCTGTGCGGTGAGGCAGAAGCATATTTTGGATTCTGCGCTGAGAATGCTCAGGGGCGGCGGAAAGCTTGTCTATTCAACCTGTACCTTTGCCCCTTGTGAAAACGAGGGAGTGGTGGACTACATACTAAAAAAGTACCCATATATGCGTCTTTTGCCAATAGAACTTGACGGTGTTTCAGATGGAAACGGCAAGTGGTGCGAGAGCGAGTTTGACTTGTCGATGACAAAACGTATTTTTCCGCATAGAAGTAAAGGCGAGGGCCATTTCATCGCTTTGTTTGAAAAAACCGGCGGACAGAAAAACATATGCAAAAAGCACTATGACTGCCAAAACGAGGATATATTCAGGCAGTTTGAGCATGAAAGCCTTAATACGCATCTGCACGGAGAAATAGTAGGATTCGGTGACCGTCTGTACCTAATACCGTATGAACTGGATGTTGATAAAATAAAAGTCGTTCTGCCGGGCCTTATGCTCGGAACCTGTAAAAAGGGCAGGTTTGAGCCGGCGCATTCGCTGTGCGTGGCGCTTGAAAGCAGTGATTTTAAAATTACGGAAGATACCCGCGAGCCTGAGAAATTTTATCGTGGCGAAACGCTTGCAAGTGATAAAAAGGGGTGGTGCGCAGTACTATATAATAACTGCCCGATAGGTTGGGGAAAGGCATCGGACGGTGTGCTTAAAAATCATTTCCCCAAATATTTAAGACAGATTTAACGGAGGAACTTTTGATGAACAGTGCAGTAGAAGCAATAGTCGGCTTTTTTTCGGGGAAACTTTCAAAAGAAGTAATTGTATTTATAATTTCCATGATACCTATCCTGGAGCTGAGGGGCAGTCTTTTGGCGGCGGGATTTTTGAAAATGGATTTTTTTTCAACATACATTCTTGCGGTGATAGGCAATATGCTGCCAATACCGTTCATACTGTTTTTTATTGACAAAATTTTTGTATGGATGAAAAAAACGCGTTTTAAAAATGCAGTTGTAAGAATGGAAAATCGTGCACTTTCAAAGTCTGGACAAATCAGGAAATATGGAAAATTCGGACTGTTTTTATTCGTTGCAATTCCACTGCCGGGCACCGGGGCATGGACTGGGGCACTTGTTGCAACTCTGCTTCGAATGAAATTCAAGGATTCGATTTTTCCGATATTTTTCGGAGTAATGACGGCGGGACTTGTGATGTCGCTGATTTCCTTCGGAATAATTAAACAAATAATATAGTATAAAAAAGGATACGAATTGTTTAGGATAATTGCAATAAAAAACTGCGTATATTCACATATGCTTTTTGATAAAAGATGTGAAATAACTGCTTGTCCGAACAATTTGTTTTTTTATGGCGAATTTTTTACAATCCGATTGAATTTTATAGGAAAATGTGCTATAATTATTATATTATATTAATTTCCAGGGGGTGGAATTTTGCTTAGAACTTTCAAAGGCGGAATGCATATTCCGGACCATAAGGAACAGACAAATGGTGTTCCGGTCCGACAAATTGACGGTGCAAGGGAACATATATTTTTGCTGCATCAGCATATAGGGGCAATGATAGAACCCAAGGTTTCGCTGGGCGAATATGTAAAGGTCGGTCAGGTGATTGCTGATTCCGACGCTTTTCTGACGGTGCCGCTTCATTCTTCGATTTCGGGAACGGTGACTGCTATTAAGCCACATCTGCATCCATCCGGAACTATGGTGACGGCGATTATTGTTGAAAATGATGGAAAATATCTTGTTTCAGACGATGTTTGCCCAAAGAATCCGGACAAAATGAGCGCCAAGGATATAATAGGAGTAATTCGCAATGCCGGAATTGTTGGAATGGGCGGAGCAGGTTTTCCTACCCATGCAAAATTGACAGTGCCGGACGGAAAAAAGGTTACACACCTTATTGTAAATGCAGCCGAATGCGAGCCGTACATAACCTCTGACCACAGAAGACTGATCGAAGAACCCGAAAAGGTAATCAGTGGACTGAAAATCTGCATGAAGATTTTTGAACTTGAAAAGGCGTATATAGCGGTAGAGGCCAACAAAGCAGACGTTATTGAACTGTTGAAGCAAAAAACCTCATCAAGCGGTATTGAGGTTATTGCGCTTAAAACAAAATATCCGCAGGGCTCAGAAAAGCACATAATAAAAGCGGTTTCGGGAAAGAGCGTGCCGTCTGGCGGTCTTCCCATAGACATTGGCGCAATTGTAATAAACGTAGACACCGCATATGAAATAAACGAAGCTTTTGCAACAGGAATGCCGGTAATATCAAGAATAATTACGGTTGCGGGCGATGCTGTGGCAAAGCCGTGCAATCTTGAAGTACGCATAGGCACACTTTTCAGTTTTGTAACAGATGCGGCCGGAGGATTTTCAAAGCCGCCGAAAAAAATCATCATGGGCGGACCCATGATGGGAATGGCACAGTTTACACTTGATGTTCCGACGATGAAAACCACCTCTGCAATTCTGGCATTTTCGGAAACAGAGGCTATTTATGACGATTATTCGCCGTGCATACGCTGCGGAAAGTGTGTAAGTCATTGCCCAATGAAGCTTATGCCGCTGTATCTTTCAAGATATGCAGCAGAGGGTGACTTAGAAAAGTGTATGAGGTATAATATACTGGACTGTATAGAGTGCGGTTTGTGTTCATATCTGTGCCCGGGAAAGCAAAGCCCGCTGCAGAATATACGCATGGCTAAGCAAAAAATTATAGAAAACAGGAGGAAAAAGAAATGACAGAACAAAAATTTACAGTTACATCTTCTCCTCACATAAGTGCAAATGAATCTGTTGCATCCATTATGACCGATGTTGTTATAGCGCTGATTCCGGCGATAGCATCGGGAGTTTATTTTTTCGGATTTCGTGCTGCTGTGGTTATTATGACGGCGGTGGCTGCTTGCATTGTATCGGAATACGTATTTGAAAAAATTATGAAAAAACGCATAACTGTCGGAGATTTTTCGACGGTTGTTACCGGAATACTGCTCGGACTAAATATGCCCGTTACCATTCCGTTATGGATGGTTGTTATCGGCAGTGTATTTGCTATAATAATCGTAAAGCAGCTTTACGGAGGTCTTGGGAAAAACTTTATGAATCCGGCTCTTGCCGCTAGGTGCTTTATGCTTGCGGCATGGGCGGGCAGTATGACTGCGTTTGTCACTCCGTTTATGGGCTACGGAGCTGACGCAGTTTCGTCTGCAACTCCGCTTGCGGTGCTTAAAGGAACATCGGACGGCAGTATGCCGTCTTTGCTTAACGCATTTTTGGGAGGAAAAGCAGGTTGCATAGGAGAAACCTCCGGACTGATGCTGCTTATCGGTTTTGCATATCTTCTTATCAGAAAGGTCGTAAGCTGGAAAATTCCGCTTTCATACATACTTACATTTGCAGTGTTCATGTTCCTTTTTGGCAGAAATAACACTGGGTATTCGCAGGGTTATTTTACTCTTTTGCATATTCTGACCGGCGGACTTCTGCTCGGTGCGTTTTTCATGGCGACAGATTACGTAACTACGCCTACATCGCCTGTGGGACAGATAATTTTCGGAATAGGCTGCGGAATTCTTACATTTGCAATCCGCACCTTCGGCGGATATCCTGAGGGTGTGTCCTTTTCAATCATACTGATGAATGTTGCGGCACCTCTTATTGACAGATATACCATTCCAAAAAAGTTTGGGGAGGTAAAGAAAAATGCTTAAAAGCAGTGATAGAACCGAAATAATAAAAGTCGGCGCAATTCTGTTTGCGATAACGGCTGTTGCAGCTCTTATTCTTGCGGTCGTAAATTCGTGCACGGCGCCGGTTATAGCACATAATGATAAAAAAACGCAGGAACTCGCAATGAAAAAGGTTCTGCCGGAAGCGCAGAGCTTTGATAAGGTTGAGTTCAATCCGGAGGAAGGCTCGTGCGTTAAAGAAATTTACAGTGCCGGAGATGCCGGTGTTGCGGTTAAAGCTGCGCCAAAGGGTTACGGCGGAGAAATTTCAATGATAGTTGGCATTGACAATGATTTCAAAGTGACAGGTCTTGAAATAGTGTCGCAGTCGGAAACGGCGGGACTTGGCGCAAACTGTGAAAATGAAGATTTCAGAAAACAGTTTGCGGGCAAGACGTCGGGCATTGAAGTGGTAAAGGAAAATGCCAAGGATAATCAGATAGACGCAATTTCATCGGCAACCATTACGTCAAGAGCGGTAACAAAGGGCGTAAACGAGGCTGTTGATACGGTTAAGCAAATGAGGGGAGTAGAGTAGAATGAAAAAAGATAAATCGATTTTTTTGAACGGACTTTTGTATGAAAACCCTACATTTGTTCAGCTTCTTGGAATGTGCCCCACGCTTGCGGTAACAACAACGCTTAAAAATGGGCTGGGAATGGGACTTTCGGCAACGGTGGTTCTTATAATGTCGAACATGCTGATATCTCTTTTACGGAAAATTATCCCCGAAAAGGTGCGCATTGCCGCATACATAGTAATAATAGCAACCTTTGTAACTATAGTGCAAATGCTGCTTAATGCATATGTTCCATCATTGTATTCTTCACTAGGAATTTTCATTCCGCTTATTGTTGTAAACTGCATAATTCTTGCTCGTGCAGAGGCATTTGCATCAAAAAACAGTGTAGGAAAATCCGCGCTTGACGGACTGAGCATGGGGCTCGGCTTTACTTGCGCGCTTTGCATAATTTCGGCTGTCCGCGAATTTATTGGAAGCGGCAGTGTTTGGGGAATAAAGCTTTACGGCAGTGTAATAAAGCCTGTAGCAATTATTGGGATGCCTCCTGGCGGATTTATTGTGTTGGGAATACTCATCGCTTCGATAAATGCAATAGTTGCAAAAAGAAAAGGAGGAAATGAATAATGTCGTCACAACCTTCAATAATCTCGCTTATAATTGCAGCGCTGTTCACCGAAAACTTCGTTATGGTCAAGTTCCTGGGCTGTTGCCCGTTTTTAGGTGTGTCGAAAAAACTCGATACCGCAATGGGAATGGGCATGGCAGTAACCTTTGTCATGGCAATAGCGTCAATGTTTACGTGGGCGGCAAATCACTTTCTTCTTGAAAAATTCAACCTTGAATATTTGCAGACGATAGTTTTTATTCTTATTATCGCTGGACTTGTTCAATTTGTTGAAATGTTCATAAAAAAAGCAATGCCGTCACTTTATAATGCGCTTGGCATATATCTCCCGCTTATTACGACAAACTGCGCAGTTTTGGCGGTCACTCTGCTTAATGTTCAGAACAACTACGACTTTATACATTCGATTCTTTACGGAACATTTGCCGCAATGGGCTTTTCGCTTTCGATAATCCTTTTTGCCGGTATCCGTGAATTTATCAGTGAAAAAGAAGTTCCGGTACCTTTCAGAGGATTTCCTATAGCGCTTATAACGGCAGGACTTATGGCTATAGCGTTTATGGGCTTTTCCGGTTTTGCTATTTAAGGAGGATAAGCAATGAACAGTATAGTTTCAGCGGTGCTTACCGTAGGTATAATAGGTCTTGTGTTCGGCTGCCTTTTAGCATATGCTTCTGTTATATTCAGAGTTGATGTAGACGAAAGAATAGGAAAAATTGAAGAAATTCTGCCCGGGGCAAACTGCGGAGGATGTGGATATGCAGGCTGCAGCGCCTATGCCAAGGCAGTTGTTGAGGATGGTGCTCCGATAAACTGCTGCAGCGTCGGAAAGGAAACAGCGGCGGACGCAATCGGCGAAATAATGGGAAAAAAAGCCGAAAAGCAGGAGCCTAAAACAGCCAGGGTTATGTGTGGCGGAACCTGTGAAAAGGCAAAGAATAAATATGAATATTTTGGTGTAGAGGACTGTGCTGCGGCGGCAAGACTTGCCGGAGGCCCGAAAGCATGTACCGAAGGATGTCTTGGCTTCGGAACATGCACAAAAGTCTGCAACTTCGGTGCAATTTCGATTGTTGACGGCATTGCGGCTGTTGACGAAGAAAAGTGTACGGCCTGCGGAATGTGCGAAAAAGCCTGTCCAAAGCATATAATTGAAATTATTCCTAAGAATAAGAAAGTATCGGTAATATGTCGCAACAGAAATAAGGGTCAGGAGGTAAATAAATATTGCTCAGCAGGTTGTATAGCATGTAAAATATGCGAAAAGAACTGCCCGTTTGAGGCAATTACCGTTGAAGACAATCTGGCGGTCATAGATTATAACAAGTGTAAATCCTGTGGAATTTGCGCAGCAAAGTGCCCCAAGGGTGTAATTAAGAAAATATAGAGGGAAAGAATATTTATATTTTATACATGTTGACATGAAAAATTTGCCGAACAGGTTTCGACAGTATATGAGCCGGAGCCGTTTTGTGCAAGGCGATGTGTTTTTTGTGACAACTGGTGCCGCGTACGCGGCAGAACGGAGACTGTTGTGAAAAAATCTGTAAAATTACCATCTTTAGTAATAGCGGCAGCACTTTTGTTTCAGATGCCTGCTTTTGCAGAATATGAATGGGCAAAAAACGCGGTTAATTACTGTGTAGAGAAAAAAATTCTGTCAGGAATGGAAAACGGAGATTTGGCTCTCGGTGATAATCTGACGCGCGAGCAGATGGCAAAAATAATGGTGGATGCGTTTGGGCTTACGGCAGACGAATACTCTGACTTTTCCGATGTTTTCAATGACCGATGGTCATACGCATATATTCAGGCTTTTCATAAGTATATGAAAAAATCCGGCAGCAACTTTAAGCCTGACGAAAATGTGTCAAGACAGGAATTCGCTGCATCACTTGTGCTGTCTTCAGGACTAAAAGAGAGTAATTTGCGCAACCCGGATATTCTTTCGGTGAATTTTTCGGACTACAACCAAGTAGACAGCGACTATAAAAAGCTTTTGAGCATTGCTGTGGAAAGAGGATATTATAAAGGCTCGGACGGTATGCTGCGTCCGGCAGACCTACTTACAAGAGCTGAAGCATGCTCGCTTTTGTACCGCGTGCTTGGCGCAAAGGAAGGCAAGATTACTCTTGATCTTGGAGTAAAGCAGTCGTCGACACCTATTTGCGGTGCGGCGCAGATTTCGGTTGGACAGGCAAAGGCGTGGGCAAAAAAAAGCGGCGCGGCGGAAAGATTTATTGACATTGCCGATATTTATTGGAAGTACGGCGAAATAACCGGAATACGTCCGGAAATTTTGTATGCTCAGGCGGCAAAGGAAACCGGATACGGAAAATACGGTGGAAATGTTCTGCCAGAGCAGAACAACTGGGCTGGAATAAAGGTTAAGGGCGCGACCGGAGACAGAACAGAGGACCACGAAACCTTTGAAACTCCCGATGACGGAGTAAGAGCACACTTTAATCATATGTCGGCATATATCGGTCTTGAACCGGTAGGGACACCGCACGGCAGATACTATTCGGTAAAAACACTTAAATGGGCAGGCAGCGTCAAAACTGTTGAGGAACTCGGCGGAAAGTGGTGCCCGGATTTGTATTACGGATACAGTATTTTGCATAATTATCTTGAAAAAATGTAGCTTACGGAGTAAATAATGCTTATAAATGTTAATAAACTGACCAAATCATTTGGCGATGAGGTTCTGTTTTCGGATGTCTCCTTTTCAATAGATGATAAGGATAAGATAGGTTTTATCGGCATAAACGGCGCCGGAAAATCCACGCTCATCAAAATCTTGATGGAAAAAGCGACCTATGACATAGGAGATATTTTCCGCAATAAATTTCTTAAAATAGGATATATGGAGCAGTATTCCTGCATCGAATCAAAAAAAACGGTTTTTGACGAGGTTCTGACCGTTTTTGCTGAGGTTGTGGAAATTGAAAGGGAGCTTGATTGTGTTCACTGGGAGATAGAAAATGAGCCGGAAGGGCTTGAAGAACTGGTTCTGAAGCAGCAAAAGCTTCAGGAGCGCTTCGCTGAGTTGGATGGATTTTATTATAAAAATCTTATTAAGTCTTGCCTTTTGGGACTGGGGTTTTCAGAAACAGAGCTTGATAAAAATGTGAGCGACCTGTCAGGCGGACAAAAAACGCGCGTTACGCTCGCAAAAATTCTGCTGTCAGACTGTAATCTGCTATTTTTAGACGAGCCGACCAACCACCT
>JAQXIJ010000020.1 GCA_029007725.1 Bacillota bacterium | reverse complement strand
GCTATGAAGGGTATGCTTGATCCTGAATTCAAGGAGGTTGTGATCGGTCATGCCGAGGTGCGTCAGACATTTAAGGTTTCTGGTGTGGGAACGATTGCAGGTTCGTATGTAACAGACGGAAAAATTTCGCGTAATGCGGAGCTTAGGCTCGTACGTGACGGAATTGTTGTTCACGAAGGCAAGATAGACAGCCTTAAGCGATTCAAGGATGATGCAAAGGAAGTTTCGGAAGGATTTGAATGTGGTATAGGCATAGAAAACTTTAATGATGTTAAAGAGGGCGATGTTATGGAATGCTTCGTTATGGAGGAAATTGAAAGATAAGTTGCCTGAAAGGCGGGTTTATTATGGCAAAAAACAGAATTAATAAAATAAATGAAGAGGTTCGCCGCGAGCTTGCCGATATTATCAGAGAGCTTAAAGACACAAGAATACCGATGATGACAAGCGTTGTGGCGGTAAATGTAACGAATGATTTGAGCTATGCCAAGTGCTATGTAAGCATTATGGGCAGCGAAGAAGAGCAGAAAAAAGCCATTGAGGGCTTAAAATCAGCTGCCGGATTTATACGTCGTGAAATGGGTAGAAAACTTGATTTGCGTCATACGCCGGAATTTGTCTTCGAGCTTGATCACTCTATTGAGCACGGAGCGCATATCAATCAGCTCATTTCCGATATAAAGAAAGGTAAAAATAATGAATGATATCATTAACATTATAAAAAGCAGTAGTGATATAGCAATACTTGCTCACGAGAGCGAGGACGCAGACGCAGTAGGCAGTTGCTATGCCATGCGCCTTGCTCTTTCGGACATGGGGAAAAAAGCGGTATGCTATTTTTCGGCAGAAACAGAAGCTCATTTGAAATTTATGGGACGTTTTTATGAGATTTTTAGCGAAGAAGAAGTGCCTGAAACCGATTTGTGCATCTGTCTTGACTGCGGAGATATCGGTAGAATAGGTAAAAGAGCCGCCATATTTGAATGTGCAAAGCACACGATAAACATTGACCATCATCAGACAAATACCATGTTTGCCGAAGCAAACTATGTTGACGGAAATGCTCCTGCAACAGGCGAAATATTGTATGAGCTTTTTGAAAAAATGGGTGTGGCGCTAACAAACGATATTGCAAAAAATTTATACACGGCAATCAGCGCGGATACAGGTAGTTTTAAATATAGCAGCGTTCGGCCTAGGACTATGAACATAGCTGCGGAACTGATGAAAAGAAATATTAATCATGCGGAAATTGCACGCTATCTTTATGACAACGAGCCGATAAACATAATGAAATTTAAAGGCTGTCTTATGAATAATATTGAGCAGTACTGCGGTGGAAAGCTTGTAATGGTTACTGTAGAACAGACTCTTCTTGATAGGTTTGGAATAGAAGAAAAAGATTCCGGCGATGTGGTAAACATTGCACGAAAGGTGGAGGGGTGCGAAATAGCAGTTTCTGTCCGAGAAGTTCCCGAAAAAGTCAAGCTCAGCTTTCGCTCTAACGGAAAGTTTGATGTTTCGAAAATTGCCCTTAAGTTCGGAGGCGGCGGTCATGCAATGGCAGCCGGTGTCGCTTTGCGGGATAAGTCGCTTGGCGAGGTAAAAAAAGTGGTTATTAAGTTATGTGAGGAAGTTATAAATGGTTGAATATGATAAGGACGCTATAGTCTATCCATATATAACAGAATACATACGCGGAGAAATTCCTGAAAATACCGGAATTTTAAAGGAAATGGAAGACTATGCCGTAACAAATTCCATACCTATTCTGCAGCCTGAAACGGCAAAGCTTTTGACGGTGCTGACCACCGTCCTGCGGCCGGTACGTATTCTTGAAATTGGCTGTGCAATAGGATATTCTGCAATTTTGATGGCGGGTAATATGGCAGAAAACGGGAGCATAACCACCGTAGAGTGGGACACCGATATGGTGGAAAAGGCACGTGAAAATATAGAAAAATCCGGACTTTCGGACAGAATCAGAGTGATACATGATGATGCAAAAAATCTTTTACCTAATCTAACCGGTCAATATGACATGATATTTCTGGATGGACCTAAAGCACATTATATATATATGTTAAACGACTGTATACGGCTTTTAAAAAAGGGTGGCATACTCTTCGCTGACAACATCATGTACAAGGGAATGGTTGCCGATGAGGAACACGTTATAAAGCGGAAAATAACAATAGTAAAGCGTTTGCGGCACTTTGTTTCAGCTCAGATGAAGCGAACTGAGCTTGAAACTGTAATTTTGCCCTTGGGTGACGGCGTTACAATAGCAGTAAAAAAATGAGAGGAAAAAGTATGAAAAAAACGGAATTATTGGCTCCTGGCGGAAGTCTGGAAAAACTTAAAATCGCAATTTTGTACGGTGCGGATGCGGTGTATGTCGGCGGAGAATCATTCAGCCTGCGTGTTGCGGCGGAAAATTTTTCGATATCAGACATGAAGGAAGGACTCAAATTTGCACATGACCGCGGCAAAAAGGTATATCTCACAGCAAATATTCTTCCGCATAATAAAGATATTCATGAATTTGAGAAATATATAAAGCAAATTGCTCCTCTCGGATTTGATGCAATTCTTCTGGCTGATCCAGGAATGGTTGAGGTTGTAAAGGAACTTGCACCGGATTTGCCTATTCATATAAGCACTCAGGCTAACAATATTAACTATAAAAGTGCAGAATTTTGGTACAAACAGGGCGCCAAGAGGGTTGTGCTTGCGCGTGAGATGGGCTTTGACGAAATCCGAGAGATTAGAGAAAATACGCCAGCCGACCTTGAGCTTGAAGCCTTTGTGCACGGAGCCATGTGTATTTCGTATTCAGGCAGATGCCTCCTTTCAAACTATATGATTTCAAGGGACGCTAATCAAGGCGCCTGCGCGCATCCGTGCAGATGGAACTATTCGCTTATGGAGGAAACAAGACCGGGAGAGTATATGCCGGTCTATGAAAATGAAAGGGGTACTTTTATTTTCAATTCAAAGGACTTGTGTATGATTGAGCATATTCCCGAAATTATCGAAAGTGGAATAACCAGTCTGAAGATAGAGGGAAGGGTCAAGACTGCATACTATGTGGCAACTATAGTTAAGGCATACAGGGAAGAAATAGACAGATATTTAAGTGATCCGTTGAATTATATATTTGACAAACGTCAGCTTGACGAACTGTGTAAAATAAGTCACAGACCTTACTATACCGGATTTTATTATGGTAAACCTGATCAGAACTCACAGGTTTATACCGACAGCTCATATATACGTGACTATGATTTAATTGGTATTGTGCTTGATTATGACGAAAATACCCAAATTGCCACTATAATTCAGCGGAACAGGTTTTTTGTTGGTGATGAAGTTGAAATTATTCAGCCTGGCAAGCCGTTTTTTTGTCAGCAGGTAGAATATATGGAAAATGACAAAGGAGAAAGCATAGACGTTGCGCCTCATGCCGCAATGATTCTTAAAATGCCGGTTTCACAGCCGGTGGTTAAGGACGCTATGCTGCGTAAAAAGAGAAAGGGATGACATATATGAGAAAGGACGAAATTGATTTTGGCGGTAACATTAAAAAAGTCAGACTCAAACATAAGCTGACACAGGCGCAGTTTGCCGAGATTATAGGCAAATCCCAAAGCACAGTGTACGGCTATGAAAACAATACTATTGTTCCGCCGTTTAAAGTTTTGGTTCGCATTTCGTCACTTTTTAATGTATCAATGAACGAGCTTATGTGGGGACCGAAACTTGAAGAACCTATACATGATATTAACAGGCTTCACCTGATTTATAATGAGATTTTTGCGGAGAAAGACGATGAGTAAAAAGAATAGCAAACTGCCTATTTTGATTGGTGCGGTGGCATTTACTGCATACAGATTTTATACCGGAAGAGGGATTTTTAATAAAATTCGCTTTAAGGACGAGCATAATGCTGTGAGCAATTATATTGAATCGCATCACCCCAGCGCAATATACTCCGAGATAACCGCAACTCGTGACGGCTACTCCTGTGTCGTGACAGAAGAAGACAATAAATTTGTGCTTTGTTTTACAAAATCTCCCGAAGGCATATACGTATTTTGGGAAAATAAGATGTGATATGCACATAATTTTTCTTTCAGCGTACTCTATAATATAAAGCTGAAAGGAGGAATTTTAATTATGGGTTTATTCGGAGGCTGCGGAAACGGCTGCAACAGTGGTGATTCATGGATTTGGGTATTAATTATCATCATATTGGTGCTTTGCTGCTGTGGTGACGGCAATTTCCTGGGCGGCGGCTGCGGTTGCTGCGATAACAACGGATGTTGCTGATAACATATCATATATCAGAATGACTGAAAATGGCGGCAGGTGTGTGTTGTATTTGCCGCCGGACGAAGTCCTCCTATGTAAAATAACATGGGAGGATTTTTATACTTCAAAAAGCAAGCATTCAACTATGTTGACATATTAAATCTATATTTTTAAATTTCAAAAAAGAAAGGATCACGAGAGAATATGCAGAGGATGAAAATTATACGAATCAAAAGAAAAAGCATAAGCATTTAAATCAAACTCGATGAGAAAATAATAATCCGTGCGCCTGTGTTTGCATCTGACAACGAAATAAGCCTTTTTATTGCAAAGCATGCAAGCTGGATAGAAAAGCACCTTGCGATAATTCTCCGCAAAAATAACAAAAGGGAAAAACTCCGCTTATGACCAATGAGGAAGTGCGCTTGCTTGTGGAAAAGACACAGGAATACATAACGTGGCGGGTAGAATATTAAGCCCGATGTATGGCAGAATAACTATGCGCAATCAGATGGGGAAGCTGCTATGAAAAATGAAATTTGAATTTTAACTGAATATATAGGCATTTTGACAAAATCACCCGGCAATGTCAACAAAAAAAACGGAAAGTTATGAATATAGTGGAAACACTTGAAAAACGTTTAAGAATAATGTATAATGTATAAAGGAAAATAGTAGAAGGAGAGTAAAGATATGCTCGAATGTCTTAGATTTAAAGAGTTGGATTATATACTTAAAAAGCCGGACAATACAGAAAGCGGGAAAAAATATCCTACCATACTGCTGATGCACGGAGCGGGAAGCAGAGGCCGCGATATAGAAATGATGAAGTCAAATCCGTATTTTATAATCACGCAGAAGCACGACGATATGGGATTTGTAACCTTTGCACCGCAGTGCTATGCAAACACATGGTTTGATATTTTTGAACAGCTCGGTGAATTTTTGGATTATATGTTGACATGTGATTTTGTAGATACATCAAGAGTATATGTCATGGGACCGAGCATGGGCGGCTATGCAACATGGCAGATGGCAATGTCGCACTGCGATGTTTTTGCGGCGGCTGTGCCTATTTGCGGCGGTGGAATGTACTGGAACGCTGCAAGACTTCAAAACATGGGTGTTTGGGCATTTCATGGAGATGAGGATAATGCGGTTTTTTGTGAGGAAAGCAAAAAAATGGTTGATGCAATTAACAAATGCGGCGGAAATGCAAAGCTTACAATATACAACGGCAGAGGTCATGATTCATGGGTTCCGACCTATGAAAACAGAGAGGTTTTTGAGTGGCTACTTGATCACAAAAAGGATACAATAACAGAAATTCCAAAGGATAAATACGATAACCAGACCTTGTTTGGCTGATAAAAATAATAGGGAGTGGTGTGCAAACTGTGTAAATGGAATGATATTCCAAGTGTTGTTAATACTATTATTGGCTTTTTCCATACGGCAGGATATGGCATCTTAGGAGTGCGACCGGAGAGTATGCATGGATTTTACCCACCCCCTGAACGGGCGGCTTTTGGTGCCTGCTTTTACTACTCTATATCCTGCACCAAGCTCCGACCGGATTATTCTATTTTTTACTAATTTTCTTTACGGATAAATATATTGATTTTTTGAGCAAATCATCAGTTGAAAAGTTTGTTTTTGTGAACTTACGCAGCCTACGGTGAATCTCTCTACTGCATTTGTCGCATAGATGAGCCTCCGTATCGCTAAATTCTTCGTAATGCTTATGATGTACAAGTTTACATTTGAAATAGCTGAAAAAGCTTTCTGCTGCGGGGGTTGTCATATAGATCACCCGTTCTTGACATACTTTGCGTGATGCAATGTTTTGTTAAAATAGCATTACAACAGAGGAAAACCGCGAATTTGAGCGTTTAAATGAGCGTGTTTATGAGCTTGAGGGAAGCCGCGAACGCGTGTATATCATTATACAATCGAATTGCCGGACTGGGCAAGACAGACAGTGCAGAAGCTTTTAGACAGGGAAATCTATTCGGGATCTGCGGCAGATGATTTGAATTAGCCCGAGAGCCTTGCACACGTGATTGTGATTAACAACTTAGCAGGGATGTATAAATAAATGGGAGGCATTTTCTGCCCAATGTCATTAAGATAAGATGACACATCAAAAGAATCAAGCAAAAAACAAGCTTGATTTTTTTCGATTTTTTTTGAAAAACACTTGAGAAATCCATTGATTTGTGCGGCTTCTTTATCTAGCACCGTTAGTTAAAGAAGCCCTTGTAATTAGAAGTATATCACTTACTGTTACAAGGATGAAACCGTATGCGCTACACTATTCCGGAAATCAAGAGTACTTTGCTTATTCTATCAAGAATATCAGCAAAATATCATGGCTTTTTTCAACAAATTCTTAAAAGGATTTTAGAAGAAACAGAAAATTATCATTTGAAAAAATGATGACATCAATTTTTTGCATGGGAGGTGGCTATTTGAGTAATGAGTTAATGGATTGTTTGCAGAGAACTATTAAAAAACTTGAAGATTATTTTGTATAGTATAAACAAACAAATTATTTTTACAATACGAAGGATAGAGTTTAACTGAAATAACATCAAAGGTTAAAATTTGCCTAAACACTATACCATAGTTTTCGTGATGATTTAAAATTATATCAGAAATTATTCTTTGGTTTTTATTTAATTCACAGTTTCTGTGTGTTTTAGAAAATTATCCTTTGCCCGACCGGACAGAGCAGCTCATATTGAGTTTTATGATATAAAATTCCATGCCCCACAAATCAATATTTGGTTGTTGTACGCAATAAAACAGGAAAAAACAGTTTTTTTGAAAAAATCTCTTGACATTAAAACATAAAAATGATATAATTTAAAAAATTTAATATACTTAAATTGAAAGGCTATGACGAAGAATGTCGAGCAAATGAAGTTCAAGAGAGTCAGCGGTTGGTGTGAGTTGATAACGGAATTTGTTCAATGGCTCTCACTTCCGAGCCGGAGGAGTGAAAACAAAAAAGTAGTTCCTTCCGCGTATGCTGCGTTAGTGCAAAAGGGCTTTATAAGAGCCTGAAGAGTGGTATTGATTTTATCAGTACAATTTGAGTGGTACCGCGAGTGTAATATATTGCACCCGTCTCAAAATATCTGTTTTGGGGCGGGCGCTTTTTTGTTTCCATCACGTCCAGTCTCAAAAGCTACAATATTTAAGGAGGAAAAAAGCATGATGGACAATAGCAAATATGGCGTCGGATACTATCCGGCTCCGGGTAATCATACAAAGTGGGTGAATAAGGACCACATTGAAAAGGCGCCTGTATGGTGCAGTGTAGATATGCGCGACGGTAATCAGGCACTTGTTATTCCTATGAGCCTTGAGGAAAAGCTGGAGTTTTATAAGGTGCTTCTTGAGGTTGGATTTAAGGAGATAGAGGTGGGCTTCCCTGCCGCTTCCGAAACGGAGTTTGAATTTTTAAGAACACTTATCGACAACAATATGATTCCGGAGGATGTAACGGTTCAGGTTCTGACCCAGTGCCGTGAGCATATTATCCGCAAAACCTTTGAGGCCTGCAAGGGCGCTCCCAATGCAATAATTCATTTCTATAATTCCGTAAGCGTTGCACAGCGTGAACAGGTTTTCAGAAAGTCAAAGGAAGAAATAAAGCAGATAGCAATTGACGGAGCAAAGCTTGTTAAAAAGCTTGCCGCGGAATATGAGGGTAATTTCAGATTTGAGTATTCGCCCGAAAGCTTCACGGGAACAGAGCCCGAATATGCTCTTGAGGT
>JAQXIJ010000019.1 GCA_029007725.1 Bacillota bacterium | reverse complement strand
GCAATCAGTTTGTCGGGGATATAAAGGGGTATTAAAAAAATGAGCGGTAAAGGCACTTTTGCCGCTCATAAACCCTAGTGTTTGCAGACGATATCCAAGAAAATCCGATGCACGAAGTGTCAAATATATTTCTGCTTTGATTTCAAGCCATATTCAAAAATTCAATTTCAAGGAGATTACAATTATGTCTAAAAACTACACAAAAGAAAACTATGCAATAAATAAGTACAGAAAAGGTCAATAGAATATAACGAAAGGGAAAAGCTGTTTGATTGCAGTGGCTTCGATGTGACTTATGTGTTTGATGAATTAATAGGATAGATATATTAAAAGGACAGTGACCCTGTCCTTTTTGTTTACTTTTTGAGCTTTTCGTGTTATAATGAATTCAGTGTTTAGATGAAAACAAGGAGGGCAACAATGGCTTTAAAAAATAAACGCTTTGCGGATGACGGCTGGGCGGTTTGGGTTAACGGCGATGACAACAGCACGGTTTATATTAACGATTGGTTGACACCTACGGGTGACAGTTATGTTGACTTTGCGGTGCGTATTCGCGGTGTGAAATCTTCTGCCTTGCTTAATGTCTATGTTCCTTTTGGTGTAACAAAAGACGAAATTATCGATACTTCGTTGAAATTTGAAGACGAAGGGGTTTTAAGGGCAACCTTTAGTGCCGCTTGTGTTATTGACTACAAAAAGAACGAATGCACCTCGGAAATCGCTTACAACGCCCGCACCATTGACCTTGTGCACATTTCCTGTTTAGAATATGAATTAAAACCGTTGTCAAGCGGAACGCTGATTACCGTCAATATAGAAAAGTTGCAGGAATATCTTGCTAACGACGAAGCGTATTTTCTATGGCGTATGCCGCACAAGTCCTTGAATGAGATTTTTAAGCCGCATATAAATGTCGGAGGACTGCTGACAAGACTTCGAGATTTAATTACGACCCCCGTTGTGTCGGAAAAGTACGGCTATTCAATTCGCATCAATGAAGCAAGACTCTTACCTGACGAAATTAACCGTATCGGTGCTTTTCACCGTCAAAAGCTTAAAAAAGCCGTCATCACCATTTCCATCGGTGAAGATTACAGTATGAACGACGCAAACTGCTACCGTATTCGCCGTGTAGAAAAGGAACTATACAAAGACTATGCTCCCGAATGTTTTAACTGTGACGATGCTATTACATATCAATGGAACCAAAACAGAAACACCGATATGCTCGGTCACTTTAATTTCTATTTCGATGTTTCGAGAGATTATGTAAGCAAAATGAGTATGTTTATATATATGATACTTTTGATGGTTGTCGGAATAATTGGCGGCTTTTTAGAGGATTTAATTAAATTGATTTTCAGAATCAACTGGTAAACGGGGGATAAACTTGCGAATTTTAATTCCTATAATACTTAACACATTGCTTGTGATTGCGGTATATTTGCTGGATAAGTACACATCGCTGAAACAACTGCCATATATGGCAAAACAGGCTATTATCGGCGTGCTGTTTGGTGCTATAGCTGCATTCGCTTCAAGCTACGGTGTTGAAATGCTCGGCACTGTAGTCAATGTGCGAGATGCGGCTCCCATTACGGCAGGCTTGATTTTCGGTGCTCCCGCGGGTATTATTTCGGGTCTTATCGGCGGTGCATACCGTTGGATCTCGGTTCTTTGGGGTGCAGGCACCTACACAAGACTTGCCTGCACACTGGCAACCGTTATCGCAGGATTTTTCGCAGCCGGGATCAGGCGGTTTATGTTTGAAAATAAAAAGCCGACATGGGGTTACGGTATTGCTATCACCGTAGTGTGCGAAGTCATACATATGCTTTTGATTTTTATTACAAATATGGGGGATACAATTACTGCCTTCCAATTTGTCAAGACCTGCACACTTCCGATGCTTTGCGGAAACTGTGCCGCAGTAGGGCTCGGTGTTATTTCGGTTACGGTTTTAAGTCATGAAAAAATCGCAAAAATCAAAGACAACGAACATATTGCCCAAACCTTTCAAAGATGGCTGCTTGTCCTAATTGTTACGGCTTATTTTATCACCAATCTGTTTACCTTTGTTTTACAGCAGGGAATGTCTCAAATTGAAACCAACTCGGTCATAACATTGACTCTTGAAGATGTATATAAAGACATTACCGATGCTTCGGATAAAAACTTGCTTAAATTGGCAGAGAATGTAAAAACTGAATATACGGAAAATTCAGACCTTACTGCCATAGCTCAAAAATTTGACATCAGCGAAGTCAACATCATTGATGAAAATTTTGTCATTGTTGCATCTTCTGTGGCTGACTATGTCGGTTACGATATGTCAAGCGGCGAACAGTCTGCCGAATTTAGTGTTTTGCTCGAAGGAGAAACCGAGTTTGTTCAAGAATACCGACAAACTTCATATAATGAAGGCTTTTTGAGAAAATACGGCGGCGTAACCCTTGAAGACGGCGGTTTTATCCAGATAGGCTATGACCCCGAGCATTTTCAAAAGGATATAAGCTCTTATATCGTCGATGCTACAAAAAATCGTCATGTCGGTAAAAACGGTTTTGTTGCAATTTGCGATGAAGCGTTTAACATTGTTTCCGATAATCAGGCATATAACGGCAAGAGCATTGCGGAAATCGGAATTTCGCTCGACACCGAAAATATGACCGCAAAAACCGTATATGAATGTGAGGTCTTAGGCAAACCTTATTTGTTCGGTTTTACGGCAGCGGAAGGTTTTTACATACTCGGTGCAATGCCGACAGACGAAGCGATGTTTATGCGTGATGCCTCGCTTTATACCAGCACATTTATGCAGATTCTGATTTTT
>JAQXIJ010000018.1 GCA_029007725.1 Bacillota bacterium | reverse complement strand
ATATATAATTTTATCTGAGTCAATAACATTACTATCTATTTGACACAATATTTCACTTTCTGAAACATATTCGGAATTATTCATCGGGGTCATAAGGACAGCATTATATGTGTAAGGGAGAAAATGAAAGCTCCCCACATCCATCACTGTACTACCGTATTCATCCTTTCGATTAAGCCAAAACGCAATATATGATCTTTCTGTTTCCCAGTTCATAAGTTCATAGCTTGACATTAGTTTTCCATCCATGTACAAAGTCGCATAATCTCCTCTGACTTCTACCTTGTATTCATGCCATTCGTTAATTATGCTTTTACCAAAAGAATATCTATATTGTCCGTTTTTAGTCAATATTCTACAATAATCCGGTAAAAAATATATTAATATTCTATGCCCATTCCATACAACCTGTGCACCGGATTCGCCATAAGAAGACACCAGCCTGTATTTGAATGTGAAGTCAAAATCACGATCTATTCCTACAAACTTTTTAATATTATACATTGTTCCGGGGGTTTATGCTTCCATATGGGCATATCCCTCATCCGAAAGTACTGTTCCTCCTTTTTCAACTATGTCAAAAACATCTAGAGTGCTCATATCAACATTAACCTCGACCCTTGGATCATATAATGACGACGAAGTTGAAGCTGCCATGCTTGTATATTTAATATCAGATACTGTTATTGCCGCCTTTGCTTCCGAGTTTCCCGTAACCCAATATAGCATTCTTGGATTAGAATCATTCTTCGTCTGAATTATCATATTCCCCACATAATTATCATCAATATATAACCCAGCCTTTGCTCCGCTGACACTAATTAAATAATTATGCATATCTGTACCTATATTGTAACTTAAAACGGCTTTTGTATTCGTTGATCCATCACCAGTAAAATAGATTATTTGATTAGGCGATAAATTCATAAATAAACGATATTTCCCTGTTATAACTTGAATACCGGTTTCCTTTGCAAAGCTGTCGACTTTCATTGTAAATTCAATATCAAATTCACTGGCAAAACTCTGACGTTTTATCATATTTATACCTGCAGATGTTGAATTTGAAAGGCTTATTGTACCGTTGTCATTTTTTTTCGCTTCTGCCGGAAGAGACCATCCTTCCCATTCATTTGCTGCATAAGATTCCAACGGTACTACTATAGTTGTCATAATGCTAACTATTAAAAATATTAAAATCTTTTTTATATATTTCATAACATTAATCCTCTTCCATTATCTTATAAATCATTTTTAAAGTACCGTTGTTTACATATATTACCACTCGTGACGCATTGTTTCCTACTGATTTATATGACATTAAATCATATAAATTTCCAACCGAAACCTTGTTCTTAGAAATATTTGGATTATATATATATATTGTCTGTGAACCCAGGTAGAAATTGTCAATATAGTTACCTGATTCGATGCCTCCATTATCAGAACTGAATCCTGTTGTAACAGTGATAACATTACTGTCCTTTGCATACAGTGTTCCACAAATCATTCTGAAAGTATTGTCGTAATCATCTGATTTGTTATTACTTTCTGAATTTTCCTGTACAATTCTCATTCCCGGATCAGGCATGGGAGCGCTTATGTCAAACACCTTTGAAACAGTCATAATATCACCTGTCCTGTTATTTGTACGATAACGTATAAGGTCTCCCTCTTTAAGATCAGGCATAACAACATTTTCTTCGACCCTAATACTTCTTAATGTTCCGTTTACAAAAACATCTATATATGTATCTGTATCACCATATGAATTAACTTCAGTGCGCACTTTTTTCACCGGATTAGGCGCTGCGCTCTGCGGAACATTACTCGGTACATTATTGTATACAAACAAATAATCTGACGTAAAGTTATCTGAGTCACCAAATGCTCTTACTACATATTTTGCGTTATCAGCAAGGAGGTTACCAGAGGACACGACATTATAATATGTACTGTTTTCAATATCATTTTGCGGTATGAAGAATGTTACTGTATCAGGTTTCACGGTAGTAACAATATGATTTTCTACAGAGTCATAAAAAGTTTTATTAGGTAAAGAATACCTCCATTTAGTATTATTATACTCAGTTTTCATATATAAGGACTTTTTATCTTCAACAGACGTTTGCTTTGCTGTATCTATCTGATAAATTTTGCCATCCGAATTAACTCTGTATAGTATTGGCTGTGCAATTTCCGAATTAACATCCGGAAGATTTATTGCAGAATGCCCTTCTTTCAATGCATCAATTGCATTTTGCGGATCTTTGTATTTTATACCATCAACTTTTAGCTTGTCTGCACAAACTAACATTATCTCTTTTTTTGATGAAGTAAAAATTTTTAAGCTAAGTTCCTCATTATCTTCATTATACTTTGTTTTCATCAGAAATCCAAGTGAAGCCTCATTATCGGTCTGATATGACGCCATAACCGCCTTATTTTCAAACAAATATACATAAATATGTTTCCCTACCCCAACATTAAAGCTTCCATCTTTTTTGAGTAATTCAAGCCGTCCTTCTACATGATATGATTTTGAATCAATTTTAATTGTATCATCATTCCAGCCTTTTAAAGTACCATCGGCACAATTTCCGGAAATTTCCGTTATAATACTCATTATTCCATTTGTGTTTTTGCTTTTCCTAACTGCAAGAAGGTTATTTTCCACTATATTTGCAAAAGAAACTTTTTTCCCTTTTTTCAATATTGTCGCAGTTTGTCCTGAATTATCCAATGATAAAGAAAGTGCCTTGTCATATTTGTCATATACGATCATATTTTCAAAATCTACATCACCTGCAACAATATATTCATATGCATACACTTTAATCATATCATATTTTCCGTCTTTGTCATTATCAATCACTTCAATTCTTCCGGATTGAGGTATAACATCTTCATTTTCATAAGAAGGATATGCAATACCATTATAAATCAAATCCGGTCTTTCAGCAAATGATATTTTCTTTTTTGCATCATTACCATCACGATAATATAATGTATTGTTGCTATAACTTTCAAGATTTTCGCTCTCAATTGTCAAAGAACTGTTATATTTTTGATTTTTTGCAATATAGATTATTTCATTTCTTTTATTATAATAAAAATCTACATAATATCCTAAAAGATCCTGTGCACCGGCACAAATATATTTTTCATCGTTAATGACGACTTGGTTCTCACCTATACTTGAGTCCGGATGCGTAATAGTTGTATTTTCTGTGCCTTCAACCTGACCCTCACCATGCAAAATATCCCGAAGTTTCTCAATTACCGTTGAATCTTTATCTTGCTCAAATTTTTTATATGTACCATATCCAATCTGATACATTGGATGTATGTGCAAAACTTTATACGTATAATATATTGCCTCATTATAAGTAATATCTTTATCACCGTCTAAATACATTACATCGGTAGAATCTTTAAGAATATTTAGGTAAGCTTCATATGTTCCTCCGCTTGCTTCTGCATACTCTTTATATCCTGCCATATCCATAAGTATTTTTATAAATTCTTCTACCGAAACCGAAGCATCCGGATAAAATTCACCTTTATAATCAGTCATATATCCCATGCTGCAGCAAGCGGCAATATACTTATAGTACAAAGAATCTTTTCCGACATCATCAAATTCTTGAGTATATGATGAGTACATATTTTCCGTGACATCATTCAATACTGCTATCATTTTTGCTGTTTCTGCCCTTGTGATTTTTTTTGATAGATCACAATCTTCCGCGCAAACTCCTAATTTTACAAGTAAGCCTAATTGTCCGTCATCAAGAAGTGATAAGGCTTCTTGTTCTTCTACATTAATATCAAGAAGTCCGTATAACATCTGCACAGCCTCAGCTCTTGTTGCGTAATCGAGAGGAGCAAAATTTCCTCCATCTTTACCGATTAAGGCATTTGCCTGCTACATATATGAAACAGCATTTACAGCATATTCCGGAATAGCATAAAAATCTTTGAACACAGTAGCAGCATTTTTTATCGGCAAATCACCCTTTGCAGACAGATATGCACGGTACGACATTACAGCCATATCGGCTCTCGTAATGTTTTCGCCAACGCCAAAGCTTCCGTCATTCTTTCCATCTGAAATTCCATAATGTTTTGCCGAAGCCACATAATCATAATACCACGATTCAGTAGTGGTATCTGTAAATCCTCCGTCTGATGTATTAATTTCATATTCAAAAGTTGTTATCAAAAGGGTTGCAAATTCCTCTCTTGTTATATTGCTGTTTGGTCTAAAACAGTTTTCTCCGTCACCGCTTATATATTCTTTTGATTTAAAATAGTTAACAGCATTTTTTGCCCAAACAACTTCGTCCATACAGAATATAACTATAAACAATATATATGCTGTAACTTTCTTATATGTTTTCATAATCATAATTATCCTCTCACTTGCGCCTTGTGTCTCACATCAAGATTATGATAGTGGTACACAAAGCGCAACAGTTAATTATTTTTTATGTTCATTATATTGTTTTGTGTAGACATCAATATATGTATCAAGTCCTATGCTGTATAAATCCTGTATAAATGTATCCCATTCACTCATAGGTCTTATTCCCGTAATAAACTTAACTATTTCCTCATCCATCATTCTGTCAAGATCGCTCATCATAGGAATTTCATTTTTTATTACATCTGTATCGTACACTGTACCATAATCAAATACTTTTGTTGCTCTATCATAATCAGTTAAATTATTTATAATATATTTTTCGTGGAAGGTTGGATTTGTTTTTACCGAAATTGCTTTTGTTTCCATTGTACCCAAAGCAAAGTTGCATTCACCATTATATGTACGTGCATCCGGATTTAAAATCTCCACATCGGTTTTATTATCGTCTGTATACTTCCAATTTTTTCCCTCAATGCCGTATGCCAGCAGATTATAGTTATCTACACTCTCATATGCCCAATTAACTAACTTTATAACAGCTTCCGGATGTTTACATTTTTTTGTTATAAGCATTGATTTTTGTGATGGTGTAGATAGTGTTTCAGATTTGCCCAAAGGGCTGCTTACTTCCGCAATCTCATAATCTGCTTCCGGATTGTTAAGTTTCAAATCCTGTGTTGATAGTGTGACATTTGAATACCATTCCAAATGAATACCTACTTTATTCTGCTTGATATATTCACGTATTTGACTGGTATCCATTGAAAATCCTTCTTTATTAATATAACCGAGATTATACCATCTTGCCATTGTTTCTATAAAATCTTTATACTTTGGATCAAGCACTGAAGGCTTAACTTTTTGATCTGAAGAATCAAAATAGTTTCCATATCCATTACCTGTAAAGGCTGCCGAAAGTCCATGATTCATTCCTGACTCTTTAATAATTATAGGGATAGTCGTATTGTTACCTGCAGGATCATTTTCTTTAAATACCTTCATTACATTTTCAAGTTCTTCAATAGTCTGAGGCATTTTCAAATTATATTTTTTTAACCAGTCAGTTCTTATAAATATAGGATAACCCAATGTTGCCGGGACTCTTGGAATTCCCCATATCTTAGAATCATTGTCGGTTGAAGCCAACCATACTTCGTTAGGAGTTTCCTTCAAAATATTTTTTCCGTATTTATTTAATAAATCATTTAATGGAATGATCATATTCTTTTCATAATACTCTGACCAGTCACCCCAAAAAACATCTATATCTTCACCGGAAGCTAACATAACATTCAGTTTTTCAGTTTCAGCGCCTGCATTTGCACCTATAAATACAGGCTCAACTCCGGTTTCTTCTATAATTTTTTGTTTAACCGCCTCAATGTCTGCGTTGCTGCTGGAAGATGTTCCTGTAGTCACACCATTATTCATATATATAGTAATTTTAGGAATATTTCCGTCATTTTCAGTTTTTTCTTCTCTGCATCCTGATAATGAAACTGCAAGAAGTGATACTGCAGCAATAATTGATATTATTTTTTTCATATTTTATATCACCTTATCTTTCTTTTGCAAACAAAATTATTCTGTTTCGTATAATACATTGTAAACTATACATACTGTATTTTTTTCAGTATTGGTTGCCAAAGGTGTCATTCCGTTCCATATAAAGAACTTGACTGATTCATTATTTTCTACAATCGTATCAGAGATTATCTGCTCGTTTTTACCATACTTAACAGATGCATCGAACAGCTCCGTTTTCTTCAGTCTTCCGTCCTTATCATATACAGCAACATAAATTTTTCCTCCATCGGAATCATCTTTTTGACAAACATAGTTTGCTTTTATTCCTTCATCTGTATTAACACTGCTAATATAGTATTCTTTTGCAGAGGCAATTTGTAAATTTGATACCGTTATTTCTACTCCTGTCTTTTCAAGATACAATTTCAATCTTGGAGATGATACAGAATGACCGGTTTGCATTGTAACGTCAAGAGCAATAGGCACAAATTCATTGTCATCGCTTCCTTTTCTGTATATATCCATTTTAGTAGAATCAACCCTTATTTTATATGTATATTTTTCGTTTATTGCGTTTGTATATTCAGTGTAATCAGTATTACCTGAATTGGAAAGAATCTTTATTTTATCAGGGTATATCTGAATAAATCCTCTTGAATCAATTCCATTCCAGAATTGTACTCCCAAAAAAGCTGTTGTATCATTTTCTATCTTATTAAATACACAGTCAAACTCAACTTCAAGCGGCAAATCATAAGATATAAGTTTTTGCATTGATGGCTTATATGTGCTTCCATCGCTCGTCAATGTGATTCCATCGGTTCCATCCGAAATTCCGTCGGTTCCGCTTATTGTCCAAGTACTGTCAAAATTATCTATAGATGTCATATCTTCAGTAAAAACCGTCTCACATACCGGCTTATATATATAAATATTTCTACAATCGACAGAAATTGATTGAATGCTTACATCAAGTGTTGTATCATTTTCTACACCAATACAAAGCTTTTTAGCAGTTGTTGTCTGCGTTTGCATATCTGTATCTTTTATCAATACAGTAAAAGCAGTGTCATCTGTTTTTCTTAATACAGTATATTTACTGTTTTTGCTGTCTACTATAATTCTCATAGTATACCATGTGTTTGTTGAAGTAGAGATATTATACGATGCACTTGCTGTACTATTTTTTGTACAGTAATACATTTTACTTGGACGCATTTGAAAAAACGCTCTTGATCCAACATCTTCAAATCTAACAAACATACGTCCGGCTGCAGCCGTTTGATTATTTATCATATATCGTATATCAACTACAGTATTTTCATAATCTGATATTGATTTTGTAATAGTTTGTGCTGTAGTTAATCCGTTTGCTTTAATATTCAAAATCCCATTATCTACTTTAATATTGTCTTCTGAAGAAATATTCCAGTCGCTTATATCTGAAAAATCCGCTGTATATGATTCCTTTGTTTCATATTCACACGAATTATCAAAAGCATCATTCCAACTGTCAATATTAACATCCTTAACACTTGCTACAGCATTTGTTGCATTCTGCATATATACAAAAAATTTACCCGGAGTAGCTGTATTTGCTTTCATTGTAATATCCGTAAACAAAGTTTGTGTATATGTTTCATCTGTAGCATTTTTAATGTAAACCGACATATTCCCATTTTTTACAACAACTGCCATGCGATACCACTCGCCACTTGTTACAGCAAATTGAGCACTAACATTTCCACTATCGGACTGAACTGAAATAGATGATTTGTATACCGAAATCAAAGCTCTGTATGCACCATCAAAAATTTGGCATGCAAGATATCCTTTTTCATCCTCCGGCTCATTTGTATAATTAAAGTTAAAGTCATACTCCGCCACATATGCAGGCATTGCTTGTTCTGTACTTATATATCCTCCTATTGGCGTCGATGTCGCTGTATCTGAAGTGGTTTGAATTGTAATAGCTCCATTTTCTACTGAAGCTTCTCCGTTATCATTGTTTGATAAAGTCCATTCTGTCTGCGATGAAGCATTAAGATAATTTGAATAATTGTTTTCTGCAAAGGTTGTAAGTTGCACCGATGTCAAAGATATTGCAGCAATAAGCATTGTCATAACGAAAATAATTTTTTTCATAATAGCACTCCTCTTACTTTATAATATTTTAATCTAATTTATCCCTTAACTGAACCCACAAGCACCCCCTTAACAAAGTATTTCTGTATAAATGGATAAACGCATATTATTGGTACAGTACTGATTACAATCATCGCTGATTTCATGGCAGTTGCCGTAGGTTTTGAATCAGCACTACTCAATGATTCCATTCCAACATCTCCTGTTGATGATGCAATCATATTGCGCAATATGTTCTGTACGGGCAACTTATTCTTATCATTAATATAAATTGCAGCATTGAACCATGAATTCCAGTGAGCCACTGCGTAGAACAATCCTATTGTTGCTATTACAGGCAGACTTAACGGCAATACTATTTTTACAAGAGTTTCAAAAGGAGAAGCTCCGTCAATTTTTGCCGCTTCTTCCAACGCCTCCGGGAATGCCGAAAAGAAATTTCGCATTATTAACATATTCCATGCACTAATACCATTCGGCAAGATCAGCGCCAACATACTGTCCATAAGACCCAGCTCTTTATTCAGCAAAAATGTAGGTATTAGACCTCCGTTAAATATCATTGTCAAAAATACCAAAAAAGTAATTAATGAATTTCCCGGCATTTGCTTTTTTGAAAGGGGATATGCCATAGTAACTGTCAGAATAAGATTTACGGCTGTTCCCACTGTTACAAGAAATAAAGTGTTTGCATATGCTCTATATACCGCAGAACCTCCGGAAAGCAAGAGCTTATATGCAGTTATATCAAACTTGTGTGGCATTAGTATAAAACTGCCTCTTTTAGCCGCTTCAGCCTTACTGATAAATGATGAAGCAAATACTGTCCAAAATGGTATTAAAAACGCCAGTGTTACCGCAACAAGAAATAGATAGTTGCATATATTGAAAATGCGGTCTGCTCCGGTCGATTTGACTTTTTGATTTATTTTCTTTTCCCTCATTATATTCTGCCCCATTTCTTTTACCAAATGCCCTCTTGTCCAAGTGCTTTTGCGATGAAGTTTACTGTTACAACCATAATACAGCCTACAACTGATTTAAACAGTCCTACTGCAGCCGAATATGAATAATTCATATTCCCCAGACCTTCTCTGTAAACATATGTATCTATAATATCAGCAACCTTATATACAGAAGGGGAATACAGTAGCAATATCTGGTCAAATCCCGCATCAAGAATATGTCCGAGATTTAGAATAAGCATCGTACATGCAACACCGGCAATACAAGGCAAAGTAATATACCACATTTGCTGCCATTTTGTTGCACCATCAACCTTTGCTGCTTCATAAAGCGATGTATCTATTCCTGTTATTGCAGCAAGATATACTATACTTCCCCAACCTACTCCCTGCCAAATTGATGCTATTACCAGAACGTTAACAAAGTATTTAGGTTCACCGAGGAAATATTTCGGTTCACCTCCAAAAAACTTTATTATCTCATTCACAATTCCTCCGTTAGTTGATAGTACGTTAAATTGGCATACATATTGCTGAGGAAGTGCAATATTGTATTTAACACCTTGAATTGTGCTAACTCCGTTTGCTCTAATCTGTAGTGTACCGTTTGCAGACAAGCTATCTTCATTCCCTACAGAAACCCAGCCTGCTTTTTGCATTTCTGACATTCCATTAAAATCCTCATTGATATAGAATTTACCTTCCGCCACTGCTCCAACAGCAGTTGCACAAGCTATGGTTCCGATACATATCAGAACAGAAATTGCTTTTTTAAAATTTAGCATATCTATACCTCCTATATTTTGTGAATATTTTATAAGTTAATTTTACTGTTACTCATCAATTTTGTAAATCCGCAAAAAATTGCAATTATACATAAATTTTTGTACTACATTATAAAACAAGGCTTTTTTATGCATATAACACAAAGGAAGCGGCAGCCTAAACAGGCTGCCGCTTCCTTTACTTTTTTTATATTTGTAACAGTAAACAAAAAATATAATATGCCATTTTTGTATTTACTTGTCACTATCAAATATAGACTTCGTGTTACCTATACATAATGAGTTTTTTACTTATATTATTTCTTTTACTAATAACTTATTTCCGCAATTCGGGCAATACTTAAAATAAGATTGTACTGTATTTCCACAGTTTCTACACACCATGCTTGATTTAGCGCAAGAGAATGCTTCAGCCTCTATGTCCTCTGAAGAAATATCAACTTTTTCCCCTTTTTCGATTCGCTTTCCTAAATTTTTGTTTAATTTGAAGCACCTTGCACATGATGAACATTCAGCGTAGTACTGTTTTGACCACTTAAATATTGGTATAAAAAACAAAGACAGATACATATATGTGTAATAAACTCTATATCTGCAATACGCACCGCAAGCCGGGCAAATATTAATCCCCATGCTGTCATAGTTAAGTTCTTTTCTACCATTTGAAAGACCCATTATAAAAAACATTAATGTATTCACCTTACCTATATAAATAATATTACCTTAATTTTGCATAAAAGCAATTTCATATTAAGCCGTGCGTTTACAAATTATAACAATAAATCTATTGTCCCAATACATTAAATGTACTGCTATCTATAGATAAAATTGCATCTATATGAAGTTCTTTTCTTCGGCTAAAGATGAGGCAAATTTATAATGCTAACACACCTGATTAATATAATAACAAATACGCATTATACTCTATTTTTTATATAAATATATTTAAAATACCTATCGCACAACCAATGACAGCGCCAAGATTTACAACAGAATCAAGCTCTTTTTTCATAACTGACATACACAAATTCTCTAAATCTTTAACATCCATATCTGCAACCTTTTTTTCTACAATGGTTACAATATCAATATTTCCAGATATATTATTGATAAAATCAGAAGCTATGCTACTATATGCTGCTATCAATATTTTTTTCAAAATATTTTTGTTAAAATTACTGTATATTTCCTGCAACGGGCAACCCGAAAGTTCTTCAATTTGCTCTCTGATAGCTGGTTTTGCCTTTTCTTTGCCATGTTCAGTAATAAAACAATTTAGCTTTTCTGAAATTTCGGATAAAACAGGTTCAATCATACCGCTCTTCAAAACCATCGACAACATACCAAGCGAATCTTGCATATTATCGAAAATATTAGCACTTTGATCCTTAATAACAGCCCCGATGTCTACCTTCCGTATGGCATCCATTAATTGATCTGACAGAAATTCAGAAATATCATCTTTCATTTGATTCAATTCTTCTATATTCATAATATTTCCCAACAATACATCAGCAGATTTATAGTTGTCAGATTCAGAATGTTCCAGATCCGATTTATTCATTTTTTTTATCATAATGTCAGTCACTTTGTCAGTTATATCACTTGATGTAAGAATTTTCTTTAAATCATCGGACGTGAAAAGATTTTTCCCGACAGCATTTCCCACTGCCTTTGCCAATGCAGGTTTTCTTTTTGGCATAATGCCCGGTGTAAAAGGAAGTTTAAGCTTTCCAATATATATAGGCTTATATGGATGAAACAACATTTTTACTGCAATATAATTTGTAAAATAACCAATGGCCGCACCTATAATTGGGCCGGAAATAAACTCTATAAAACCCATCCTTTTACACCTCTTAAATCATATTTTTTCACAATGCGTACGTATGTTTACTATTGCATTGCGAATAGCAGTTATTACTTTTTTATCCTTTTCTTCATTCAATATGTGACTAAGATGCGTAATTGCTGATGACTCTTTTGTCAAAGACAATGCTTCTATTACTGCCAGTCTTTCCTCAGAATCTGTACAATTAAGCATAGAAATCAGATTGTTATATATATCCGGAATATCAACATTTTTAAATGACTTAATTGCAGCAATTCTTGTATTCTTATCTTTTGACTGTAAAAACGGAATAATTTTTTGGTATTTTTCTTTTTCTGCTAATTTTTCTATCTTTTTTATATCATTTCTAAATAACATTTTTCTTCTCCTAACCATCAATATGATGAATAAATTTTATAAAAATTCTATATAGTTAAAAAGCTTTTCTTTCCGCCATAGGGGTATATTTTACTTCAGGTTTAACGTTAATATACGAAGGTCTAATTATTTTCCCTGCATTTTGAATTTCTTCAATTCGGTGGGCGCTCCATCCGGCTACTCGTGAAACTGCAAAAATAGGAGTAAACAGCTCACATGGCAGATCCAGCATCCGGTAAACCATTCCAGAATAAAAATCAACGTTGGCACTTACACCTTTATAAATTTTCCGCTTATCTGCAATAATTTCAGGTGCTAACTCTGCAACCGTTTCATATAACTCAAACTCATCGTCAAGCCCTTTTTCAGCAGAAAGTTCCTTTGCACATTTTTTCAAAATCTCAGCACGAGGATCAGAAACGGAATAAATAGCATGTCCCATTCCATAAATCAAACCAGATTTATCAAATGCTTGTTTTTCTAGTATTTTTGCAAGATAGTCTTTTATTTGACTCTTATCCTTTACATTTATATGTTGTTTCATATCGTCAAACATCTTGACTACCTTTATATTTGCTCCTCCATGTCTTGGGCCTTTCAGTGAGCTCAGTGCAGCAGCAAAAGCCGAATATGTATCTGTTCCGGACGATGTAACAACATGAGTTGTAAAGGTTGAATTATTCCCCCCGCCGTGTTCTGCATGTAAAACAAGAGCAAGATCAAGAACCTTAGCTTCAAGATGAGTAAATTTTCCATCTTTGCGAAGGATGTGCAGCAGATTTTCAGCTGTGGATAGGTCCTTATTAGGATTTCTTATATAAAGACTTTTATCCAAGTGATAATGTTGATACGCCTGATAGCCATACACTGCAAGCAGCGGAAAAATTGATATTAACTGCAAACATTGACGCAGCACATTTTCCACTGATATGTCATCCGCATTATCATCATACGAATAAAGTGCAAGTACACTTCTTGTCATACTGTTCATTATATCCTTGCTTGGTGCTTTCAGTATCATATCCCTTGAAAAAGAAGCTGGTAATGTTCTGTAATTAGATAACAAATTTCTGAAATCGGAAAGTTCTTTTTTATTAGGCAACTGAGAAAACAATAATAAATAAATAGCTTCCTCAAATCCAAAACGATTATTTGACAGAAAATCTGCTGCGAAATCATATATATTTATACCTCGGTAAAACAGTTGTCCATCACACGGAACTGTAGTGCCATTAGGCATATTTTTTTTTGATACTATATTTGAAATTTCTGTAAGTCCAGTAACAACACCATTTCCATTTTCATCACGCAAACCTCTTTTAACGTCGTTTTTTATGTACATATCCGGAACAATATTATTATTTTTACATGAAATATCTGCAAGGCTTTTTAAATAGGCTGTTTTTTTTTCATTGTTGCACACAATAATCCTCCTTTCATGGTGATCATGATTCAATCATAATATTGCATATAAGTTCACTTACTTCAGATGGATTTTCAACAGATAAACCGCTTATCAAACGAGCTTGCGCATAAAGTATCTTACTATATTTCTTCAATTTCTCCTTATCATTTTTAAATAAGTCCATAAGTTTTTCCTTAATAGGGTGATTTGCATTTATTTCTAATACAATTTCCGCTTTCATATGACTTTCATTTCCTGCAGATTTATTAAGTGTCTTTTCCATTTCAACAGAAAGCATACCCTCACTTGACAGACATACTGCATGATTTTGCAAAGTATTTGTTAAGTGTACTGCAGTTACAGCTCCATCCAGGCTTTCCTTTATAAACGATAGCATTTCTGATGATTTTTCATTTTCCGTCTTTAACTTTTCTTTTTCTTCATCAGTAGAAAGATCAAGTTCATCTTTACATACATTCAAAAATTCTTTATCCATATATGTATGGAGAACCTGCAAAGCAAATTCATCAATATCCTCTGTGAGGTATAAAACTTCATATCCATGTGCAGTTACAGATTCAACCTGTGGTAATAAAGAAATTTTTTCTATACTATCTCCTGCAGCATAATAAATTTTTTTCTGTTCATCTTTCATGTGCTCAACATATTCTTTTAAAGTTACAAGCTTATTTTCATTAGAAGAAGTAAACATAATCAAATCCTGCAGTTGTTCTTTGTGACTGCCATAATCACTGTAAATTCCCCATTTTAGCTGAGTACCAAAAGATCGATAAAACTTTTCATAATTTTCTCTGTCATTTTCAAGCATCTTTAAAAGCTCACTTGATATCTTCTTCTCAATAGCCTTTGCTATTGCTTTTAGCTGACGATCCTGTTGCAGCATTTCACGTGATATGTTTAATGATAAATCAGAACTGTCTACAAGTCCTCTTACAAAACTAAAATAATCAGGGAGTAAATCTTTGCACTTGTCCATAATCAGAACACCACTTGAATAAAGCTGCAAACCTTTTTCATAATCTCGGCTGTAATAGTCAATCGGTGCATGCGAAGGAATAAACATTAAAGCTGTATAATCTGTCATACCTTCAGCTTTTTGACGTATTACTTTAAGAGGTGCTTCGTAATCATAGAATTTTTCTTGATAGAATTGCGCATATTCTTCATCTTTTACCTCTGAAGGGTCTTTCTTCCATATCGGTATCATGCTATTTAAAATTTCATCTTCTGATATCTTTTCATATTCATCTTTACTGCCTTCTTTAAGCCTTTCATGTTCCGTAAGCATTTTAATAGGGTATCGGATATAGTCACTATACTTTTTGATCAACTCTTTAATTTTATATTCTTCCAAATATGTACTGTAGTTTTCATCATTTGTGTCTTCTTTCAAATGAATCGTTATTACTGTTCCTGTACTATCTTTATCACACGAATCTATTGTATATCCGTCTGCTCCGGTTGATGTCCAACGATATGCATCCTGGCTACCATAAGCGCGACTTTCAACAACAATTTTATCACTTACCATGAATGCAGAATAGAAACCAACTCCAAACTGTCCTATAATATCAACCTGTTCTTTATTTTCATTGTCAGCATTATTTTTGAAATCATATGAACCACTTTTTGCTATTGTACCAAGATTTTTTTCAAGTTCTTCTTTTGTCATTCCGCATCCATTATCAATAATAGTCAAAGTCCTTTCAGACTTATCTGATTTTATACGAATTTCATAATCTTCTTTTGATAAAGATACAGAGTCATCCGTTAGTGAACGGAAATACAATTTATCTATCGCATCACTTGCGTTAGATATGATTTCACGAAGAAATATTTCTTTGTGTGTGTAAATAGAGTTAATCATCATATCGAGTAACTTTTTCGATTCAGTTTTGAATTGCTTTTTTGGCATAAAACATCTCTTCTTTCTTACAAATTTATTACTAATTAAATTAGTTATATATTTAAAAAAATATTGCCTTCTTAATATAGGCTTCATATTTTTTTTGCAACAAAATTCATTAGCCTTGTATACAGCCTTACAAATTCGCGTGAATCATGCAGTCCTAATTCTTTAAAGAAATTAACGATAAATTCTAATATTTCATTATTTATATCTTCGAAAAAAGATACACCTTTAGGTTGCAGCTTTACAATAGTCTGTCGACTGTCTTCACTGTCCGGAATACGGGATATATATCCCTTTTCTTCAAGTTGATTTAGCAGCACTGCCATTCTTGCAGTACTTACAATAAATTCTTCGCTCAATTCTTTAGGATGCGCTATTCCGTTATGTAATTTTAAGTAGTTTAAAATACAAATTTCATGTTTTATCTTTTTAGAAACCTCTTTGTCAAATTTTACATACGGCATACTTCTTCTTACATTTATAAATTGACCGGCCAGATCATAAAATTCATCCATTGCAATTCTCCTATTTTTTATAGCTATTTTTATTATCTATTTTAGTCTAACACCATTCCTGTTTTATGTCAAGTATATTTTCAAATATTCAAAATATATTAACATTTTCATAAATATTTGATAAAAAGGTATGCCGTGGCGGTTACTTTTTTTTAGATTTTGTGTATATTTTGCGGAAAGAGAACAAATATGAATCGCCAACTTTGATTATACAGAATCAATTTGTAAATTGTGGTATATCGCTTTTTAGATTTTGTACGGCAGCTGCTCTAAACTTATTTTTTCCACAATTCATAAAGCTGTTATCCAAAATAGTAATATTTTTATGCAATTTACCGCAGCTTGAACAAGCATTCATTCTGTCGTGGCAGTTATTAATCGTAATAACACCGAAGCTGCTGAAGACAGGAGATGTGGTACAGTTTTCAAAGGTATTTTTTATAATCGCAATATTATCTGCAAATCCCGACTCATACCAATCGTCAAAATCCGGAGAAACTAAAATTGCACAGAGGCGCATATCTTTAAAAGAACATCCCGACACAACTGCATTTTTTGTCTGTAACAGTAAAGCTCGGGCACGTCCAAATTCCACATGGCAGTTTTTTATCACAGTATCGGGATTGAACGAGAGATTCTGTACAAAATTCTGAGAAGTTATGCCGTTTGGCATCTTATCAACTACAGCTTCGCGGCCGTTAAAGCTTGTTATCTTTGCAGTGCCGAGACTGTTATAATTTTGATCAAAAAATTCAGCAGTGTCACCCTTCATTGCCCACATATGCCCCGGTGCTTTGCCCGTACGTCCTTTTACAAGTGTTAATTTGTTGTCTTCTATTCCGGAAACAACTGCAAGACTGCTGTGGACATTCAGGGCATCATCGCCGATGCCGATGAAAATGCTGTCTGTCACATATAAATGTCCAGAAAGTCCTTCTATGTGTATACAGTCCTCATTGCTTGCGAGCAGCCGTTGTTTCCCGTCTTCTGCCTTGACTTTTATTTCGGAAAATGTAAAATCAGAATTTCCGCAAGGTGCATAAAATACAGCGCTTGGACATGTATAGCAGGAAAAATTCTTTGCCTCAAATCCAACTGTATTCTGAATATAAACAGCCGGAGATGCATATGTACCGGAGGTAAACCTGCAGCAAATTCTGTCTCCGGGTTTTCCTATCGTAACAGGAACATAAAACTCATTATCTTTATATCCTTTTTTTAGAAGCATTGTGTCTTTTACCCATATCTCGTCTGAAAACCCTTTTTCATCGGCAGTCAATACGGAAGTAACACATTCACCGCCAGCAAGTGGTATCTTATCTACGGTCAAAAATTCCGGATAAACAGAAAAATAAGTTTTTCCGTTGGAAACCCTTGTTATAATTCCATCGGAAGAAGTATGACTTTTATAGTCAATCGCCATATTTTCAATTTTTATATTTTTGCAGCCGTATATATTGAAGATATTGGATAGATTATATTTAATCATATTTTTTACTATTCTCGGAGAATATGATGTGTTTATTAGCCTCACCTCTCCGCTGCCACAAATAATAAGATTTGACTTATTGCTAATATCGATTCCTTGAGATGAAGTATTCAGATAGTAGGTTCCGGCCGGAAAAATTATTTTTGAAAAATCTTTGGCAGATTTAAGTATTTTATTTAGATTTTTTACATTTTTTTCGGCACAGTCGATACTATCCGGAACAACTCCTTCTTTTGTGACATCCACAAAAAATTTTATATCATCTTCCTCAATATACTCCTTTGGAACGTCTAACATCATGGCATTCATCTTATCATTTACAGACACGCCATCACTAATCTCCGCCGGTTCATATTCCGCAGGTACTCTGTCGACTTTGTCAAAGTGGATTATGTAGGAAAACAAATGAACTAACATTGCTGCACACAAGCACACAAGCACACCTTTTTTTAAACTACATTTGTAAGAAAGGAAAAAATCCATAATACTTTTTATTACATATTTCATTCAAATCACCTCTGTTGCGATATTTGTTACACACCAAAGAGTCTATTGGATAGTGTTCCTCTTTTCTTGGAGTATCTTTGTTTAATCGCATAAACAAAAACAATTGTATTCCACCATTTAAACATCTGCAATATATACATCCTTTTGAAGCCATACACTGTGACCTCCCAGAAAAAATAGACAGTAAAAAGCTTCAAAAAACGGAATGAATCGTAATAATTCTTTTGGTTTTTAAGAAGTGGTCGCATTTATTCCACGGTTTGCTTGACAATGAGCCTCTGCCGATGTGATGATGAGGC
>JAQXIJ010000017.1 GCA_029007725.1 Bacillota bacterium | reverse complement strand
CGGGGCGAATCACCCTTGGGGCTGCTTCGTCCTTTCGCCTCATCATCACATCGGCAGAGGCTCATTGTCAAGCAAACCGTGGAATAAATGCGACTACTTCTACGAAAACAAAAGAAATATTACGATTCATTCCGTTTTTTGTAGCTTTTTACTGTCTATTTTTTCTGGGAGGGCACAGTACAGCTTAGATTTTCTATTTTATAACTTTCCTTTTTCTCCCTCCTCTCGGATTTCAATTATTATCGGACACATACAAAGAGCAAAATATGAAATAAATACACTAATCCAAAATATCGAAAAAGAACTTGTTTTAAATGACGGAAAATATCTGAAATACATTTCGCCGGCTAATTTGCCCGCAAGTGTATATATCCCCAATATCACGATATATAAAAGATCTTTTTTATCCCTTTTATCAAAGGTGAAGATTGAGAACTCCATTCTTTCTGTGTGACCATATCCCCGGGATTTCATACTGCCTGCCGTTTCTATTGCATTCTCAAGTGCCCATATTGTCATTATGGAAAAAATCAACAATCCGTGTTTTTGCCCCTTGTCTTATACTGCCGTTTTACACATCCCGTCCCATAGACCGCTGCGCGTTTGTAACCACCTTATCAGTGCAGCAAAAAGCAGCATCGTTGTCATGTAAATAAGTGTTTTCTTGACAAACTTTTCTCTTTGAGCATTACAGAATATGTAAAAGAACATAAAAGAGAAATCATGAGACATACAGTATGCATAAAAACACATGAAAACCCAATCACGAATATGAAATATACAAAATTAACAATAGGGTGATATGTTTTAAACTCGTTCATTTTATCATTTCCCGTTCCTTGCCCCATAATTACCGCCTACATCAGCACCCAAATCGCAGGTATATACCCACTCAACATTATCGCCCTCTTTGATCTGATAACGGGAGCAGCCGTAATTGGGGAACCAATCGTTGACCTTGTACATCCAACCGGAAAGCTCGCCACAGTCAAACTCATACAAATTTCCAATACCCTCTATATACGCACTGTTATAAATAGGCGTATTTTCAAATTCCATGTGTATTTTATTACGCTTCATTTCACGAACAAGTAAATTAAAAACACTTTCGCCTTCATAAAATGTAACGGTTCGTTCCGCATAGATTACGCCGTCTTTTGGTACAAGATCCAGCTTTTTCTTGTCAAGCCATGCGATATTCTTCAGAATTGTATCACATCGGACTGATAAGGTACATGTAAGCTCCTTATCGGATATAACCACATTTTCCGGTTCAATAGGTATAGGCTTGTTCACTGGAACAGGCTCGGTGTTGTATTTGTCCTTTCCCGTATCGTTATTTATGTCCATTCTGCTTTGTTCAAAATAGCCTACATCTCTGCTTGCTGACTGAGACGATAAACTTTCAGACATACGCTCTGCTAAAGCTACCTTTTCCTCAGCAGTCATTGGTGTATTATCGGACTTATGCGGTTTATTTACTTCGGTTGCCGGATCGTTTGCTTCCTTTACAGGAATATCACTTATCTCAGCTTCCATTTGATTTTCTATTCCTTGAGTAGGTTCGGCAGATGGAGAATTTTCGGGCACATTAGAAGGTGCTTTCGTCTGTGTCTGACTCAAATTTGTATTTTCGCTTTTCTGAATATTCCACCCGTGAAGCCCTGGGGAATCACCGCCCCACCAAAATACAAAAACCAAAACTGCAGCAATAATTACAACTGCAATTATTTTATTTTTATGTTTCCCCATTCAAAATCACTCCCTAAATGAGCTTTGAAAGTGACAGCATATTGTAAAGCATCTGTGCAATTTCTGCTCTTGTTACAGCTTCTTTCGGCTTGATTTCCATGACATCATCCGGAAGTATTCCGTTATCATAACAGAAGGCAAGAGCGCTTACCGACCAATCAGATGCCTTTACATAATCCAAAAAGCCCGCTAAAACATCGCGTGCCTCAAGGGTTCCAATATCTGTATTCATGCCACAGAGCTTTGCTGCCCTTGCAACCATAATGGCTGACTCCTCACGGGTAATTGTTCCGTTTGGATTAAACTCTGTATCCGATACTCCCTTTATTATACCGAAGCAGTACGCAGTATTTACATATTCAAAAAACCAATCATTCCCTGTCACATCTGCAAAGACAGAATTGCCTTTTACAGGCAGACCAAGACCTCTTACCATAATCGCGGCAAACTCCGCCCTTGTCATTGTGCTTTGTGGATCAAACATATTTTCATTTTTCCCGTTGATTATATTTCTTGCCGCAAGTGCTTCAATAGCTGACTGATTTCTATGTACTATTATATCTTCGAAAGTTTTTCCGGGTGATACTACATCCATTTTCTGAACATCGGGATTTTTTCCGAAAAGACCATATCCCGGACTGTCGCTGACTGAAACTGAAAGTGCATCGCTCATACTGTAAAGGCTGCTTTTCCCTTCATTGAAGCGTTTTATAGCCACAAGTGCATAAAAACATTGCTCAGTCGCCATTTGATTTACCGTACCGTCTTTTATATGTTTAAATCCATTTCCTTTTTCATAGTATGTAAGCATATTATCAAGTATTGTATTCCCGTTTTTGATAAAGCGAGGATCATCAAGGGAGATTCCGAGTTCACAAAGCGCAACAATCATTTGCGCGCAGCTTTCGGAGTTTTCAGTTTCCCAGCTTGACAATCCGCCGTTTTCATCCTGACTTTCCGACATAAGCAAGAGTGCTTTTTCAGTTGCTGCTTTAACGGACTCATCATTCTGATACTTGCTGAGTGCCTGCAAAGCCATTGCTGTTACATCGGCATTGGATGCCTCTCCGGATAATGACCAGCCTCCGTCTGAGTTCTGATTATCAAGAATATTCTTTATGTACATCTCCCTTGTTGCCTGAATATTTGCATTTGTATTCTTTGGAATTTCATAATTGCCGCTGTCAAGAGCAATGAGCGCCCAAATTGAGCCGTTTATCCCTTGCCATATTGTTTTTTCGTAATCGCCGAGAGGCATCAGCAGGTTATATCCCGCCACCTCCGCCGGATTTTTACCGATAGCTGTTAAGGCAAGTATAACCCTTGAATATTCCGTGTATTTCTTTTCATGCAGCACACCGCCGCAGTATTTAATATATTTTTCTACCGTCTGATAATAATTTTCAAAATATTCATCCGGGATATCAGCTCCGCTGCGTGCAAGTCCAAAAACTAACCATTCACCGCCTGTGGAACCGACCTGAGGATTCGGCACGGATTCATACAAATATTCGGAAGTTTCATTAACTACACTGTTTACTGTGTCAATGTCCGCTGCAAAGATATGTGATGATAAGCTGAAAATTATTATCAAGCAAATAAAAAATGACAGTGATTTCTTCATTTTTATAACTCCTTAAAAACCGGCAAAAGCGAGCAGCCTGATTTTGATGTAAGACTGTTCGCATAGTGCCTTACTTATTACAGTTCTAAATAACGCATAAGGATTGTTGCCACTTGTGCGCGTGTAGAATTGTTCTGCGGATTAACAGTGGATTCTGTTTCGCCTTTCATAAGTCCTGCGCCTACCATCCACTGTATAGCAGGAATTGCATATTCAGAGATTTCATCTGCATCGGTATAAGAAAGAATATTGGTGTCCTCAGCGATAGATGTATCTTGTTCTTTATACTGTGCATAGCGATACAAAACTGCAGCCATCTGTTCACGAGTAATACTGTCATTAGGAGCAAATTCCGTTTCGCTCACACCATTTACAATTCCATTCTTTACTGCCCAGGCAACTGCATCTGAATACCATTCGTCATCAGCTACATCTGTAAAGTAATGTGTTTCTTCTTTTTCTTCCGTGTTTTCAAGATGGTAAAGAACAGTTACAAGCATTGCTCTCGTCATCTCACTGTCAGGAGCAAATTCTGTGTCAGAAACTCCCTTGAATAAGTTATTTTTTACTGCATAAGCAACTGCTTCCTCATACCAAGAACCCACCTCTACATCGGTAAATACAGTCAATGCTTTATCATCTTTGTTATTTATTGGTTCTTTTTCGCTCTCAATCCATTTTGCGTAAAGTGTAAATCCGTCTGTTACCTTTGCAGAAAAGTCATATTCCTTAGTAAGTTCTTTATCTGTGTACCAACCTGCAAAATTAAATCCGTCCTTAATCGGTTCAGTAGGCTTTGCTACAGTGCCATTTTTACTGATACTCTGACTGCTTATTGTATTTCCACCGTTTGTTTCAAACTTAACTGTATAAGAAGTAACCGAACTTCCGCCGGAAGATGAAGATGTCCATTTTTCCGATCCCTGCTCCTGCGTATAATCGTCTGTGTAGTGGAATACGATTTTGTCACCGTTCTTAACGGTCTGCTCAGCAACGCCTTTGCTCGGATTACTTCCGTTTAATGTATACATCCATCCTGAAAGAGGACCATTTGTAAATTCAACAAGACCGTCAATCTCAGAAATATAGTTACCGTCAGCATTGACAAATGTGTGCTTGCCATTAAGTGCTTTTTCAAAAACATCAAGTACGGTAGCAGGTGAATCTACTTCAATACACGTTTTTTCAATCCATGTCTCAAGACCGCCTTTTTTCAGAGTGTGTACCTCGCCGCTTTCACCATGGGAATCATCGCCGAGCAATGTGAAATACACTGTGATTTTGCCGCTTGATGCAGGTGCTGACTCCTTGGTTATTTTCAGAGTTACTGAATGTGAAATCCCGTCTTTTTCACCTGTAATTGTAAATACATTTTCACCTGCCTGAAGCTCATATTCATCTTTAACAGCTTCGCCGTTTATTGTTACCTCAACACTATTATCAGCAACGGGATATATGCCGACAGAAGAAATACGATAGCCGACTGATGTTGTGTAAACTATTCCGTCTTTTGTACTTCCGGCACGGCTGCTGCCGTTTACATCAATCTTTACGCCTTCAATCAAATCGTTTGTTTCTGTTGCAGTACCTGTTATTTTTAACAGATAAATTAACGGTTCCTTATCTCCGTTCTGAACAATTACTCGAACAAGTTTTGTGCCCGATTCTTTAGTTATTTTGAAACCATCGGCTAAATCGTCATACGTAATACGGTTATTGTTGATATATATATTATCCATTTCATCAGCACCATTTACAGAAATTGATACATATTTCATATCACCAATATCAATACTGTAAATCTGCTGTCCTTCATTGAAATTGATAACCTTAGAATCAGCACCGTCTGTAATTGTAACACCTAAAGGTGCCGCTGTCTTTCCGACAGCTTCGCTTTGAGCTGTAGTTTTCATCACTCCGGCAATTTCCGGCGATTTTTCACCAAGAGACGTATGCCATATATTTGATGCCGTGACAAGCTTTACATAATGGAACTCTTTGTCCGATACATCAACGGGATTTCCGTTTTCATCAACCGCCCACTCAAGGTCAAAGCCGTTTGTTTGTAAATCAAAGTTTGTGTTGTCTGTGTATGGGTTTACATCAGCACCCTTTGTTCCGTTTACAAAACAATCGGCATATCCCCATTTAACCGGATATGTATCGGTTGCTTCTCCTACAACAGCTAATTTGCCGTTTCTTGCAGGAAGTGCAATACCGGACAAGATTATAGTATCAGATAAAGCCAGGTCATTCATGCAATAAACACTTGCCGATGGATACTGTCCCGAATAGGAAACACCGTCGTGACTGTTGCCATGGCTGTCAGTCCACGCAGTCTTTCCGCTTGCAGTTTTACTGTAAGTTACGCTGTAATTCCAGTCAACACCATCGTCGTAATGTGCCGAACCGGCAAGTGCATACCAGTTTTCTCCATCCTCTGAAACCCACGCCTGTGCAGGCTCAAAGAAGCTTGTTTTAGTCGTGGTAGAGGTATCTTTATTTGCGTTACCGTAAACATAGAAATCAATGCCGTATTTATTATTCGGATCATTAGTCAGAGCATCCTCGTAATAATATGTTATATATCCGCCGAAATTACCTATTGAGGTATAGCTTCCCGAAAGAGAAATCCAAGGAGCAGCAGCGTTGCCAAAGCCGACACCGTTTGTGTACTGGCTGTTTACACAAAGAAAATCTACAATCTTATCCGGATAATTGTCAGCTTTTTTCTGTATCTTAAAATTATATGTGTTGCTTACTTTCCCGTCAGCAGATGTAACCGTAAGAGTCTTTTGACTTGTTGTAAGCGGAAGCGTATATACTTCGTCAACCGCCGTCTGTTCAACTGTACCAACCTTAACGGAGGCACCTTCCGAAACAGTAAAGGTAAGCGTTTTTTCCGTTACGTCTTTCGGAACAACAATGCAATATGTATACTTTCCTCCATCAAACGCACCGGGATACCAATCACCGGAATCGGTTATTGCTGTGAGAATTTTTGCATTCTCAGCATATACATCGGTTTTTTCTACTATAACGGTATATTCATTAGGTTCACAATCAAAGAAACCGTCATTTTCCGATTTTACATTGTTTGCGTAAGTTTCATCATCTATAATCTGCACGGTAACCGTTACGGCATTTTCATCAGCAAAGCTTAATTTTTCGCTTACACCGCCGCCTTGCGGAATTTCTTTCCAATTTTCTTTGTCAATGCTATAGCGTATATGCTCATAAACCGTATTTCCCGTTATATTCAGTGAAAATTCGTCAAGATCTCCAAGTGCAAAGCATTTGTAGGAATAATGCGTTCCGGTTACTCCGGTATCAAGATTTGTTCCCCATGATGTTTTAAACCCACCGTCTTCGGTAAGCTTAAACATTGTGCCCTCTGCATAACCGTTATATTTTGTTGCAAGAAGGCTCCTTCCATCGGGCACAAGCACTACACCGTTTGACTTTATATTTTTTGAAGTGTCTCTCGGCCGTTTAACTGTAAAATTATATACTGTTTTATTATACGTATTCTCTTTATCCGAAAGTGTTATAGTTACTTTAGATTCATCAAAGGGAATTCCGTCAAGATATGTGATGGCTCCATTGTTGATGGCAACAGACTTTTTTTCACCATTAATATCTATATATTCCGCTACAGCGTTGTATTTCTCATCATCAAACAAAGTTGTATTTTGCAGAGTTAGCTTTGTTGTGCTGTAAGTTTTTATTTCAAGATTGTATTCCTTAGTGGTTGGTGCAAATATATATTTTGTATCGTAATCCTTAATTGCACTGCTTAAAAATTGTAAATTTTCAAAGTAAGGTATTTCTTCGCTTTCTACAACAACTTTTATGCCACCCTTAGTTCCCTCGCTGTCTATTGCGGTGATAATTGTGCTTCCTACGCCCTTTGCCGTAACAAGTCCATTTTCATCCACTGTTGCAATAAATTCATCTGCACTTTCCCAACTGCTTACCGTTCTTCCTTCTGCAGTATATGCTAAAAGCTGCTTTGTCGGATTGGGATTATTAGCGTTAATACCTAAGTATGTTTTTGTATTTTTTCCGTCTGTATCTTCGACTGCCACACCCGTTACTGTAATTGTAGCTGTATCTGTGAGTGTTTCATCTATACTAAGCTTGAATGAAGCATTGATAGTTCCCGGACGGAAAACATTAAATTTTATAGTACTGCTTGTCCCCGGATCTGCGGCAAGCTCAGCGACTCCGTCCGGAACGCTGTAACTCCATATGTTGTATCCGCTCTGTCCGCCTGATAAAGAAGCTGTCTTTGCCGTTTGTCCGTCTTCAGACAAAGCTACTGTCGTTGCAGGGTTACTAAAGACATAGCCTGTCACCTGAAGTGTTATCTCTTTTGAAACAGTTTCGTCAAGAGTTGATGTTGCTTGATAATACAGATATGATGTAGAAGAATATACATCACCTACTACTTCCATTTCTCCGCTTTGTTCATCAAGTTTAAAATTAGTTGCCCACGAACTATTGTTTTTCCATGTAACAGGGGTAACATTTCCGTCTTGATCGTAGGCAATAAGATTAAATTTATCGCCCTTTTTGCAGACAACTTTGCCGTCTGACAAAGTCTTTGCGTTATGCTCTATTGTAATAGATGTTGGTTTAGGAACATTTTCATTTACCGTTAGGTTCACAGTGTAAGAAGAACTGTCCGCAGTTCCGTCATTGGCAGTAAATACTAATTGATACACGCCGGTTTTGTCAGGAGTGAATAAATAATCCTTTTCAGCGGAAACAGCAGCTGCACCATCTATCGAAACCTTGTAGGTGAGAGTATCCACCTCATCTGCATCAGTAAATATCTCATATAAGTCTATACTATATGTGTCGCCAATAGTAATACTTGCTGAATCTGTCTCTTTTAAAGCTTCCGGTGCGGTATTTGCCTGAGGCTTCATCGGAACTGTTACGGAATATACTCTCTTTTCGGCGTCCTCATCATCCGATGCAGCAACAATTATTTTAAGAATATTATTTTTTCCGCCTGTCAATGCACCGTTCAGCATTTTCCATGTTGAGTCTCCGGAAGTAATATCTGCACTTATACCGTTACACTCGGCAGTGATTACCGCTTCTTCAGCTTCCGCTGCTGCCGTTACATAAACGCTTCGGAATACGCCTAAATCCATAGAAGGAAATGCTACAACAGGAACGGAATACTCCGTTATATCACTTGAAAATTCAGGAGTTAACTCCAGGGCATCAGGATTGCTGTCAAAGCTTGCAATACTGAGAGCACTCAAAGCACAAGGGTTGACCTGAGGTGCATCATTGCTTACGATAATTTCGGTAAGCGACATTATAAGCGGTTCGCCGTCAGTTTCGTTAGGAATATATGAAGTAAGATAATATGTGTCTTTCTCTTCAGGAACTGTAATGCTGACATTTCCGCTTGTATCGGTTACGGCGGAGGATATGTCAGTAAGTTTGCCTGTTTCCGTGTCTACCCATGCAAGCTGTGCACCGGAAACCGCTGAACCGACTGCATGAATTGCATCAGCATCTATATACTGATACGCCATCATATAGGACGATGTTTTGAGATTGAGCGTTACATTTGCTGTCGGCAACACTGTAACACTGGTAACAGCATTTCCTTTATAATTAAACCATGCAAGCTCATCGGACCAATCATCGGAATAAATAAAGAACTCAACGGTATCTCCATTCTTGATTTCCTGAGTTGTTTCAACCGTACCGTTATACCCACCATACTCACTTTCGGTACCATCATTAGGGTATGCACCGTTAAGAACAAAGCCTGGGTATCTTTCGGAATATCCAAAAGACTTGGATGTGCTGCCATATTCACTTATTTCAAGATAATCGCTTGCCGTTTCCTTAGTAAAACTATTACCGTATTTTACTTCATGCAGCTTTACAAGCGCATCTAAAACTGATACTCCGTCCGTTACACTGTCTTCAAAACCATAATTCTCCGCAGTATCACTGCTAATTGACGTCCCCAGCTGCGGTGCGCATAAAAATTCACCGTCTGCCTGTGCGGTAAGGGTTGCTGTTACACTTTTTACCGTATCTTCAGCAGGTATTTCACCGGCAAATACCGATACGGGAGCCAAACTCAAAATCATCGCAACAGATAAAAGCAGGCTCAAAAATCGTTTTGACTTCATTTTAATTCAATCCTTTCGTTATTCTCTTCTTTCAATTTTTTGTTAATTTTCCCCATAATATAAGCCCATGAACCAAATCTTTTCACTATATATGTATATCCGATTTCGGTATCTGAAGAATGAACCTTTTCAAATAACTCCTCACGCATAACACGTTCAGGGTTTTTGAGTTCTTTTTTTATCTTTCTGCCTGCTGATTACGGCGGTTAATAGCTGCATGATTTACAACAGATTTAGAAGTTTATGACCAATTCATTTTCTGTTCTTCTTCAATGCATTTCTGACTTTTTTCTTTTAGCCCTGCTCCCTACCATATACGAGGCCATGGGCCAAGCCGCTGTTTCAAATATGTATGCCCAATAGCATCATTTTTCTTCGGACAACTTTTAAGCTTTTCGGCGCAGCATTTCATATATTCTATTAGTTCTTCATCGGTATCCTGCTTATGCTTACGGGCAAATTCTGCTTCTTGTTTCAGAAGCATTCTGGAATCTTCATCTATAGTTATTACACCTCCTGATTTTACCGAGGCAAATAAAAAAGCCGCGGTAATTTTAAAAATTACCACAGCTGAGTTTTCCTGTGATGAATCACAATTTGCATACGCAAAACAAAAGCCCTTTATATACATTGTCAAATGAACAGTGTTAAGCGCAAACAAAAACATTACCCCTATGCAAATGAGCACTTACGAGATAATATCAAAGCAGGTCTTGTGACTCGCTCCATATAAAATTATCTTATAATCTTACATTTCCATACTCTGCCTTCTCAGTTTCCCAATGACCGGCTTTCACCGACGAGTATAAAAACTTCGGATGCATACACCGACAGTACTTCGCAGGGGATTCTCACCCCATTCCCTTTTCACCGACTATGCCTTGACAAGCCTTGTCACATACAGCATAATCGACACTCTGTGTGATGATATTAAATTTTTATATATTATATTATACTACATTTTCCATCATAAATCAATTCACAAAGCAAATAAAAAATTATAAAAAACAAACACTTTCCTTATTCATATAATTTATACGCAAAGCAGATTTCTGCTGCAGTGTTATGTGAAACACTGCAGCACTGTGAATTGATAATCTTCAAAGTTTGTGCCCTCCCAGAAAAAATAGACAGTAAAAAGCTTCAAAAAACGGAATGAATCGTAATAATTCTTTTGGTTTTTAAGAAGTGGTCGCATTTATTCCACGGTTTGTTTGCGGGCGACCTCTGCCGACATGATATTCCGGCG
>JAQXIJ010000016.1 GCA_029007725.1 Bacillota bacterium | reverse complement strand
TTGTGGTATACTTTAGAATGTCCATAGTGATGTTCCTTTCAGAGTTGTTGTTGATTAATCTCAATTCTACCACAGGTTCGTCACTATGGATACTTTTTTCTGTTTACTTACTATTGCAGGTTCATTTTACAATGCACCATTAAAAAAAATATAAGCTTCAAAAAACATATTGTTTTTTGAAGCTTATATTTATTGTGCGATGGAAACCAACAAGTTCTGAAGATCTGCAAGTGTTATACTGCAGCATTCTACGGTATACGCAATATTATCCTTTATTATATACGCGGTGAAAACATCACCGTTTTTTACAACCACGGCTTCGATGCCGTAAATGCTGCTTTTTTGATAGATGTCGCTGTTTAAAATGTCTTTTACATCAGCAGTATTTTTGGTGGTTGTTATTTCTATCCTTTTATCCTCACATACATACATAAAAATCCAGTTGTCACAACTGTAATTACTATCTGCGTCAACACAAAGCATCTGTGGATCTGCAGTTTGGTCGGCAAATCCCTGTGGAAGAGTCAGACTCTTTTTCACATCCTTGCCGAGGTAATTATAATACTCATCGAGAGTTATTTCCTTTTGCCTTAAAGCATCTTCTTCCGCTATAGCATATATTGCATTGCTTACGCTTCCGTCCGACGACTTTTTCATTATGGCATCGCCGGCATACATTTCGGATGCCGCATATAACGGTTCGTTTATTTTTATATCAAGCTTTTGTGCCCGTTCTTTAGGTGAAACTGTCGGAATAGGTACTGACACCGCTTTTTCTTCGGGCATGTTTGTTTGTAGGGGCTGCGGCTCAGCTTTCTTAACTTCTTTCTTCACCACTTTTTTATCCGGTAATTTTTCCTCCGTTTTTTCCGGTGTTTGAACGGATTTTACCGTTTCTTTTGCAATTTCCGCTGTATCTTCCTCAAAATTCTTCGTCACAGTCTCGATATCTTTGCTTTTTACAAGATCATTTTCGTCCTGGTTCAAAGTTTTTTCCGGAAGTTTTGCAATTTTTTCTGTTTCAATATTATTGGAAATATGCACATAAACGCCGGTTGATACCGCTATCACAAGACACGCCGCTATTGCTGCCGCATTATAAACATGTCTGTACGAATTTTTTCTTTTCTTTTGGACTTCTATTTTTTCCATAATGCGTTTATACGCGTCCCTGGTATCGATGCTGTCATTCGCACGCTTATATACATCTTTAAACATATTCATCTTCTCCTTTCAGTTTGATTTTAAGCATTTCTCTGCCTCGGTGAAGCTGCGACCGCACAGTAGACTCGTTTATTTTCATATATTTCGCTATTTGTGCCACCGACAGCTCCTCGTAATAGAAAAGATGAATTACGGCTCTATATTTATGCGGAAGTGAAAGAACGGCTTCATAAACCTCGCTTTCATTATCCGGCATGTCCACCGTTATATTATCCTCAAGAGGGACTGTCTTTTTGAACCATGAATTTGAAAATATACCTTTACTGCAGTTTATAGTAACGCGTATCAACCATGCTTTTATATGTTCTTCGGTTTCAAACTTCTTGTCGGTTGATATAAATTTTAAAAATACATCGCTTGTTACGTCCTCAGCATGCTCCTTTTCGCCGGTCTGTGACAGCGCAAGCTTATATATCATATTAAAATATTTTTCAACCATAAAGTGTTTAAATTCCTTTGTCTGCAGTAAGCTTTTTTCCAAATCATATTCCCTCCTTTTTCAGATATTAAACGATGCTTTTTTATCCTTTTATCCTATATTATATCAAAAAACACCTTTTTTTTCAACATCCATTTAATACCATGGGAATATTATCAATTATATTGATAGAGAAAGTAATCCGTTTTCGTTTATTTCGGCTTTTCCCGCAAGTATTTCGGTGAAGAAATCAAGAGGAAGATATGCTTTTTCGTTTATCAGCTCAGGCGCCGCTGAAAGCTGTTCTTCCGCCATTTTTGCCTTGTTATATTTGTTTATTCCTATGTTAAAGGTTACTCCCATCTGAATAGTTCCTACTCTTACCGCTTTCAAGCCATCATTCCATTCAACGTCCAAACCGACATTTTCACAAACATCTCTTACAGGCAGAAAAACATTTCCGTCATTGTTTTCAACTTTCACCGCAAACTCTTTGCCATTTAATATAATTTTTTCGGTTTCTGAAATTTTCTTATCCTCTCCCTGTTCAAGAAGAACAATCCTTGTTGCCGGAACAAGAGCAGGAATACTCATCGTCATCAGATCGGCATAAACAAGAATCTTTGAACCTTTATTTATATCTGAGGCATCAATTATATTTTTTGTTTTAAACGGCACAACTCTTGTTTTTTCGGAATAAACCGCGTTATACATTCCGTCGGCACTCAAAAATTTTATGTTTTCATTTTCATCCTTTTCTATGCTGCTAACTTCCATATAAATAGGAAATTGGGCTTTTTCATCACCCTTTATCACAACATATCCGTAGCTTTGCGGCGGAATACTCCTTGTCATTGCTTTTGACATCACTACGTTAACAATATCTCCATTTTTAATTTCCTCAAGGTTCAATCCAGTTCCGTCAGCTGATAAGAAAATAGTGTCTTCGTCTGTATTTATAATAATCTCTTCATCTCCGTTCGCGATAAGAATTTGTTTTTCCTCTATACTTTTTACGGTTCCAGAATTATTCTGTTTTTGATATGTAGTGTCACCGTAATCTATAACTTTCTCATCCGATTTAACCTCTGCTAATTCTGCAAAAACTCCGGTTCCAGTGCAAAGCATTGCTGCCGCAAGCACACCCGATATAATCTGTCTTTTTTTGATGTTTTTCATGTTTCTTATCTCCTTTTCTTTTTTATTTTTGGGATATTTTTAAGGGTTTTTTTCTCCCTTTCATTTATAATACTTTTTACTTACCCAAAAAGTTGCAAAAAAAATAAAAATTTTTTTAAACGCAAATTGCAATAGCAACCTGCAATAGTTTACAGAAAAGTAACGATTAGCAGTAGAATGATGTTGGATTGCGGAGAGTGTGCCCTCCCAGAAAAAATAGACAGTAAAAAGCTTCAAAAAACGGAATGAATCGTAATAATTCTTTTGGTTTTTAAGAAGTGGTCGCATTTATTCCACGGTTTGTTTGCAGGCGACCTCTGCCGACATGATATTCCGGCGAAAGGACGAAGCAGCCCCAAGGGTGATTCGCCCCGGCAGAAGCCTATCATATCGGCTCCTCATT
>JAQXIJ010000015.1 GCA_029007725.1 Bacillota bacterium | reverse complement strand
ACTTTTACTTGACACTAACGAGTTCAAAATAATACTTGACAAAATAAGGATTATGGTGTATAATATAAGCATAATCTGATGTGTTTCTCAATGGTGCAGATCGTGTCGGGTTATTTTGGATTGAAAGCTGATTAGTAATTTTGAAATAAAAAGCATTCAAATAGGTGTATAGCTGGAAAGAAAATATTAGTCGTTGGTTCGAATTTTTGAGGCGAAAAGTCAAAACAGAAAATGTGTTTTGAACAGGCCCGCAAACCTTGATAAAATAAGGCTTTTGAGGCTGCATCTATAATGAACGTGAAAGCCAGAAAAAGCGGTCAAAATAGATGCAATCTGTTTTGACCGCATTCTTATGCGGTTTTTGAGCATTTTTGAAAAATTCGATTTGACTAAAAAACAGTAGATGCACCCACCGGTTTTACCGGACTTGAACCGGGGACACCGTAAAAATCAAATATAAAATCAATTCAAAAAACGCTAATGTACAAAACAGATGCAATGTATAACATAATGGTTTTGAACCACAACACAACTTAATATGGATAAATTAAGACGATAGTTTCTAAATAGAGATTATCGTCTTTTTTTGTACTCAAAAAAGGAAAGGATGAAAAAAATGAATGAGAAAAAATTTTTACAACAGGTGTACACTAAGCTTGAAAACCAATTGAAACAGGAGGTGAAACTTGCAGATGACAGCATTGAGATTTCAGAGGGTGATAAAGTTATTTTCAGAGTTGACAGCAAAGGTGATATGCTTTATTCGGCGGACAAACAATACTCAAATATCGTTAACAAGCTTCATGGCAAAATAGAGAATGATGTACGCAACACAAAAGAGTTTCTTAAAGTGATGGATAACAGTCCGGAATTAACGGCGGTTGACCTTAATGCACCGTACAAAAAACTACTGGAGTATAACGATGTTGTTCTTGCCGGAACGGAGCATAGTGACGGCAGCTTTGAATTTGTGACTTGGGACTGTAAAAACAACAGTTTAGATCACGGGCACTATTATGAAGATTACGAAAGAGCAAAAGAGGATTTTGTAAAACGATCAGAGTTATTGCCTGAAAATCAAATATTCTCTGCTGATGAACGGTTTGAATTATACAGATGTGTTGAAGATACATTGTCTGCCGGATTTGAATTAAGCAGCGATGTTGAAAATATACTTGCCGATGTGAAGGAAAAACTAAAAGAAAGTATTCCCGATTTTGATAAACGGCTGACAACGCTTGATGAGCAGGATCAGCAGCAGGAACAAAAAATGTAGCGAAAGGGTGAGTTAAATGTTTACCGTTGATTTTAGATTTGAGGAAAATCAAACAACCATAGAATTCCCTTGCAATGAGGAATATTTGTCGTCAAAGTTTGATGAGTTGGGGGTGAAGGATAAGTTAAAAACGAGTCAGTATGTGATAGGAACGAACTATGCCGCATTAAAATGGCTTGTAACTGATTTTGCCGATGTCGATGAACTGAACTTTCTTGCGAAATGCCTTGACAGTTTTGATAAGAACGAATTAAATATTTTTGAAGCCGTGTGCGAAACGAGAGAGCCGCGAAGTGTTGCGGAAATGATAAATATTACATATAACATATATAACTACACACTTGTGCAGGATATGAGCAGTATGGAGATCATCGGAAAGACACATTTTAAGGCAGTGCATATCGGGTGGAATCCCGGTGAGATGGAAAATGCTGATCTCGCTAAAATAGGAAGGGAGCTTATGAATTCAGGAAAGGGTAAAGTGACTGAAAAAGGAATGCTGTTTGAACACGAGGGAGCGAAGTTCATAAATGAATATGACGGGCATAATTTCCCGGAATACCTTTATGACCAATGCAGGATTTTTGCTGAGCTGGAAAAAGAAGACAGAACAGAATATTTGTATTTGCCGACACATGAACTTGCAATAAAAAAAGCATTGAAAAGACTCGGAGCAACAAATAGTGATGAATGCAGTATCAAGTTAGAGGATAAGGAAACGGATAATCTGTGGTTTGAAAGAGTGCAGGATATTACAGCAACCGAAAGTATATATGCGGCAAATAATGTGCTGCACACAGTTGAAAGGGCAGAAAAAAATAATGAACTTGACAAACTGGAGGCTGTTATTGATTTTGCGGACAGATACGACAGTGCGTCAATCATAAAACTTGAAGAAAACATAGACAACTTCCGATATTTTGATAATGTATACGATAAAGAAGGGTTAGGTCGGGCTTTAATAGATGAAAACGATGACTACTATATAGATGAAGATATTGAGGAGTTTTTTATGTTTGAACAGTATGCCGAATCTGTCATGGATGAATGCGACTGTAAATTTTGTGATAACGGCGCTGTTTTGCTTGAAGGCTTGACGCTCGCAGAAATATTGGGCGAGGATAATCAGTCAGAGGAAATGACAATGGGTGGAATGTAGAATGAGGGAGGTGAAAAAATGTCGGAGAGCAGGATTTTAGCCGTTAAAATTGACGGCAAGCTGTTTGACAAGCTTGATGAGTTTGTTGAGGAAACAAAGATTACGAAACAGAAGTATATCAGTGAAATTTTAAGCCGAGAATTGGGGCAGTGGATGCAGCAGAAGGCAGAGCAGGATAAGAACCTCGACATAAAACACACTGACGGGCAAAAAGTGTGGGACAAGCCGGAGGTTATGGAGGCTATTGACGACTTTATGCTCCGAACCGGTAAGATTCCGAAACAGACAGAATTTAAGAATGAAAACGGTCTTCCGTCATACGGAGCAGCAGGACGGGCGCTTGAAATGTCTCCTGCGGAATATATGCGGGAGCGATACGATGCGCTTGGAATTGAAACAAAACAGGAAAATATTGAAATGACTATGTAGGCGGTATGTTCTGAAAAAGAATGTACCGTCTTTTTTTGTGGTCAAAAACAGGAGGAAAAGTTATGGTAAGCAATGAAGGGAAAGAAATATTAAGGGGTATCGGTCTTTTGGCGGAGCATATAATTTGCACGGCTGACTCTTACGGTGAGGTTGCCGATAAAAGGAAAGTTGTAATTGATATATCAGAAACTGCGGCAAGAGCGAAAAAAGAAGTTAAGCACATTAGTATCAAAGACTTGAAAATGTTGAATGACAAATACGGCATAGCGATTTTTGAGTATGTTGATATGCTTGATGCGGCAGCCCGAAAGGAGCCGTACAATAATAATGAAGTGAGGTTCAAAGCCGACGCTGTTGTCAGTATAGTTCTTGATATCATTCACCGTGAGATCAGGAGCAGCGAAATCTACAGGAAAATATCCGAGGGAGTGGTAAATGAAAATGTTCAGATTTAACTTTTATTATACGAGAAAAGAAAACTTTTTCAACAATAACAACGCCGAGCAGACAAAGGGCTTGATCGGATACTTAAGAGGCGACCTCGGGAAAAACGGCAATGAATTCTATACATCGTGGTTTAACAAGAACGAAAAGCTGAATAAAGAACCGTTTAAAACAGAGTTTGATGATGTTATGAAATTCTTGCGGGAACGGCTCTTGACGGACAGAGCATATATGCGCAGCTTCGTATACGGAAACGACCAATTAAAACTTGATGCTTCCGAAAGCAATTCGCACGGAATGTTTGTTGAAAGCGAAAATTATGAGTACGATATCAGGACAATTTCGGATAACGGAAACTACGACTTTTATATCTATTGCTATGCCAAACGATTTCAAAAACCGCAGTATCTTAATGCCAAACGATTTCGTGATGAATACGGCAAGCTGACCGAAAAGGTGGCGGAAATTGCAAGAAAAACTTTGCCGGAGGCGCTTAATTACTATACTGACGGCGACAGGTACGAAAACAACAGGGAAATATATACCTTTAAGGTAACAGATGAAAATATGCTGTTCGAGGGAACTGACGGTACGAAATTGTTTGTTGCCCCCGAAATGCTCGGAACCTATTTGCCGGACATTGCATCGCTTGATAACTCATTCACCAAAGTGCCGCTTGAACAAACTCTTTCAAATATTACACTTGGCGATCTGTTAAAGGGGGTAAGCCTTTCAAGTGTTCATCTTGTGCATAACGAGGTTGAACACGATTTGGCGACAATTGAAGATTTGTCATATGACACGCTTACCGATAAGGGCAGAGCGGAGTGGGCAGATGTCCTTGGCGCAAGGGTAGAGCAGATATATGAAGGAAGTTACGGTGTGCAGATTCAGTGTGGTAATGTTGAATATGAACGGCTGGAGGAGTTTTCAAAGGCGCTCGCCGGATACTGTCCGGCAGAGGAGTGGAACAAATGGTTTAACGAAAATACTGAAAACGAACAAAATTTGAATATGTGAGGTAAAAATGTGCCCTCCCAGAAAAAATAGACAGTAAAAAGCTTCAAAAAACGGAATGAATCGTAATATTTCTTTTGTTTTCGTAGAAGTAGTCGCATTTATTCCACGGTTTGCTTGACAATGAGCCTCTGCCGATGTGATGATGAGGCGAAAGGACGAAGCAGCCCCAAGGGTGATTCGCCCCG
>JAQXIJ010000014.1 GCA_029007725.1 Bacillota bacterium | reverse complement strand
AAGCTAACACCGAGAATGTTAAATGAATTGATTGAAAAAATAGAAGTCCACCAATCTGAAAAGATTGATGGAAAAACAGTTCAACGATTAACTATACACTATACTTGTGTTGGTGTTATAGACATACCGGATTTAGATAAGATACCTGAAAACAATGTGTCAGTACACACAAGACAAGGCGTAGATGTGCATTATGCACCTTGTACTGCGTAAAATAGGTATAAAAAAACCGAGCGCTTACATAACCTTTTCAGATCCTGTAAGAACACTCGGTATGGTGCAGGTAACAGGACTTGAACCTGCATGAAATCGCTTTCACATGGACCTGAACCATGCGCGTCTGCCAATTCCGCCATACCTGCATATTAAATTATAACCTCATAATTTTTACACGGGTGAGGTAACCCCGAGGAGGAGCCAAACCGCTTAATCCTCATATATGAAAACGGATAAACCGATTTCAACAACTTTTCACCGATAAGACGCGAGCAGAACCATGCGCGTCTGCCAATTCCGCCATATCCGCATTTTGTGTCAACAGGTAATATTATAAACGATAACTTAAGTTTTGTCAAGTCTATTTTTAATGTTTTTAAAAATCTCCTGCGGCAGGCGTACACTGCCGCAGGAGCGCATTTTATACAGGACTTATTACTGAAAGTGCGCTGTACGTATTATCAAACTGCTCCAAAAAGCGTTTTTGTACGTCCTCAAACTGCACCGAACGGTACACATCATAATAATCAAAATAGTTTATATCCATAAACGACATTGTAATGAATGTATGTGCATATCCCTCAATGTCATCAATGGAACGGATATAATCACCCCATACCACCTTTTTAATTCTTTCAAAGGTTTCCTTTGTAAAGCCGTCCTTACGTAGCTTATCTATATATTCTGTGATTTTTGCATACACCAGCTTGGGATCTTTACTTTCACCCTCAATAGCCGTATATGCATAATCCACCTGCGGAGAATATTCAAATGAGAAGTTCTGCGTTATAAGTCCGCTGTCATATAGTTCATTATAAAGCTCAGAACCCTTGCCAAATAGCATTTCGGTTATAATTTCCATTTCTATGCTCTTTTTCAAGAGCTTTTCGCCACCATAACCGACATTATTATCCTTCCAGCCCATCATAAACATCGGCATTGCAACACTTATCTTCTGTTCTTTATATAACGCCGCAATCTCTTTAGGCTCTTCGGGATAAATCCGCTTAATTTCCTCGGTAAAAGGCTCATGGTTTTTTATGTTCTTTTCTATAACAGCCAGTGTTTCTTCAACATCAAAATCACCGGTTACAAAAAGCGTCATATTTGACAAATTATAGAAAGTATTATAGCATCTATACAGCAGATTTTTGTCAATTTTTGCAATACTTTCGACAGTTCCGGCGATATCAAGTTTAACCGGATTATTATTATACAAAAGTCCAAGGAAATTGAAAAACACTCTCCACGGTGCATTGTCATCATACATACGTATTTCCTGAGCTATTATTCCCTGCTCCTTTTTAACGCTTTCCTCCGTAAAATACGGCGACTGAACATAATCCATCAATGTTTCGAGATTTTCATTGAAATTAGCCGTAGCCGAAAACAGATATGCAGTCATATTAAAACTTGTAAACGCATTCGCCTCGCCGCCGTATTTCGAAAACTTGTCAAACACATTACTTCCATCGGGTTGGTCAAACATTTTATGCTCAAGATAGTGTGCAATTCCGTCCGGAACCTTTGTTATTTCGTTTTCGCCCGGAACTATAAACTCCGAATCCACCGAACCGTACTTTGTACCGAAAATTGCATAAGACGAGCTGTAGTCCTTTCGTGGCATTATGAATATGTTAAGACCGCTCTCGTGCTTTTTAAAATATATGCTTTCTCCGGTTATTCTGTCTGTGATTTTTTGCATATTACTCGTCCTCCTTTCCGGTAAGAAAATACACCGTATCTGCCTTTACCGACTGCATGGCCGAGACAACATCACTGCGCGTTACATTTTTTATTTTTTCCTTGCAGTCCTCAATTTCAAGATTTGTTCCGGCAACCTTTTCGCCAATATAGAACATTATCAGTGCTTTCTGATCATCATAATATGAATTAAGGCTGTTTATCAAAAAACCCTTGCTTGATTCAAATTCAAGATCGGTTATATTTCCTTTTTTCATCTCATCAAGCTGAACCATGGTTTCGCCATATGCCCTTTCAAAATTTTTAAATTCAATTCCGGCATTAACCATCATTATTCCCTTGTACTTTTCGATAAACGAACCGGCATAATATGCAAGGCTGAGCTTTTCACGCACATTGTTAAACAGCTTACTCTGTGCGCCACCTCCAAAAATTGCATTTGCAAGAACAAGTCCCCAGTATCTGTCATCGTCTGCACCAATATCTGTCGTAAATCCGATTGAAAGCTTTCCCTGAGTAACGTCCAGCTTTTCGACAACATTCTTTACCGGTGTGCTCTTATGAATAATGGTACTTTCCGGCATAGTGCCCTTTGTAAATTCAAATCCGTCCACAAATTGCCGTATCTGCTTTTCCACTGCGGAAATATCCGTATCACCACAAACGTATATATCTATCGGTGAGCTTATAATAATGCTTTTGTAGTAATCATAAAGCTCCTCTTTTGTAAGCTCTGCCATATCCTTGGCATATCCCAGGCGCGGAATTGCAAACTTTTCCCCTTTGCACATTTCCTCCTGGCATCTGTAGTTTGCATAAACCCGCTTGTCATTTATAATGCTCTCTATCTTTGTTATAGAATTTTTCCGTTCCTGTTCAAATACGCCGTCATCAAATGTATCAAGCGGCTTGAACACAACAGAAAGCAAAAGTTCTACCGCTTTTTCAGTCAGATTTTCATTGTCCGGCGCATACTTGTCTGAAATAGTTTCAGTTTCAAAGCAGAGAATATGGTCTTCTCCACTCTTGCTTATCCCTGCCGAAAATTTCGCACCGTACAGATTTTCGAGATAATGTGCAATCTCCACTGAATTTCTGCACAGTTTGCATCCGCGTTTTAAAACGTGCGGCAAAAGTGCATTTTTAGACGCTTCGTCTTTTTTCAGTTCTCTGTGAATATACATTCCCGCCGTAACCGTTTTCAGTTTCTGCATGGGGATGTAGTTAAGTGTTATATTGTCATTTATATTGATAACATTCAACATAGTCCGACTCCTTTTCTTATAATACTTAATTTTACCTCTAAATCGGCACAATGTCAATATTATCCTACATAACTTTCTATTTCTTCCAAGGATAAATCCTTGTGCAGTGCAAGATTTATTCCGTTTGCAACGGTTTTGGCCGCACGTTCGATTACAAGGTCAATATCCTTTGGCGTAACCATCATATTGCCGACATTTTTGGTTAGAGCACGGTAAATTATATTTCGCTTTTCACTGTCGGAAAATTCGCCGAAATTCTCCGAATCTTCTGCCGCCATATCTATGCTGTCAAAGGCGATAGTCGCCGCGTCAACCACTGTTGGTACTCCGATTGCTATGACCTTTACCCCCACGGTTTCTTTGCTTATCCCATCACGCTTGTTTTCCACGCCAGAACCGGGATTTATGCCCGTATCTGAAATCTGTATAGTTGTCGAAATTCTGCCTATACTGCGCGAAGCAAGTGCGTCAACCGCAATAATCAGCTGCGGCTTTATTTTGTCTGCAACACCCTTTATAATATCGGTGGTTTCTATGCCGGTAGTTCCTAAAACCCCAGGAATTATCGCGCAGACCGAGCTGTAGGAATCGTCCAAAAGATCCTTCATATGAGTCTTTATGTGATTTGTAACCATAAGCCTAGATACCACCTGCGGTCCCAGTGCATCCGGTGTGATAATTTTGTTTCCCAAACCAACCACAAGAGTTTTTGTGCTTTCATCTATACTGCACAGTCGCTTTATCTGTTTTGATATTTCCATGCATGTCTTTTCATAAACCTCATTTGAAAATTTAAGCTGCGGAGCCTCTATGGTTATATATTTTCCAACAGGCTTTCCCAGAATTTTCTCTCCCGTCTTGTTTTTTACTTCTATAACCGTGACAGAAACTCCGCCTTCACTGTATTCTTCCACATCAATTCCCGAAAGCCGATTTTTCTCGGCTTTTTCCTTGCTGCACATTTCATGTGCTTCAATAGCAAGGTCCGTTCTTATTGTTTCCATTTTATCCGCTCCCTTCGTATTTTATTTTTAGTCATTACTCAAAATATATACAAAGCAAGCAGAAATGCGCTATTTTTCAATCACCTCCGACAGCTTCTTTATAGCTCTTTTTTCAATTCTCGATACATATGTACTACACTAATGCAAAAGCTCATCGGAAACGTATCACAAGCTGTTTATTCCCCGAAAGCTCGATTCTTTCTATAATTCTCCCTATAATTTCTGCGTTGAAATTTTCGCATCTTAAAAATTTTTCGGCAGCGTCTGCCGCAAAAATCCCAAGATTTCCGCCGTATTTTTCTTCTTCTGCTGCAGCTGCTCTTATTTTTTCCATGCACAGGCGCAGCTCTCCGCGCTTTCTTTCTGAAATTGTTCTGTATTCCTCCGCAGTTATTATACCCGAAAGTCTGTCTTCATATAGTGTTATAAGGTTACTTTCAATAATCTCCGCCTTTTTTTTTAGAATTTTTCTCTGTGCAAAAATATCGGATTTTTCCGCAAACCTTTTTGCTGTTTCCTCAGATATCTCAAAAATTCTTTGTGTATCACAGGATTTAATTCGTTTCCGAATAAACTCCAAAACTATGTCGGTAATTATTCTTTCTTTTACCGTGTGTGAAGAACAGCAAGACGAATTATGCTGATATCTGCGGCACACAAAATAAAAATGATCGGTTTTTACACCGTTTTCGGGGTAAATTCTGTTCACTATACCGAGCGGACTTTTACATTCTGCGCAAAAAATTATACCTTTGAGGGGATAACTATACTTTCGCTGACGAACAGGCACGCGACTGTCAAGCGAGAGGTTTACCGCATCAAAAATTTCTCTGCCGACAATCGCCTCATGCGTGTTCGGAATCACAATCCAGTCCCGCCTCGGTATTTTTTTGACCTTTTTACTCTTGTAGCTTATTTTACGTGCCTTGCCCTGAACCATATTACCTATGTAGGTTTCATTCCTTAGCATATCGCTAACATATGAGGCACTCCAGACTCCAATCTCTGTTTTATCCTTTACGCCAAAGGCAGACGGGGGAGCTATGTGCTCGCTGTTGAGCTGTGCAGCAATGGCATTCGCCGTTCTTCCTCCATATGCCATCATAAAAATTCTTTTCACGACTTTTGCCGCCTTTTCGTCAATCAAAAGCCGGTTTTTGTCGGTTTTGTCTTTTTTATACCCAAATGGTGCCCGGCTTCCGATATAAAGCCCGTGATTCTGCTTATAATGCTTTACGCAGCAGATTTTTCTTGAAATGTCCTTAGCATAAAATTCGTTTAGAATATTTTTAAACGGCATAACATCATCTTCACCGGCAGAATCACAGGAATCGTTCAAGGCGATGTAGCGCACATTTTTTTCTGGAAAATAGTCCTCAATATACCCTCCGACTTCTACATAATTACGTCCCAGACGCGATAAGTCCTTAGTTATCACCATATTCACAAGTCCTTGCTCAATGTCGCGAATCATACGCATAAATGCAGGGCGGTTGAAATTTGTCCCTGAAAATCCATCATCTGTATAAATGTCAAAAACCTTTATATCATTTTTTTTTGCAAACTCCTCCAGCAATTCACGCTGATTTATTATACTGCCCGATTCACCGCTTTTTTCGTCCTCCTTTGAAAGCCTTAGGTACAGCGCCGCACTGTATTTTTCGGGATTTTCTATGTTCAGCATATAACACACCTCCTACTTTTTATACTATGCCTCAGAGGATTGTACTAATAACATTTTACAAATTTCCCCGTGTATTTACATTTTTCTGTTTATATGGTATAATATAATGGTTGAATAATGTTTTCAGTATTCTTTCACTCAAATAACTACTGAAAAACAGGAAACGGAGAAGATATATGTTTATTGATAAAGCGAAAATATTTATAAAAGCCGGCAACGGTGGAAATGGTGCAATCGCTTTTCACCGTGAAAAATATGTTGCCGCGGGCGGTCCGGACGGCGGCGACGGTGGAAACGGCGGAAACGTTGTTTTTCGCGTCGATTTAGGTCTTAGCACCCTGATAGATTTCAGATACAAACGCAAATATGTTGCAGAAAACGGTCAGAACGGCATGACCAACAAAATGAACGGAAAACGCGGTGCCGACATAATTATTTCAGTACCTCAGGGAACCGTTGTCCGCGACGTTGCAACCGGCAAGGTTATAGCCGACCTCTATGATCCGAGCAAGGATGTTATTCTTGCAAAAGGCGGAAACGGCGGGTGGGGCAATTCGCACTTTGCTACCGCAACACGCCAGACTCCAAATTTTGCGAAAAATGGTCAGAAAGGTGCCGAACGTGAAATATTCCTTGAGCTAAAGCTGCTCGCTGACGTGGGGCTTGTTGGATTTCCTAATGTCGGAAAGTCTACCATTCTTTCACGCACAACAAAAGCCAATCCCAAAATTGCCAACTATCATTTCACAACCCTAGAACCCAATCTTGGCGTTGTCGAGCTTGAGGATCATATGAGCTTTGTACTCGCCGACATTCCGGGGATCATAGAGGGTGCAAGCGAAGGTGTCGGTCTGGGGCACGAATTTTTGCGTCACATCGAGCGTACACGTTTGCTGATTCATGTTGTTGACGTTTCGTGCATAGAGGGCAGAAATCCCATCGAGGACTTTGACATAATCAATTCCGAGCTTTCAAAATATGATTTAGATCTTGAAAACCGACCGCAAATCGTTGCGGCAAACAAGACCGATATCATTCAGGATAAGGCGGTATTTAATGACTTTTGTGACGAAATGGGCAAGCGAGGCTTTAAGGTGTTCCCTATTTCTGCCGCAACCGGAAAGGGCATAGGAGAGCTTATGAAATATGCTTATACAGAGCTTCAAAAACTTCCGCCGGTACGCGAATTTGACGTTGAGCTTGACGTAAATGAAAAAGCTGCTATAGACACCACCGAAAAGGGATTTGAAATCAAAGTTGAAAACGGCGTATATGTAATATCCGGTTCTTGGATAGAAGCTGTGGGCGGCAGCGTCAACTTTGACGACAGCGAAAGTCTGCAGTTTTTCCAACGCTCCTTAAAGAACCGCGGCGTTATTGACGCACTGATTGAAAAGGGTATAAAAGAGGGAGACACCGTTCGAATCGGCGACCTCGAATTTGACTTTGTTTGGTAGAAAGGTATGTCACAATATGAAAAAGAAAGCTTCCAGACAAAACAGGATGATTTCACTTGCAATTCTTGTTATTCTGCTCATAATCATTTTAAACTCAACCGTACTTTATAAAAGCAAGAGCGATGTCACGATCCACATAGCAGACGGCAGCTCCACAAGTCAGATTGCCGCTAATCTTAAAGAAAACAAGGTAATAGGCAGTAAAATATGGTTTATGTTAAAGTTGACCGTATCGCCATATCGCGGCAAACTTAAATTCGGAAAATTTGATATTGCAAAAGGCGACAGCACCGACAAGGTTATCGAAACTCTCGCCACCAAGGGTGCAAAAAAAGACACCTATACCCTAACAATTCCAGAGGGATACTCTGTGGAACAAATTTGCGACAAGGTAGCAAGCACCGGTCACTGTTCAAAGGCAGAATTTGAACAATCGCTCAAAAAAAATTACAACTATCCGTTTTTGCAATCCGTTCCGAATTCAAAGGACATAAAATACAGACTTCAGGGCTTTTTATATCCATCAACATATGAATTTTACAACGACGCAACGGCAGAAACAATTATTACGACAATGCTGGATGAATTCTCAAAGCAGATTTCAAGGCTTAACATTCCGGACAGCAAAATTTATGAAACTGTAACAAAGGCGTCAATGATTGAGCGTGAAGCAAAGATTGCCTCAGAGCGTAGAACAATAGCAGGCGTAATCGAAAACCGCCTTTCAAGAAATATGCCGCTTCAGATTGACGCAACCGTCGCATATGCAATTTCCGGCGGATTGTATAACATTACGCGCGTATACTATAAAGACCTTGAAAACAGTTCAAAGTATAACACCTATAAATATAAAGGACTGCCGGCAGGACCAATTTGCAACCCGCGCGCAGATACCATAAGTGCGGCTGCAAATCCACAGAAGCATAACTATCTGTACTATCACACAGACACTTCAAAAAAAGACGGCAGCCACATTTTTACTGAAACATATCAAGAACACACAAATGCACAGAAATAAAAAAAACACCTTAAAAGCAATGAACAGAACCGATAAAAACGGACAATAGGAAAAAATACCCTCCTATGTTAGTAATATAACCTGACATAGGAGGATTTTTATGCCAAGAGAATACAGACCATATCAAACAGTATGAAAAAGAGATAATAGATTTAAGATCTCAATGTTTAACATTACGGGAAATTGGAGAAAATACGGCTTTAGTCGGGAACAGGTAAAAGAATTTTTTTAACAAAAAAAGAAAAAGTCACTGCGGAGCTAAAAATCTACAGTGACCAAGGCTTTCAATATATCTCACACGAATATTTTAAGCTAACTAAATCATACAACATTACACCATCAATGTTAATAAATGGAAATGCATATGACAATGCTTTAGCTGAAAACTTCTTTTCTATTTTCAAGACATAATTATTTATCGTAGAAAGTTTTAGACTTATACTCATAGAGGAATATATCCTAACGAAAGAATTCAACTAAAAACACAAATGACTCCGCTAGAAAAACGAAGTCAGTATACTACTTAAAATTTAATATCGCTTGCCATAGTGACTTTTTTTACTGTCTGCATAAACCGCGGCAATTCACAACAGCTTATAAGGTGATTTTTTTACGCTTTTGAACTAAGCTTAAAGACATCTGTTGATTTTCCGATGACAACAATATGGTCATTTTCGGTAAACCGATAATCGGCATCGGGAGAGGGATTTAGGTTGTTCTGCTCCTTAATAGCGATTATATTTATGTTATATTTCCGTCTAATACTGATTTCTGCAATAGTTCTTCCCACCCACTCACGCAGAATTGGAATTTCATAAATAGAATATTCGCTCGTAAGCTGAATGTAGTCAAAAATATTTTTTTGATTATGCTTTACTGCAAGCTTTTCGGCAGTTTCACGCTCCGGATATACAATTTCGTCCGCGCCTATCTGCTTCAAAAGCTCTGACTGAATATCCTGCTTTGCTTTTGCAACAACATATTTTGCACCCATTCTTTTAAGCAGAGTGGTTACAACAAGTGAGGATTGAAAATCAGATCCTATAGTAACAAAGCATATATCAAACGAGTCCACTCCCAAAGAGCGCAGCACGCCTTCGTTTGTGCAGTCGGCAATTTGCGCATCGGTGAAAACGGATGAATACTGCTGGATAATTTCCTCATTTTCATCAACAACCATGACATCGTTTCCGAGATCCTGCATTTTTTTTGCAAGATGACGTCCAAAACGCCCCATGCCAATTACAAGTATTGATTTCATTGCAAATTTTCTCCTTAACCAATCATAATTCTTTCGGAAGGCCGCTTAATTCCCGCTTCACTACGACGTTCAACAAAAACCATCATCAGTGACAGTCCTCCGATACGTCCGGAATACATCAGAAAAATGAGAATTATTTTTGAAAGAACCGAAAGCTTTGTAGTAATGCCCATTGTCAATCCGACGGTGCCTATAGCCGAGGCAACTTCAAAAAATATTTCCTTTGTGTCAAAAGGCTCAATCATGGATATGAGCATTGTCGAGCAAAGTATTGTAAAAAGATATACTGTCAAAACTGCAAAGGCTTGTTTTATAATGCTGTCATCTATTCTTCTTTTAAATGCATTGACATACTTTGAATTGCGTGCCGCCGCAAAAGCATTTAAAATAACCACAGCAAGCGTTGTAGTTTTAATTCCCCCGGCAGTAGACCCTGGGCTTCCGCCAATTATCATAAGAATATCCGAGAGAATGGCTCCGCTGTTTGAAAGACTATCCTGGCTAAGCGTATCAAATCCCGCCGTTCTTGTAGTAATTGACTGAAAAAGCGAACCGATAAGCTTATCTTTGAGAGACATTCCGCGCAGTGCATTATCGCTTTCAAAAATAAAAAATAAAACCCAGCCCGCAAATATCAAGATAAATGATGTAGCAAGCACAATCTTTGTATGAAGTTCGAATTTCCTAAATCTGAGCCGGTACTTTGAAATATCATCCCACACAAAAAAACCCAGTCCTCCAATTATTATAAGCGCCATAAAAATCAAGCAAGTACCCAAATCATCGGCAAATAATGTGAGAGACTGATATGGTGCAGTTCTCCCCATAATATCAAATCCGGCATTGCAAAATGCAGAAACCGAATGGAACACTGAATAGTATATTCCTTTCAGTATCCCCAACTTATGAAACACTCTTGCAAACAGCAGGATTGCTCCCATAAGCTCAAAAAAAAGCGTTCCCAAAAGAAGTTTATTAAAAACTTTTATAACTCCTTCAAGACGCATTGTTCCTTCCGACTGCATCAACAGATTCCTTTCACGCAGACTTATTTTTCGTCTAAAAAAGGTGGAAATCATTGTTATTACAGTCATAAATCCTATTCCGCCAATCTGAATAAGCGTTATAATAACTATCTGTCCAAACAAGCTCCAATGCGTATAAGTGTCAAACACTACCAGTCCGGTTACGCAAGTGGCACTTGTGGCTGTAAAAATTGCATCACAAAAATTTGTATAAGAGTTATCCCGTGATGACACGGGCAGCATAAGCAAAAATGCACCTAACAAAATTATCAAAAAAAATCCCAGCGCAATAATGCGCGAATTTGTAAAGTTCTTATGTCTAAACGTCATTTAAACATTCCCCTGCTCAGTTAAATGCCACCGCCATGCGGCGGCATCTGCTGAATTTCTGTTATTACTCAACAATAAATCTGTCTACTTCTTTCATAAACGGTTCGCAATCATCGCTGTGAACCTCAACCTTTATAGGCTTTGACAAATTAAGACTGAAAATACCCATGATTGATTTTGCATCAACAACATATCTTCCCGATGTCAAATCAACATCAAAATCATACTTTGAAACAATGTTTACAAAGTCCTTTACATCGTTAATGGAGTTAAGCATTAAATTAAAAGTTTTCATAAAATATCCTCCCTTATGTAATGCAAATTTTTACAGTATCATAATACATCTTTTTTATTGTTTAGTCAATAGTACTTGAAAATTTTATTGAAATTTTATATAATAGTAATAACTTAGGCTGTACTATTTTGTTCAGCATATAGAATTTATTCCAATTGAAAGGCAGAAAATGAAAAAAGTAGCATTTTATACACTTGGCTGCAAGGTTAATCAATATGAAACCGAAGCGATGTCGGAACTGTTTTCTTCTGCAGGCTATGAAGTTTGTCCCTTTGGAAGTGCCGCAGATATATATGTTATAAACACCTGCACCGTTACCGGAATGAGTGACCGCAAATCTCGCCAAATCATACGACGCGCAAAAAAAAACAACCCCAATTCTTTTCTTATAGTTACCGGATGTTATGCGCAAACGTCTCCCGACGCAGTCAGGCAGATTGATGGCGTAAATCTCATTCTCGGCACACAGGATAGAAAAAATATTGTATCGCTTTACGAACAGCACTCAAGTACAATGCAGTACAGCTGCGTAAGCGACATTATGCACACGCATGATTTTGACAATCTTAACATAAGCGAATACGGTACACGCACGCGCGGATATATCAAAATTCAAGAGGGCTGCAATCAGTTCTGCTCATATTGCATTATACCCTATGCGCGCGGTCCTATCCGCAGCAGATATATCAAAGATGTCCTTGAGGAATCAAAGCGTCTTGCAGAAAAAGGAGTTACCGAAATCACCTATGTCGGCATACACATTGCCTCATTTGGTCTTGACACAAAGTCTGAGGGGCTTGCCGAGTTGCTTGTTAAGGCAAATAAAATAGACGGAATAAAGCGAATACGCCTGAGCTCAATAGAGCCTATGACGCTTAACGAGGAATTTGTAAACAAAATCAAGGACTGCGACAAGCTTTGCCATCACTTTCACCTGTCCCTCCAGAGCGGCTGCGACAAAACGCTTGAGCGTATGAACAGGAAGTATACAACAGAGGAATACTACCGCATCATCAATGGGCTGAGAACTCATTTTCCAGACGCTGCGATAACTACCGACATAATGGTCGGATTTGCCGGCGAAACTGATGCAGAATTTGAAGAAACCTGTCGATTTGTAAAAAAGGCCGAATTTGCAAGCGCACACATCTTTCAGTATTCAAAACGCCGAGGAACACCTGCAGCGGAATATCCCAATCAAGTGTCGCCGCAGATGAAAGAGCGACGCAGCAAAATAATAAACGCAATTTGCGAGGAATCAAAACAATCCTTTATGCGGCGCTTTGTTGGTACCGATGCCGAGGTGCTTTTTGAGCAAAAAAAAGCCAGTGGATATTATGAGGGCAAAACCGGGAATTATCAAACCGTACTAGTACAATCAGACGAAGATTTACGTAATAAATACCGCACTGCAAAGCTAATTGAAATAAAAAATGACACATTCATAGGAAAACTTGTCAAGTAAACCTCTCATTTTAAAAGCCTGTCCGAACACCGGACAGGCTAAATTTTATTTCAGTACAACACGATGGATGACCTTTTTACCTTTTTTGATAATCATTCCGCTTTCACCTATATAACTGCTGTCAAGAGTCATATTTGGGTCTTTGACCTTTTCATCGTTTATCGAAATACCGTTTTGCTGAATCAGACGTCTCCCCTCGCCCTTTGAAGCAATGAGCTTAACTTCCATCAGCAAATCCAAAATACCCTTTCCATCTATATCGGAAATTTCAGTAGTAGGCATATCTACACTTACGCCACTCCCCGAAAATACTGCTTCAGCTGCAGCCTGCACTTGCTTTGCAACCTCTTCGCCGTGAACAAGCTTTGTTACTTCATAGGCAAGACGCTTTTTAGCCTTGTTAAGGTCAGCGCCCTCCCATTTCTCCATTTCATGAATTTCTTCCATAGGAATGAATGTAACAAGTTTCAGACACTTAATAACATCTGCATCCTGAACATTTACCCAATACTGATAGAAATCAT
>JAQXIJ010000013.1 GCA_029007725.1 Bacillota bacterium | reverse complement strand
CAACAAATCTGTAAGCTTCGCTGCCAAGTGTGCCTATTCCGTGCTCCGACGGAAGACTTGATATATGCAGCAGAACGCCGCACCCTCTTTTATTCATTATAAACAATCCTTTCGGGGAAATATTCAAGCTAATTATACAACATAATCAGACAAATTACAAGTCTTTCCCGAAAATTTTTATAATTTTTGCATTTTCAAGATAATACTCTATCGTTTCCCTTACCTGCTTTTTGCCCTCATCGGAATAGACCGCCGCAGCGCCTCGTTGAACAACATAAGGCACGCCGTTGAATTTTGTGCACTGGCGTCTGAGCCACAGCTTATTGAGCTCCACACCTCCGACCTTAACCGTTTTCGGAATTACAGTGTACGCACATCTGTTACCTGTAAAACCTGCTGTTTTTGAAAAGCTCCTGAATTCGACTGCAACTTCCTTTGCACCGTCGATTTCAAAAATAGAATGAGGGACATTGCTCTCTGTTATAAAAGCCTCATACGCGCCGTCAAAAAGAATTACGGCGTCGTTTTCTTTTGCATAGTCTACCCAAACCTTAAGCTGTTCTTTTGTCAGCGCTGTTCCTGTTGGGTTGTTCGGATAACACAAATAAATTATATCTACCTTTTCCTTCGGAAGCTCAGGTATAAAACTATTTTCCGATGTGCAAGGCATATACACGAGGTTAGACCATTTTCCGTCATCACCAAGCTCACCCGCCCTGCCACTCATGACATTGGTATCGACATACACTGTATAAACCGGATCACAAACCGCAACCTTATTATCCGCAGCAAAAATATCACCGATGTTTCCGCAGTCGGATTTTGCACCATCCGATACAAAAACCTCATCAGTTTCAATTCCAAGATCTTTATAGTCATTTTCGACAATCAGTTTTCGCAGAAACTCATAACCCTGCTCCGGGCCATAGCCGTGAAATCCCTCATATGTGCCCATTTCATCAACAGCCTTGTTCATAGCCTCGATAACTGCCGGCGCAAGAGGACGTGTAACGTCACCTATACCCATTTTTATTATCTTTTTACCGGGATTTGCATCCACATATGCGTCAACTTTTTTCGCTATATTTGTAAAAAGATAGCTTCCCGGAAGCTTTATAAAATTTTCATTAATCTTCGTCATTTTAATTCTCCTTAATCGATATTATAATTGCCGTCAAAAACAAATTCACACGGACCGGTCATAAACACATCTCCGCCGTCCCATTCAATATGCAGCGTTCCGCCGAGCAGAACTATGTCAGCTTCGTTACCGATAAAATCCGAAAGCCGCGCTGCCACCATAGTTGCGCACGCTCCTGTCCCGCAGGCAAGCGTTTCTCCTGCACCTCTTTCCCACACACGCATTTTGATTGTTTTGCGGTCAACTATCTTTGCAAATTCGGTATTAATTCTGCGTGGAAATAGCTTGTGGTTTTCAAATTTCGGTCCCAAAACCGGCATATCCGGCATTTCATCTACAAAAACAACCGCGTGAGGATTTCCCATCGAAACTCCAGTCACCTTATAAATTTTGCCATCCACATCAACATCCTGACGAATAAACCTGTCCAGCCCTGAATCAATAGGGATATTTTTTGGCACAAGTTCGGGTTTACCCATGTTCACGCGCACGTTTTTTACCGAGCCGTTTTCAAGGTTAAGCTCAAGAGTCTTTATACCGGCAAGCGTTTCTATGCTTATTGAAGTTTTGTCAGTAAGTCCTCTGTCATGTGCATATTTTGCCACGCATCGGATTGCATTTCCGCACATTTCCGCTTGAGTTCCGTCGGAATTATACATATCCATTCTGAAATCAGCCTTATCGGACGGGCATATAAGAACAAGTCCATCAGATCCGACACCGAAATGACGATCGCTTATTTTTTTTGCTATTTCATTTATATTGTCCACCGTTTCCTCAAAACAGTTGACATATACATAATCGTTTCCGAGTCCCTGCATTTTTGTAAATTTCATAGTTCCACCCTATTTCTTTAAAATCATTCTCGCAGTCTTGACTAATGTTGAGCCTGTGTCCATGCTGTGCTTTTGAAGAAATCTATGAGCAGCCGGCTCATCCATCAGATAGTGCTCCATAAGATACAGCTTTGCGGTTTCAATAATCTTTTTATCCTCTTCGGAGCGTTCCTTTTTCTTGTTAATTGCAAAGCGCTTGACAAGCATATCAACAGCTTCGCCCAGTCTTGCCACATTCGTCGGCAGCGGTACAAGGAATATGTCGCTATTTTGTATGTAATCTCGCTGCTCCGGCTTTATGATAGCCATAATTTTCGCCTGAATGTCATCAGCAATCTCATCACAAGTTGCATCCGGCAGCTTGAATCCTGTTATAACAAGCAAGTTATCAATCCCCTGTGTGCATCGCATCAGTTCCGCCTTGGTATGGCAGCAGGCATAAATCTCATAGCCATAACTTGCCAGCATTCTACGAACCTTCTGTGAGGTATTGTCTTTTGCAAAAGCCAATACGATATTCTGCAAACTGCCACACCTCCTTTTTAATTTAACTGTAGGTCAATACTTAATTAAATATTCGTCCAGCTCCCATTGGCTGATGTTTTTTCGGTATTCGTTATATTCATATTCTTTTGCAGAGATATATGCTTCAAACAGCTTGCTGCCAAGCAGATTTTTCATAAATTCCGATTTTTTCGCATTTTCAATAGCGTTAAAAAGACTTATAGGCATTTGTTTTATATTTAATTTTTCTATTTCATTTTTAGAAAGAGAGTCAAGAGGAACATCGATGCTGTCTGGCGGAGTCATATTATTCTTTATCCCTTCAAGACCTGCCGATAGGCATGCTGCAATAGCAAGATATGGGTTTGCTGTAGAATCCGGAGAACAAAGCTCCACAACCGGTTCCGCTGTTTTAGGAACACGCAGAAGCAGATTTTTGTTTTCACTTGACCATGCAAGATGCGTCGGTGCATCGTAGCCAGAAACAAGACGCTTATATGAATTAACCGTCGCATTCGTCAGGCAACAGAATTCCGGCAGATAATGAATTATTCCGGCAATAAAGCTCTTGGTCGTCGAATTTAATTCACTTGTAAAAACGTCCTTTCCATCTTTTTTTAGGCGCATATTAAGATGTAAACCGGAACCGTCAACTCCGCTTATCGGTTTTGGCATAAATGTTGCATACAAACCGTTTCGCTTTGCAACGGTTTTAACAAGCATTTTAAATGTAACAAGCCAATCTGCCGACACAACAGGATTGGAATAGCGAAAATCAACTTCGTGCTGTCCGCCAGCTTTTTCGTGATGCGAAGCGAGCGCTTCATAGCCCATTTCTTCCATAGTCAGAACAATTTCACGGCGGCAGTTTTCACCGTTGTCTACCGGAGCAACATCAAAATATCCGCCGTTATCATTAGGCACCATAGTCGGATTTCCCTCGTCATCAGTATTGAACAGAAAAAATTCACATTCCGGTCCTATGGTAAATTCATATCCCTGATTTTTTGCCTCTTCAACAACATTTTTAAGGATGCGTCGCGAATCACATTCAAAAAATTTTCCGTCACAGGTTCTGACATCACATATGAAACGCGCAACCTTTCCCTGATGCGGCCGCCAAGGAAAAATGGTAAAAGTATCAAGGTCAGGCACGAGATACATATCCTCTTCACCCGCTTTAAAACCTTCTATCGCCGTACCGTCGAAAACTATTTTATTATTCAGTGCATCTTCAAGCTGCGACACGGTGATTGCAATATTTTTTACTATGCCATTTATGTCTGCAAACTGAAGTCTTATAAATCTGACATCTTCAGTATCCACAAGCGCCATAATATCCTGTTTTGTATACATACGCTCACCCTCTCATATATTTTTATTACAAAAATCGGGCATTTCAAAAAGTGAAACACCCTTGTTACTTTACAGAAATTCTAACATTTTTTTCACAAGTTGTCAAGCCGTGCGATTGACAAAACGGTATAAATATGATAATATTTACTATGGCAATCACAAAAGGAAAGGAGATTTTTTATGGACAGAACAGCCATTAAAGAAACAGCAAAAAAACAAATCAGCGGCAAGCTCGGAACCCTCTTAATAATAAATCTTATAGTCTGGGCCATTACTGTGGTTCTCGGTGCAATTCCGGCAGTAGGCTCGGTGCTTGCATTTGTTGCCGCATCAATTTTTGAAATTTCTCTTATTTCAATATATCTGCGCCTGTCAGACGGAATTGACCCTCAAACATCGGACCTGTTTAATATTTTCAATGACACACAGCTTTGCGGAAATGCGGTTATTATCTCTTTTTTAACCGTACTTTTTACAACCCTGTGGTCACTGCTTTTCATAGTTCCGGGAATAATAAAGGCATTGTCCTACGCAATGGTTCCCTACATTTATGCTGAAAACGGCTATTTCTTGACACCGCTTCAGTCTATTGACGAGAGCAAGCGTATCATGCAAGGACACAAAGCGGAACTTTTTGTACTGCAGCTTTCATTTATCGGCTGGTTTATCCTGTCATCGCTGACATGTGGTATTCTGCTTATATATGTTGCGCCGTATTACAGTGCTGCAATGACAAACTTCTATAACGAAATTAAGGACAAGCCCGCTCCCGACAGCTATACTGCCGGCACCTTGCTTTAAACAGAGGAATACAAAATGGCAATAGATAAAGTAAAAGAGTATTTTAAAACATTCGGAATTGACGACAGGATTAAAGAATTTGATGTTTCCAGTGCAACCGTGCAGCTTGCCGCACAGGCTCTTGGCTGCGAACCGGGTAGAATTGCAAAAAGCCTGTCCTTCAAAACAGACAGCGGTCCAATTCTGATAATTGCCGCCGGTGATGTTAAGATAGACAATGCAAAATACAAGCAGCAGTTTCATACCAAGGCAAAAATGCTTACTCCGAATGAAGTGACAGAGCTGATAGGTCACCCTGTGGGCGGTGTCTGCCCGTTTGCTATAAACAATGGTGTCTGTGTATATCTTGACATATCGCTGAAAAAATACGCCTCTGTCTTTCCTGCCTGCGGAAGCAGCAACAGCGCTATCGAGCTCACAATAACAGAACTTGAAAAATATTCCTGTTTTTCAGCATGGATTGACGTCTGCAAAAATATATGAATTTAACGGAGCTGTACGAAAGTACAGCCCCTTTTTTATCTGAACATATCTATTGTCGTATCAATTATATTTCCGATATTCCGGAAAACGCCTTCGGTTTTTTTCTGCATTCTGTGCCGCTGTCTGTCAGAAACCGGGTCAACCATCATAGTTGCACAGGCACCTAGAACGACTCCGGCAGCCATTCCCTTTACAAAACCGCTTGAATTTGACATAATAATCACTCCTCTCACAATTATGCTTTTATTATGTGCCGTAATACAAATTTAAAACATCAATCTGCATAAAAAATAAGAGTAATTTTGTAATCTTTATGATATTGACTATATATGTAATATGTTATAAAATACTGTTATATATATGATAATTGGGGGTGAAGATATTGGCAAACATAAAAGCATTTAAGGGTTATGTATTCAACCAGGACAAAATCGACGACTTGGGCAAAGTCATGTCGTCTCCCTATAATTTTATTTCTCCTGATGAGCAAAAAAATCTCTATGAGCTTCACGAAAACAACACAATCAGACTGTCAACGTATATGAATTTTAACACGGATACAACCGACGACAATCCGTATACGCGCGCAGCAGGCTTTGTAAAGGATTTGATAAAAAAGGATATTCTTGTTCAAGATAAAGAACCGACCATATATCTTTATGAACAGGAGCTGTTATTCAACAAGATTACATTTAAAAATACAGGCTTTGTAGCACTTTTGGAGTTGGATGACGCCGAAAAAACCGTTGTACCGTGTGAATCCGTTTCGGAAACCGACAAATCAGACAGATATAAGCTTATGTCTCACGTCAAAGCAAACTTTAACATGATAAACTGCATGTATATAGAAAGTGAAAAATATCTTTCTCGCCTTATTGATGAAGTGCGTGAAAGCTCACCGGATATAAGCTTTACCATTCCTGATGGCACAAAGGAACGAATCTGGCGCATAACCGATCCTGCAAAAATCAGTTTTATTGCCGATTCATTAAAGCCGCATACGGTATATATAACAGACGGTCAAAACCGATACGAAATGGCACTTAGATACCGAAACAACTGTAGAAAAAATAATCCGAACCATACAGGCAAGGAGTCATACAATTATATTATGACCCTCTTGACAAATACATATGACGACGGAATGGTGCATACTCCTTTTCATCGTCTGGTAAAATTTTCAAAGCCGTTTAACGAATCATTCTTCATCGCAGCATGTCAGGATAACTTCAAGGTCGAAAAAATAATCGTTGACACCGATACATCGGAGTTTATAGATACAATAAAAAAGCAAATTGCCACAACGCGGCACGAAAACAAAATTGCCCTTTACTGCGGCGGCGAATATTTCTACCGCCTTATCTTAAAGGATTCCTCATATCTGAAAAGCTGTTTTCCTGAAAAAAGCGATGCGTATCTATCTCTTGATGTGACAGTTTTAAACAAGCTTATCCTTGAAGATATATTAAATATTACGAAAGATGATTACGACGACCGCATTACATACACCAAAAGCGTCACCGAAGGTGTCCGCCGTGTTCGCAATAAGGAATTCGGATGTCTTTTGGCGATTAATCCGGTAAAAGCGGAACAAATACGCGAAGTTGCGCTGTCTGGCGACAAAATGCCGTCACATTCAATTTGCGTATTCCCCAAGCCGGCAACCGGTGTAATTATAAACGTCTTTTAAATTCATCATATATGTGAATTATACAAAAATATGTTTTCTGTTAATTATATTATAAATAATGTTATGCCTGTCCCCCCAATCTGGGGGTGATTTCCGTCGAACTTTTTCTGCAATTTTTTATATAATACCAAAAGCAATCAATTAATTTTTAGACATTTTAACTTTCAGTATAGTTGGTAATGATAACTCAACTGAAAAAAATTACGCTTATGCCCCAAAATAAGATTTAAGCGCTTCATTCAGTGCACTTAATTTTATGAATCACAATGCTTTAAATATTCACCTGTTTTTTCCGACTGCTGTGATGCAACAGACACCTTCAGTCAACTTAGGCAGAATAAGCGGAAAACTCGCCTTTATTCACATAAAGTTCTTGACATATCCCCATACTCTGCATGAATTTATACTAAAAAAAGCGAACTGAAAATATTAATTCACTCCACACTCAGACAACGATTAACACATTTAAAAGATATCTGCAGGACGTGCTATTACTTTGCTTTGAAATGGCATTAATGTAAGCGAAAAAACGTGTTACAAATTTAATACAAAACACGATAATTCTAATTGTCAATTTTTATCTCTATCATGACATTTTCCGCGCATAGCGCAGTGGGCGCAGCCACAGCCGCAGGAGGATTTTCCTACGGATTTGTCTTTTTTCATGCGTATTACAATAAGCGCAACATCCGACAGCAATATGATTAAAACTGCGATGGTTCCTATATTGTTTAAAAACCAAGTCATACAAAATCCTCCTTTTAAGGCTTTTATACCCTTGCTTTTTCTATTATCTTAAGTGTATTGGCCTCTTTATACGGCTTAAACAGCATATATAAAATTCCAGCAATCAGCGATCCAGCAACGATAACACCGAAGATGTTTATATTGTTTGTGAACAATCCGCCAATCTGCTTTACAATCAATGCTATTACATATGCGAACAAACACTGATATCCTATTGCAAACCATGTCCATTTTGCGTTGTTCATCTCACGCTTGATTGCACCCATTGCGGCAAAACAAGGAGCGCACAGCAGATTGAAAACCATAAACGAGTATCCTGTAATGTGTGTGAAATACTGAGCCATGTTTGCATAAACAGTTTCCGAGCCGCCATAAAGAATACCCATTGTACCGACAATGTTTTCTTTTGCCACAAGGCCCGTTATTGAAGCAACGGCTGCCTGCCAGTTACCCCAGCCGAGTGGTCTGAATATAGGAGCTATAACTCCGCCGATTGCCGCTAAAATACTCATATCCAGCTGATCGTCCGAAAGCATTGTAAACTTCCCGTCAACAAATCCGAAGTATGTTGTGAACCATACTAGTATTGTTGAAAGCAATATGATTGTTCCCGCCTTTTTTATGAACGACCATCCGCGCTCCCACATACTGCGCATAACATTAATGAGCGTCGGCATATGGTATGCCGGAAGCTCCATAACAAACGGTGCAGGCTCTCCGGCAAACATCTTTGTCTTTTTAAGCATAATACCCGAAATAATTATTGATGCCATGCCTACAAAGTACGCTGATGTAGCAACCCACGCGGAGCCTCCGAAGATTGCTCCCGCAATCATTGATATGAACGGAATCTTTGCACCACACGGGATAAAGGTTGTCGTCATTATTGTAATTTTGCGGTCACGGTCGTTTTCTATCGTACGCGAAGCCATAATTCCCGGAACACCGCAGCCGGTGCCTATCAGCATAGGAATGAAAGACTTGCCCGAAAGTCCGAATTTTCTGAATAATCTGTCCAGTACAAATGCAATTCTTGACATATATCCGCACGCTTCAAGTAAGGCAAGAATCAAGAACAGTACAAGCATCTGCGGAACAAAGCCGAGCACAGCGCCTACACCTGCAACTATACCGTCAAGAATAAGTCCTGACAGCCAGTCTGCACAGCCAATTTTATCAAGTCCGGATTCAGCAAGAACCGGAACGCCCGGAACCCATACGCCGTAATAGGCAGGATCAGGTTCTTCGCAGTCATAGTTACTGTATGTTTCGATTGCCATAATCAGCTCGTTGTAGTTTGAAGTAACTTCCTCGCTATCCATTGTTTCTTCATCAACAACTGTATATGTTGCTTCCTTCAAATCCTTAACATCGTTTGCAAATTGTGCAAGCGCTGCTTTTCCATTGCCAGGGTTGAAGTCCTCGGACTCAGTATCCAAAGACGCCACAACATCATCTGTATCAACACCGTTCTCTATGGCATATTCAATATATCCGTTCACAATCTGTGACGCATCGCCGAATTCTTCGGCTTTTTCTTTGTATGACTTTGAGCCGATTCCAAACAGGTGCCAGCCATCACCGAACACACCGTCGTTAGCCCAGTCAGTTGCCATTGAACCTATACCTACCATTGCAATATAATAAACAAGGAACATAATTACCGCAAAAATCGGCAGTCCCAGCCAGCGATTTGTAACAACACGGTCAATTTTATCCGAGGTTGAAAGCTTGCCGACATTTCTCTTTTTATAGCAACCCTTTATAATTTCTTCGATATATATGTATCGCTCATTTGTGATAATGCTTTCCGCATCGTCATCCAGCTCTGTTTCGGCAGCCTTTATGTCCCCTTCGATATGCTTCATCACTTCAGGCTTTATGTTAAGCTTGCTTATTACCTTTTCATCACGCTCAAAGATTTTGATTGCATTCCATCTTTGTTCATCTTCCGGCATATCATGAAGCACTGCTTCTTCAATATGAGCAATCGCGTGCTCTACCGCACCCGAAAAAGTATGCATTGGCACTGTTTTACCGTTCTGAGCCGCCTTAATGGCCTCTTCCGCAGCAGTCATGACTCCGTCGTCCTTCAGTGCCGAAATTTCGACAATCTTGCATCCTAGCCTGCGTGACAACTCTTTAATATTAATTTTATCGCCGTTTTTGCGGACAACGTCCATCATATTGATTGCGATAATCATTGGAATCCCCAGCTCTGTAAGCTGCGTCGTAAGATACAGGTTCCTTTCAAGATTTGTACCGTCAATGATATTCAAAACCGCATCCGGTCTTTCGCCCATCAAATAGTTTCGTGCTACAACCTCCTCAAGTGTATATGGAGAAAGTGAATATATACCCGGAAGGTCGGTGATAATTACGCTGTCATGCTTTTTTAGTATTCCTTCCTTTTTTCAACCGTGACACCCGGCCAGTTTCCGACAAACTGATTAGAACCTGTCAGAGCATTGAACAGTGTAGTTTTACCACAGTTTGGATTACCCGCAAGGGCAATTCTGATGTTCATAACCTTTCCTCTCTTTCCTGATTAGTCTTTACTAACCCAATTTCAAAAAAATTATTGAATTTCTATCATTTGGGCATCCGCCTTACGGAGCGAAAGCTCATACTCTCTTAGTGTAACCTCAACCGGATCGCCTAGCGGAGCAACCTTTCTGATAAAAACAGATACACCCTTTGTAATTCCCATATCCATAAGCCTGCGCTTTACTGCGCCCTTTCCGTGAAGCTTCACTACGGTAACGGTATCACCGATTTTTGCCTCTTTCAAAGTCTTCATGTATTTCCCCCCCTTGCTTAATATATTTATTTAAAATAAATTTAAATCATAATTTTCCGTGCAATTTCTTCGCTTATTGCAACACGCGCTTCCTTTACGTTTACGATTACATTTCCGCCGCGTGTACTCACAATCTGCACATTTCCACCGACCACAAACCCAAGGTTTTCAAGATGTTTTTTTACCTCCGGGTTGCCACCGACTTTTTTTATAATGTTTTTTTCTCCCACATTTGCTAAGCTAAGCGTCATCATTTTTTACCCTCCGTTTAGATTAGTTGACACTAACCAATGCTCAAAATATATAGTTAGCTTTAGCTAACCTTTTTAGTTAGTTTAACATAACTAATTATTTTTGTCAATACTTTTTTATACTTTTTTTAATTTTCTCAATCTTTTAATTATGCCACACATATACACTATTTTTACACATTTAGCGCGTTTAAACCGTCGTCTTAACACCGTTTAAAACAAACCAACAAACTTAAATCAGATAAAATAAAGCGGATGCTTTCTACAGTATATAGAAAAGCACCCCTAATTTTAAACTATTAAAAAATGTACACACGAAATTAAGTTTATATAATCACGGTCATTTCGTTTCACAGCCCTATTTAATAACTTTTATGCTTTTTACCTTTCCGGTTGTGTTTGCATATTTAGTTGTAAGAGAGAGAGTTGTTCCAACCGACAACTCTACGTCGTTTCCGACGAAATATCCGCTATCCGACTCGTGACCCTCCGCTTCTATCGTCACCGTTGCAACATATTTGTCAGGTTCTTCTGCAACTACAGCTCTTCCGTCCGCCGCTGCAGCCTGCACCTTCATTGGTCTGCTTTGCACATCAGTAATTTCGCCGACATTTGATTTTCCTTTAAGGTCAGACACAATTCCTTTTTTCTCAAGTGCTTTAACGGTATAGTTTCTTACATCTGAAATTTCGATAACATATTCGAATTTCGTGGTTTTTCTTGCGGTTTTTGCTGCTTTTGAAACAAACCGCATTCCAAATCCAAAAATTCCGACAACAATTATAAGTATAACGCAGATATCTATAATGTTGATCTTTCCAAACATCTTTCCATCTTTATTTAATATCATATACTCACCTCCGTCAATCTTGTACATCAATTACGTAACCTTTTACAGTATATCCTTTTCCCCTTACAGGCATTCCGGAACCTACCCTGATCGGCACTTCGCCGTTCATTATATGAGTATCCGAAATCTCAGCTATGCACTCAAGATTAATTATCAAATTTGACTTACCCGCCATTTTATTTGAAACATACTTGCCCATTGTAGGACTGAATGTGCTTGTAACATACGGCTCCTCGGACACAGACTTTACAGTCGCATATGCCTTTTCAGAAAAGCTTATCGAAACCTCGTCACCGCTTTTTATTATATCCGACGTTCCCTCATCTGCCTCCGATACCATAACGGTAAACTGTATTGCTCTTTCTTCCGATTTATTGAATACGCCCGGTTTGAGCTTTAAAACGGCCACACCAAAAGCCGCCACGACAAAAATTATAATAAGTGCGTCAATAACGGTAAATTTATTTTTTTTCATCCATTTCACTCCCTAAATAATTTTTTATATAAATTTTCGGTATTTCTTGTCATAGCCTGCGCAGTAAAGGTTTTCTCAAACACCTTTTTGCTTCCACGCCTCAAATTTTCATACAAATCATCATCGTTTAAAAGCTCACCTATTTTTTCCGCTAATGCTTCGGCATTTTGCTTCGGCACTATGAAGCCGTTCACTCCGGGCTTTATTACGCCGGGATTTCCGCCGAAGTCCGAAACAACTGCCGGTATTCCGAGGCTCATACCCTCAAGAAGAGCAAGACTTGTGGCTTCCGTGCCAAAGGACGCATTTACCTGAATATACGTAATATTCATTAACTTGTCCACATCGGTTATAAATCCTGTAAAAATTATGTTTTTTTCCTGTCCGAGTCTTTTCACCTTTGCCTTCAGGTGTTCTTCATAAGAACCTGTTCCTGCTATCAAAAATTTGGCTCTGACGCCCTTTTTCAGCAAGGCATCTGCAGCTTCTATAAAGTAGTCATGTCCTTTAATATCCTCCAGCCGTGCTACTATGGCAACAACCTTTTCGCCGTCTTCCAAACCAAAACGTTTGTAAATTTCCGTCTTGTTTTCTATCGGTACCAGCGGATAGACACCATTTAAAATAACGTCAATCTTTTTTTCACTGACACCTGTCTGCGTAAGGTTATCCTTTGCCGCTTCGGCAACCGCAATTATTCTGTCTGCAAAAAAGTTGTTAACAGCGCCATTTATCAGCTTTCCAATGCCACTTGAAATTTTTGGAGAAGGCGGAAAAACCGAATGCCTGGTATATACCACCTTGCATCCTGACAGCTTTGCCGCTATTCTTGCCGACATACTAGCGTGTGTATGAACAACATCAGGCTTTTCTCTGTCAAATATCCTTTTTAGCTCTTTTATAGCCGAAAAATCCAGAGATTTGTCGGCTATACTGCTTGCTTCCATAACGTGCACGCCGAGTTCTTCAACCAACGGCTTTAACAGGCTGTTTTTCGGCAGAATAACCGAAATGTCAAATTCCTTTCTATCAAATTCTTTGAGCAACGTCAGCAAACACTTTCCTGCGCCACCTATATTTGTATCACTTGAAACTTCAATTACTTTCACACAATTCCTCCTTGCCGACAAGGTTAAGGCAGGCGCCTGCTGCAAGCAGCATAAAAAACATTGCCATCATTCTATAATTATAAAATGTATAGTCAAACATACTTTGGAGTAAGAATCCGATTACACTGCTTGAAATCGCGAGCGCAAGCATTCCATCCATGCTTTGCTTTCCTTTTTTTATATACACAACTGACATTTTTTTTATAAAAATGATCATAGTTACAACGAATATCAAAAGTGCGCATATTCCGCCCTCTACCGTAAGCTGAAGAAAGGTATTGTGTGAATGAGGAGCAATAATTGCATTATAGGAATACAGCGGATATATTTTCGTAAATGCACCCTCACCCATTCCTATTCCGCCAAGCCAAAAATCTTTCAGAAGGTCTATTGTTCCAAGCCAGATAAACACACGATAAGATGTCGATGAATCCTCCATGTTTCCTATGCTCATCATTCGGTCAACCATAGTCTGTGGCATCACAAACGGCAGCAGGACAAGAACAATCGGCAACAGCCCCCACAGCTTTCCGTTATAGAATGTAATAAAAATGCACGCCGCCAGTATAAGTCCAAGCCAGCATCCGCGTGACTGAGTAAAGACCATGCACAGCACGCTTATTAAAAACACCCCGGCATAAAAGCATTTTTCAAGCCATACAGCACCCTTTCGAATCATAAATACTACCGAAAGAGGTATCAAAATCAGAAGATATTCGCCCAGCACATTTGGGTTTTCCATCGTGGAATAGGCTCGCATTGTCGCCTTTTCAAACATATTTTCATCAATCCATGCATTGGACGTATTCCAACCGAACAAATACTGCAAAACACCGTAAATGCTTACAAGAACGCCGATTGCCGTGAAACCCCTAAGCAGTGCATAAAGCTGCTTTTTTGATTCCATAGTATTAATTATTACAAAATAGAATCCACCAAAAACTAAATACATTGCCCATACCGTAAGGCTTTTGGCTATTGCAAAAGACAAAAGGCTTGATGCAAACATAAAAACCAAAAACAATCCGAGAGCAACTCCTACTCCGTCCATCTTCCATTTAAAACCATCTGTAGTAACTGCCTTTACTACCAGTGCGGCAAAGGTTAAAAGACACAATGCCGCTAGCATAATCGTCGGCGCAAACGGTGCGGCAAGTGCTGCAAAAAATACACCGGATACCGGGTATACAAATACTGTTGTTAATCCGATAACTCCGACAGGCAGTGCGAGCGCGCCTATCAAAGATTTTGTTGACATAATCCCGATGGCAATTCCCGACAGCACTGAAAGTATTAACGTAGTCCGTCTTTTTTCAGAGAATTTATCAGCAAAATGCCAGTTAATATCATTAAATCCGGTCAGCGTTTCAATAAATTTAACAGCTTTACTGCCGGCAAAAAAATGAGTTACATCAAAATCGAAAATTAAGAGCAAAAGTCCCAAAACAGCCGCCACAAGCGAATATACAGAAAAACTCCGCGTAACAATCTCACGCGCAGCAACAAACGCCAGCATTGCACCGCCGTAAAATCTTGTATTAATTGCAAGCGCGCCGCGACAATAGCACCTGCACCAGTACAAAATGATGCTTTCGTCCAGCTGCCTTTTTATATATTTCCCTGACCTTTTACCTATAAAATCGAGTATAGCAAACGGAATATACAGTATTTTAAACAGCAGGCTTTTTTCCGACGCATTTCCTCCTCCTGTTTTGCGCAAAAAGGTAAGTATTATGCTGTTCCTCCACCACGCTGAAAAAGCATTATATATTCTCATGAATATTTTATATATTCCGCTCTTTTTAAAAGTGTCCGCAAATCCGACACAAAAAGTGCAGACCGCATGTATAATAACACTATTCACTATTTTTTTCTCCTTTTAACAAATTTATCAGAATATCTACCCTCAGAAGAAGGCATCCTGCCACATAGCAAATTATTCCCAAAACACCGCTGATTCCGCCAAGTATTATTCCTCCTACCAGTCCAAGCTCAAAGTGATCCACAAGTATTCTGTAACAAACAAGCATAACGACCGCCATGATAAGCGCCGAGGCGGCAATTTTAAACGTGTTTATTATGTCAGACTTTGTAAACAGTGTTTTGTAGTGTTTTGAAATGCAAATATAGTTAAGAAGTGCGTTCACACTTGAGCCCGCCGCAGTCGCCAGTGCCAGACCTGAAATACCAAGTGGCGCTGCGAGAGAGTATGCAATGAGAATATTAACTGCCATTGAAATCAAGGCGTTTATCATAGGTGTTTTTGAATTTTGCATCGAAAAAAAAGATTTTGACAAAATCTCATTAAATGCCATGCCAATCATTCCTACCGAATAGCAAGAAAGCGCTGTTCCTGTTCTTATTGTATCCTCAAGCACAAATCCGCCATGCTGATAAAGCACCGCTATTATCGGCTTTGCAAGCACTATAAATATAGCCATAATCGGCAGAATTATAATTGCGATAGACTTTAGCGACGTGACCACCATAGCCTTTGCTTTGTCCTCATTTCCAGAAACGTTTGCACGTGACATTTTCGGGAAAATTAAGTTGGTAACTACAAAAGAAAAAACTCCGGTAATTACTATATAAAGCCTGTTTGCATATTCAAGTGACGAAACACCCTTATAAATACCTGATGCAATACGAGTGTTAACGATTGTATAAAGCGGCTGAACCCATGTGCTGATTAGCATTGGCAGAGCAAGCATCATTGCGCGCCGTATATTTTTATCTTTAACATTAAGCGACGGTCGAAACCGGAACTTAAATCTTACCAGCGACGGAATCTGTATAACCACCTGAATTCCCCATGCCGCAAGCATTGTAAATGCAAGTCCGTATACTCCGAAGCGCTTTCCGAACACCGCAAAATACAGGATAACAACCAGATTGGATATTAGACTCATTATCGCAGGTATGTTATATTCTCCGTAAGACTGCAAAATTCCAACGAACGAAAATGCTAGCCCAGTAAAAATTATCATCGGAAACATTATGCTCGACAGCTGAGCTGCAAGATTATGTGCCTCAGTACCGAAATCCGGTGCCATAAAATTTATCAAAGCATCAGAAAAAACAATACCGAAAATCGCAATAAGTCCGGTTATCATCAGTACAAGACCTATAAAGCGATTGGCAAAACTGTTTGCTTCCTCTTTGGATTCTTTTTCTAATACACTGTTAAAGACAGGTATGAACGCAGCGGATATTACACCGCCGATTACAATGTCAAACAAGGTTGTGGGAAGCCTTGTTGCAGTCATATATGCGTCGGCCTCGATGCCTGTACCAAAAAATGCCGCTATAAGCATATCACGCGCCATTCCGCACACCTTGGCAAGAAAAGTCGCAATTGCCATAAAGCTTGCCGTTTTTAGCATTTTTTTACTGCTCTCCATCAAAAGGCTCCTCTGTCATATATTTTTTTACATATTCTATGTTTTCTTTTGCACCTGCTTTTAGTTTTCGCACCTTGACCGAAAGTCGTGCACGAATAGTATCATAATTTCTGCATACATCGTCAAGCATTGCATGAAGTGAGTCTGGCGAAACATCCTCAACTTTTACTAAATGGTTTTCACCCATAGATTCCATAAATCCGATTATTTTAGGATCATATACAATACCCATCATGGGAATTATGCAGTTTGCCGAGTAAATCAGCGTATGCAATCGCATACCTACGCATATGTCAACCTCCTGCATTATCGAAAGCAGGGTGCCTACCGGATATTCCGCGCGCATTACTGCCGATTCGCTTTGCATTTTATTTTTTATTTTTACCGCCAACTCATAGTCAAGCCTTTTTTGCATAGGAATAAACACCGAATAAAATCCATATTTTTTTGCGGCATAATCGCAGAACTCTGCAATAATATCCACAAAATTTTCCGGATTGTTTTTCCATTCGCGCACCGAAATGCCGAGTATAGGCCTATCCTTCGGCACACCGTAGTTATCGAGCGTTTCACGTCCCGAAGAATTTGCCGCAAGCGAAAAGGCAGGGTCGGCAGTCACCCTTATTACAGGTTTATCTACCCCGATTTTTTCCAGCACTTCTTTCGATTTTTCATCCCGCAGGGTTATAAGACCTACTTTATTCAATATTTTTTTGGTCTTGTCAACATTTTTCTGCAGATGCAAGGGACCGATTCCGCTTGCATACAGCATAACCTTTTTCCCGAACATCTGAGCAATTCGTATAATCATCAAATAGTACAAAAGCGACTTGGTGCTTGTTGCGTCTTGAATCAGAGTTCCACCGCCAGAAATAAGGAGGTCACAATTAAAAATATTTTTCAAAAGCAAAAATATATTGTATCTAGAAACAGCTCTTACTCCGTATACCCTTTCTGTTTCCTGCGGCTTTTTCGACAAAACGGTTATATTCCCCTTGTCAACAACAGTCTTTAAATCATCAATCATAGAAAGCAAAAGCGCATCATCGCCGCTGTTATTGAAGCCGTAATAGCCTGAAATAACAATTTTCATATCTATTAGTCCTCCAATACCTGTTTATAGACTCTTTCTGCGTCGTCCGCCATTCTCGCGACCGAATAGTATTTCATAACGACCTCTCTTCCGTATGAACCTAGAGCCTTTTGATCATCCTCCCACATTCCGAAAAAACCGCCAATGTCCTGTGTCAATGTGTCGACACCAGATTGCGGGCAGCCACGACAGCAAAAGTTGGTTTTTAGTCCGATTGCAAGCTTGTTCTTGTCAAACAGTCCTATATAGCCCTCATTTCCGGCTATTATAGTCGGTTTTTCCGCCGCCATTGCTTCAAGAGCAGCTCTCGAAACCCCGACAAAAAGCTTAGCCGGAGCCACTAGTTTGTTGATGTCCGTTCTTGCGCCGGTGAGAATTATTGCTTTTCTGCCTACCTTTTCATTCATCGCCTCGGCTTCCTTTTTAACATTTTCAAAATCGTTTCCACCGCCGACTATGACGCATTTCAGATTTTCAACAATTGTGTCAAGCCGTTCTGCGGCAGTAATGAGTTGATGTGCGACAAGGCTCCTGTCCTCGTCCATTCGGCTGACATAAACCACCGTATTGTCGTTTTCCGAAATCCCCAGCTCTTTCATCGCCGCTTTACTGTCGGTATCTGCTGAAAACTTCTGCACATCTATCCCGTTTACCGTAACCGTGATGTCAGATTCTGGAATCTTATAGTTGTCTATCAGGTATTTTTTGATATCCTCACTGACCGCAAGAGTTTTCTGTCCCCAGTCGGTGATATATTTCAGTCCGTATTTGATGTTAAAAATCCAGTGTGCTGTCGTAACAAACGGAAACTTCATCTTTTTGTGAAGCTTACCGAGAATAAACGACGGTATTCTGGCATGAGAATGTACAATATCTATTTTTTCATTTGTTATTATCTCTCTCAAAAGCGAAAAAGCCTTCATTACATTCTGCGGCTTTTTGTTTTGCAGCGGAACAGCATAATGCTTTATTCCATATTTTTCGAGCTCTTCAACGTATGCTCCACCGTTTGACGTAACCGTTATGTTGTGTCCTCTTCTTTTCAGCTCCTTGGCAAGCTCTACAACATGAGTTTCCGCTCCGCCTATATCAAGCTGCATTAAAGACATTAATATGTTCATACTTTCACGCTCCTTAAATTTTATTATACTTCAACAAGCAAAAAATAGCAAGGAAAACTTATCCCACTATTCCTTGCTATCCAAAATCAGGGTCACCGGTCCGTCATTTTCAAGCTCGACCAGCATATCTGCGCCGAAAATTCCGGTTCTGACTTCGCTGACCTGCGTTTTGCAGTAAGCCACAAATTTTTCATACATTCCATTTGCAAAATCTGGGGTTCCCGCGGCAGAAAAATTCGGACGCCTGCCCTTTTTGCAGTTTCCGTACAACGTGAACTGACTTACAATAAGCAATCCGCCTCCGATATCGCCGATGCTTAGATTCATTTTATCGTTTTCATCGGTAAAAATCCTAAGGTTTATAATCTTGTCAGCAAGCCATTTCACGTCCTCGTCGGTATCCTCATCGCACACTCCTATAAGCACCAATATTCCTGCGCCGATTTTGCCTGTGCAGCTTCCGTCAACGGTCACAGACGCACTTTTTACGCGCTGAACAACACTCCTCACTGCAATTCCTCCCACTCTGCATACAGCACCTCAAGCTCCGTGTTTTTTTCATCAATCTGTTTTGAAAGTCCCTCTGCCATTGCGTAATCGGCGCCGGATGCCATCAACTCGCCATTTATACGTTCGATTTCTTCCTCGCATTCCGTAATCAGCGTTTCGAGCTTTTTAAGGCGGTTTTCACGCTTTCTTTTTTCGGCGGCAATCCTTTTCTGCTCATTGTAGTCAAGATTTTTCGGTTTTTCGCCTTTTATCTCCGATATATCCTCCGACCTTTTCTTTTCAAGATAATAGTCATAGTTTCCGCCGTATGTCACAAGCTTTTTATCGCTGAAATCAACAATTTTTGTCGCAAGTTTATTAATAAAATAACGGTCATGCGATACAACCAAAAGCGTACCGTCATAATTCATGAGTGCCTTTTCCAGCGCCTCTCGCGATTCTATATCAAGATGGTTTGTCGGCTCGTCCAGTATAAGAAAATTAACAGGCTTTAAAATCAGCTTAACAAGCTGCACTCTTGCCCGCTCACCTCCCGAAAGCTTATCGATTCTACGAAACACCTCGTCACCTCGAAATAAAAATGCCGCAAGAGCATTTCGTATCTGCGTTTCGGTCATTTTCGGATATGCATCCCATACCTCGTCAATCACGGTTTTATCTGCGTTTAGATTCTCTTGAATCTGGTCATAATATCCGATTTTTATATTCGCACCGATTCTGATTTCACCAGAAATTGGTTTCTCTTCACCAATAATCATTTTAAGCAGTGTTGTTTTTCCACATCCGTTGCTACCTAGCAGAAATATTTTTTCTCCTTTTTTTATATACAACTCGGCGTCCGACATCAGAAGCTCGTTATATCCCATCGTAACGCCACTTACCGAAAGAACATCCTCGCCACCACCCAGCAGTGCAGAAAAGGCAAAGGACAGGTCATTCAGCGTTTCTTCATTTTTCACAAGAGCCCCTTCAAGCTTGTCTATTACCTTCTGCTTGCTTTCAGCCATTTTTATATTCCGCTCTCTGTTCCACTTGTGTTGCTGTTCAACAATGCCTTTTAGGCGGTCAATTTCACGCTGAGTATTTTCAACACTCCTCTGCTCGGTCAGCTTTTCAATTTCACGCTGACGCATATAAAATGTATAGTTACCGTTTTGGCTGTAAAGCTTGCCATTTTCAAGTGCAATAGTCTTTGTAGTAACCCTGTCCAAAAAATATCTGTCATGCGAAATTACTACAAATGCGCCTTTGTAGTTCTTCAAAAAATCTTCCAGCCACTC
>JAQXIJ010000012.1 GCA_029007725.1 Bacillota bacterium | reverse complement strand
TTGACCCCATTTATGCCGCATAAGAGATAGGCAATCGGCGGCGCCGATGTTGGATTTCTCCGTTCGGGCTTCGCCCTCTCTCCGCAATCCAACATCATTCTACTGCTAATCGTTACTTTTCTGTAAACTATTGCAATTTGCTATTGCAATTTGCGTTTAAAAAATAAATAGAAAAATAGTAAAAGTAATAATTATTAAAATAATATGTGCGGTTTGAGCAGTTTTTTGCATATTTTATTATACACGCGCCTTTTTAAGCATTTCTTCAAGTTCTTCTTTTGAAAATGTGTATTTGTAATTACAAAACTGACATTCGACCTCACATTTGCCATCCTCCTTAATGATTTGTTCAATATCCTTTTTTCCTATAGAAATAATTGCAGTTTCCATACGTTTTTTTGAACATTTGCACTTGTAAACAGGAGTAACAGATTGATTTTGTACCAGCATATCAAAGCCATCGGTCAGATAAAATAAAATTTGCTCTGCGAACATACCGTTGGACAGCATTTGAGTAATCGGTGGAATGTGTTTCATTTTTTCTTCTAGAATAGAAGCCGTTTCGTCGGTTGCCTCTGGCATCAGCTGAATCATAAATCCTCCGGCACATTTTACGCTTTCATCGGTATCAACTAAAACTCCCAGACCGATTGCAGTTGGAATTTGCTCGCTTTTTGCAAAATAGTAGGTCATATCTTCGGCTATTTCGCCGGTTACAATCGGAACTTGACCGGAATAAGGTTCTTTTAGGCTCAAGTCACATATAACGTTGAGTTGTCCTCTTCCGACGGCTTTTCCGACATCAAGCTTACCATTACTGTTTAAAGGAAGATCGACAAACGGATTTACCACGTAGCCGCGTACTTGAGATTTATTGTCGGTTATCGCAACAATATTTCCAAGCGGTCCGTCACCGCGAAACTGAATTGTTACCGAATCGGTATCGTTTTTTAAGTTCTGTCCCATAATAGCGGCTATGGTAAGGGTTCTGCCAAATGCTGCCGTAGCAACGGGGAAGGTTTTGTGAATTTTTTGTGCTTCGTTTACGAGGTCGGTTGTAACTGCAACGAAAATTCGTATACTGCCATCGGTGCTTTGACCTCTTAAAATGATATCATGCATAGTTTTAATCTAAATTCCTTTCTTATTTTATGGTAACAGTTGTGCTGTAACTGCCAACAATCTGTATATTTTCTTCAGATGTGACGGATACTGGAAGAATAGTTTCGCCGTCCGAAACTCCGGAAAGATCAACAACTGCATGAATTTTTGATGCTGTTATGTCATCGTCTGCACACTTTGCGGAAACCTTTATTTTTAAGGGATTAAGAGTCACGGTTTTGCCCTCGGGTGCGTTTTTTGTTTCAATTGTAACCTCGGTGTCAACCAAAACTTTTGGAACAAGCTCACACACTGCCTTGACAGTACGGTATTTTTCCGGCAGATATACTCCCTCCGGAACATTTATATCAAGGGTATAATCGCTGTTGTCGCCTTTTTTCGATGAATCAAATATCGCTGTAAGCTCGCTTATATGCTCTGTTTCATCAGAAAGCCCTACGTCAACACTCGATGGCGAAACTGTCTTTACAGAAAGAGTATATTCCTCTTTCATATCATCTGGCAGAATGATGGTTATCGGCAGAGAAATGCGCTTATATGCAATGTTGTGTACCGGCAGAGAATCGTGATTGGTATAAATTATATTATCGTCGGTTACCTGTGTATTTTTTTCATTATAAAAATTATAGCTATATTTCTGCGAATTTGACTTAGTCATATCGGTTACGTCAATGCTTGCCTTTGCGTATGCAATGCGGTATACTGAAGTCTGAGCACCGCGGATTGTAATGGATGAAATCTGGCAGGTGGGTTTTATCAGAAAGTTTGTGTTTTTATCCTGGTTCACCGTTTCAATTTGAACAGGAATGCTGCGTGTTATAATCTTTTCGGTAGTTATTATAACGCTTTGTATATTGCTTTTTACAAAGTTAATGCTGGAGGGATAGTTATACTTTATGGTGACCTCAGCGTCTCCGGCGGATTTTATGTTAGAAACATCAATCTGTGCGGAAATATCGCCGATTGACGAAATGATTTTGCTGCGGTTTCCCTGAATCATAGCGGAAAGAGGCGGAAGTGAATCTTTGTTCACTACAATGAGCCCGTTTTCTTCAAGAACATCTTCGCCGATAAATTTGACAGAAATATCGGTAAGATGCTGGTTGATCAGCGGATCCTCGGTATAGGTTATAGCAAACCACAGTACTATTGATACAAGACCGGACAAAATTTGCAAAAGCAGATGACTGTATTTAACTTCTTTCATTTTGTCACCCTCCTGAATCTGACCTTTTCGCTCTTTTTGGATACCGCCTTGACAAGTGCGGTTTTAAGTGTTTGTTCGTTAAGGTTTCGTGTAAGAGTGCCGTTTAAAGCGATTGAAATTTTACCGGTTTCTTCACTTACAACAATAACGAGCGCGTCCGATGCTTCGGAAATTCCGAGTGCGGCACGGTGACGTGTACCAAGTTCACGTGAAAGGTTATTGTTTGATGTCAGCGGCAAAAAACAGCCTGCTGTGTAAATTCTGTCACCGCGGATAATAACTGCACCGTCGTGAAGCGGCGTGTTCGGAACGAATATATTTTCAAGAAGCGACGAGCTGACATCCGCATTGATGAGCGTTCCGGTGCGGATCACATCGCCGAGCTTTGTGTCACGCTCTATTACTATAAGAGCGCCTGTCTTTGTTTGTGACAGGTTTGAGGATGCTTGAACAATTGCGTTTATGGTGTCGAGGTATACGTCGGCCGCCGTGCCGGACGCCATATCGATTAGTTTACCAAAATTGGAGCGACCCATTTTTTCGAGCAGACTTCTTAGTTCCGGCTGAAAAATAACCACTATTGCAAATAGTCCTACCTGCATTGCATTGCGCAGAAGAAAGTTAAGTGTGGTAAGATGAGCCCATGTGCTTATTTGCGTTATTAAAAACAGAATGGCAATGCCCTTTACCAGCTGAATTGCGCGAGTTTCGCGAATCAGCTTCAAAAGTTGATAGACTATCACAGCCACTATAAATATATCTATTATATCGGTTATTTTCAGTACTTGAAAAAATCCCTTTAAATAGATAAGTGCAGAATCCATTTTTTACATCAACTCCCCTGAGAATGTCTGATTTAATTATACAATATTTTTTTTCAATTTACCAGTCAAAAAATAAAATTTTAATATTTTTCTTGTTAATATTCCCAAAGTGTGATAGAATAAATATGAAAAAAACTGTCAATGACAGTAAAACAGGAGGAATTTTAAATGAAAAAGATAATAAGTGCTGTTATGGCTCTTGCGGTTGCGGCTTCGGTTTCGTGTGTTGCTTTTGCTGAAACGGATTCATCTATCACCGTAAACGGACGTCAAATCATTTTCTTTGAAGAACAAGCGCCTGTTATTAAAAATGACAGACTGTATGTCCCGGTAAGACGCGTTTTGGAAACAATGGGAGAAAAGGTTTCGTGGGACGAACTGACCAGAACGGTAACTGTTGATTCAAAGGACAACCTTACGAAGTTGAAGCTTACAATCGACAATCCCGAAGTTACAAAATACACCTTCAAGAGTGTTTTATATGCGGATAAGGAAACGGTAATGTCGGATGTAGCACCGGTTATAATAAATGACAGAACAATGCTTCCGATAAGAGTAATTGCAGAATCTCTCGGTGCAAGAGTTGACTGGGATGAGAATACATATGAAACAACAATAACCACAAAAGAAGCGCTTGAGCTTGCACAAAAAGCAGGAGCAGACATAAAGGCGGCGGATTTCGATGTTGCAAAGGCGGTGTTGGAAAACCTGCCAAAACTGTCCATCACTGCAGAAAAATCGGAAGGACCGATTAAAGAAGGCGACGAGGTAACGATTAAGGTAGCGATAAAAGACCTTAACAAGCTGTACGAAGGTGCAAAGATTACCTCCGGATCTCTTGGCATAGAGTACAACACCGATAATTTTGCATATGCAGGCTACAAAACGGTAGAAAACGGCAAGGAAAAGAAATCTTTCACCGGTGCGGACAACGGAACTTTCTATAATCACTGCGCAAAGGTGGTTTTCGTAAACGAACCTTCAAAGGCAATTGAAATCGGTGAGGATGGTGTTTTTGCGGAAATTACATTTACGGCGCTTAATGACAAGGGCGGCGAATTTAAGCTCGCAAACGGAATTACAACAGTGGGAAATGATATTGAGCTTGTTCCGACAATTGATGCTGACAACAATTATACAACTATATCATCCTTCGATCAGTTGTATATTGATCGTACTCCTGCAGAGGTTAAATAAATTTACAACTTTAAGGACTTCTAAAACAGAAGTCCTTTTTTGTATGACAAAACAACAGAAATAAATTAACCTCAAAGAGAAAAAAATAAATCATGGAGGAAAATATGGAAAGGGCACAAACGCAATCGCAAAAAGGAGATAGAGGCAAGCAAGGCATAGAAAAGGTGATTGTAACCGAGCAAAAAAACAGAGATTGACTTTTTACGCAAAATAATAATTTATTTATGTAAATAAAAACGGAGTAAAGCATACTTTACTCCGACATGGAGCTGGTGGTCAGAATCGAACTGACAACCTGCGGTTTACGATACCGCTGCTCTACCATTGAGCCACACCAGCATATTAAGTTAACAATCAGAAAGAGAGTCTGTCTCTCTTTCTGATCCTATATTTATGATAATAAGCTTTTTGCAACTTCGTTTATCATACGACCGTCGGCTCGACCTACTGTTTTCGGTTTAACAGCGGCCATAACCTTGCCCATATCCCTCATGGAAGAGGCCCCGGTCTCGGCTATTGCTTCCTTAACAATTACTTCAAGCTCATCGCGAGATAACTGTTTCGGCAAATATTCCATCAAAACATCCATTTCCGCCTTTAAATCGGCGATTAAATCGTCTCGGCCACTCTTTTCATAATCAGGGAGAGAATCCTTGCGCTGCTTAAGCTGCTTTGCAATTACTTCTAAAACTCCTTTGTCATCAAGAGTTACCTTGTTGTCCTTTTCAACTTGCAAAATGCCGGCTCTAACTAACTGAATGACATTTTTGCGAATTATATTTTTCTCTTTCATTGCTGACTTAAGGTCGTCAGCAAGACGTTCTTTGAGTGTCATTTCAAATTACTTCCTATTTAAACTTTCTTTTACGAGCAGCCTCGGATTTTTTCTTACGCTTAACGCTCGGCTTTTCGTAATGCTCGCGTTTTCTGATTTCTGACATAACACCTGACTTTGCACACTGACGCTTAAATCTTCTCAGCGCACTGTCAAGCGATTCATTTTCTTTTACACGAATTTCTGACATTTGTATTTCCCTCCCTCCGGCAAAACAATTTCCGGCTGTTTGACGGAATAATACAGTATTTTAAAACCATATCACGCCACGGTATTTATTATAACGTATTTAATGTATATATGTCAAGTTTTTTTTAAAAATACATCAATTTTTTACAAAAACTGCCCAAAACAATCAGCCTGCGGGCCATAAAAACTGTCTGCCTCCGGTTAGATGAAAATGCAGATGCTTTACGGTCTGGCAGCCGTCATCACCGCAGTTGTTTATAACGCGGTAGCCATTTTCGGCAAAACCGAGATCCTTTGCAATTTTTGGTATTACTTCAAAAATATGAGCAATATATTTTGAATTTTCCGGAGTTATATCATTGGCGGACGAGATGTGAACCTTTGGGATTATTACAACGTGATAGGGGGCCTGGGGCGCTATATCGTTGAATGCATAGATAAGCTCGTCCTCGTATACCTTTGTCGAAGGCACTTCTCCTTTAATAATTTTACAAAAAAGACAGTCTTCCATTGTTTTATCCTCCTAAAATTTATTTAAACGGAAATGATTTGCAAAACGGGCCGATTGAGCATGTGCTGCACTGTGGAGAACGCGCGGTGCAGACAAGTCTGCCGTGCTGCACAAAGCGGTGGCACAGCCCCAACTGTTCTTCGGGCGGAATAAGCTTTTTTAAATCCGATTCGATTTTTTCGGGGGTGGAATTTGAAGTAAGTCCGGTTCTCTGCGAAAGCCGTATACAGTGTGTGTCGACAACCACCGCAGGCTTGTGAAAAATATCGCCCAGAACGAGATTTGCGGTTTTTCTGCCGGTTCCGGGAAGAGTCAAAAGCTCATCCATTGTGTCAGGCACTTCGGAATTATAGCATTCTATGAGTCGCTGGCAGCAAAGTATTATGTTTTTCGCCTTGTTTCTGAAAAAGCCGATTGAGCGTATATCATCGCACAGCTCGTCATAGTCCGCTTGGGCAAAATCCTCTGCTGTTTTATATTTTTTGAAAAGTTCTTCGGTTACTATGTTGACCCTTGCGTCGGTGCACTGTGCCGAAAGCTGCGTTGCAATCAGCATTTGCAACGGATTGGAATAATTTAAAGAGCATTTTACATGCGGATAAAGCAGCTTCAGCTCCGACACAATAAGTTCAGCACGTTCATTTTTCCGCATAAAATCACCTCATACTATATTATAACGTTTTCTTTTTCATTTTTCAATATGCAAAAGAAAAATACTTATTATTTGCATTATATGTAAAAATATATTGATTTTAGTGTTTTATTATGTTATAATTAAATCAGCTGTGTAATTAGGAGATGATTTTTTTGAATAATCAGCTGAATTTTGAATCAATCATAGATATGATGATTCGCAGATGGTGGATTATCGCTATTGCCACCATAGCAATGAGCATTGCGGCTTTCACCTATACAGAGGTTTTTGTGGATCCTATATACAGTTCGGACGGTTTTTTGTATGTTAATGCACAAAAAACTCAGAGCAGTGATATTTCTACAGGCTCACTAAGCGCTTCTCAACAGCTTGTAAGCACATATAAGGAAATTTTGAGCCGCCGTACCTTTCTTTCGCAGGTTACAGCGGATTTAGATGAAAAATATACAATAAATGACCTAAAAAAAATGGTTACACTGCAGCCGGTAAACGATACTGAAATTTTGCAGGTTTCCGTTATAGGAAAGGTCCCTGAGGATACATATCTGATATGTCATAGTATCCTTGTGCATGCAACGACAGAGCTTAAACGTGTAGTTAATGCGGGTTCGGTTAAAATACTTGATGACAGCCAGATTCCGCAGGCACCGATTTCACCGAGTGTCAAAAAAAATACGCTGGTTGGATTTCTTCTTGGTTTCATAATCGGAAGCCTTATAGTTCTGCTTCTTGAGTTGTTTGATACACGTATAAAATCAAGCGCAGACATTGTTGAACGTTATGATGAACCGCTTCTTGGTGAAATACCTGTGCTCTTTTCTTCAAAAAGGTAGGTTGAAATATGAATCTGTTAAAATTAATAGGTGAATTTAACGAAAAAAAGGCAAACAGCCGTCACGAAGAAACCGTGCTTAGAAGAGTAAACTCTCTGCTTTCGGACGAAACCGATTTTATAGTAAACGAAGCGTACAAGACGGCAAGAACAAACGTTATGTTTGCACTCAGCTCCGAGAAGGGTTGTAAAAAGATAATTGTAACAAGCGCGAGCCCGGGCGAGGGAAAAACAACAACATGTCTTAACCTTGCCATTGCCTTTGCCCAGACAGAGTCTAAGGTTCTTGTTATAGACGGTGACCTAAGAAAGCCGCGTATTTATCGTCATCTCGGACTTTCGAGAGAGGACGGACTATCGGACGTTCTGTGCGGAATGATAACGCTTGAAAAGGCAATAAAGCACTGCGAAAAACAAAATCTTGACTGCATAACCTCGGGTCAGATACCGCCGAACCCGGCAGAGCTTTTGTCGTCAAAGGAGATGGAGCAGCTTTTGGCAGAGCTTGCTCAGAGATATGACTATATATTCATTGACACACCGCCGGTGATGCTTGTTACCGAGGCCGCAGCAATGGCTAAATTTGTAAGCGGCGTTATATTTGTTGTTCGACAGAATTATACTATTCAGGAATCGATACAGCGCGCGCGGACAAACCTTGAATTTGCAAACGCAAAAATTCTTGGATATATCCTTAACGGAATTGAATCTTCTCATTATGGATACGGCGGGTATAGACGCTACGGTTACGGCAGGTACAGACGCTACGGCTATGGTTACGGCTATGGCTATGGTTACGGCTATAACTCATACAGACATAATACTAACGGCTATTCCGATACTCGCTACGGCTACGGTTATGGATATAAGAAGACAAAGCGAGAAGAAGAAAAGGACAAGCAGGAAAAGTTCACTTTTATTGAAAAGATCAAAAGGATTGCAAGAAATGAAAAGCAAGATCCCACAAAACCGGGCGAAACAGAAAAAAAGAAGTAATCGTCGTTTGGCATAAAAATAAAACTGTCATTTCTTAATTGAAGCGGCAGTTTTTTGTATAAAAGTTTTTTGATTTTGCCGGGGGGAGTAGAGGCGTAGATAAAAAATCAAAATCAACTTACGATAGTTTTGAAAAAAAATACGCGCGTAGCGCGTGTTTTTTATATTAATCATTATTCCTCGTCAGGCATATCCCAGTTGTGATATACGTTTTGAACATCATCATCATCCTCAAGGGTGTCTAAAAGTTTTGTCATCATAAGAATCTGCTTTTCGTCCGTAAGCTGGGTCATTGTCTGCGGAACCATTGAGATTTCGGCAGAGGAAAGAATATATTTTTCTTCCAGCATATCGCGCACGGAATGAAAATCGTCAGGTGCGGTTGTGATTTCAAAGCAGCTTTCACTCGCTGAAATGTCATCTGCGCCTGCTTCCAGCGCGTCAAGTGTAATTTTATCTTCGTCGATGTCGCCGTCTTCGTTATCGATTATAATTACACCTTTTTGCTCGAATAAAAAGCTTACACAACCGTTTGTACCGAGATTGCCGCCGAATTTGTCAAAAGCATGGCGGATGTCGGCTGCAGTTCTGTTTCGGTTGTCAGTGAGGGTTTCGACAATTACGGCGACACCGCTCGGACCGTAACCCTCATAAGTGATATTTTCGTAATCCTCGCTGTCGTTTGCTCCGGCTGCCTTTTTTATTGTGCGGTTTATGTTGTCATTGGGCATGTTTGCGGCTCTGCCCTTTGCGATTGCGTCTTTTAAAGAGGAGTTGTTGTCCGGGTCAGGACCGCCTGCCTTAACTGCAACTACTATTTCTCTTGCTATTTTTGTGAAAATCTTTGCTCTTTGAGCGTCGTTTGCACCTTTTTTTCTTTTAATGGTGCTCCATTTTGAGTGTCCTGACATAAATATTAATCTCCTTTCACGACACAAAAATTGATGCCGCAGAGGACATCAATTTTTTGAAGACTGCGAAAACAAGTATTTTTTAATCTTCTGTATTGTCGGATATAAATTCATCAAAATTTTTGTGTTTGTTGTGATTATGCTTTCTGTAGTCCGCAGAAGAATCGTAATGATAGTGTGTTTTCGATGCGGAAACAGGGTTCTTAGGAGCGATGACAACTTTTCTGAACGGCTCTTCGCCTACAGAAAAGGTTGTAACCTTATCGCTTGATTGAAGGTTGGAATGAATAATACGTCTTTCGTAAGGATTCATGGGTTCCAGGGTGTATTTTTTGCTGGTGCGTGCAACCTTGTCCGCCAGTCTGTTTGAAAGCGCTATTAAAGCGTCTTGGCGCTTTGCACGGTAGTCCTCGGTGTCAAGAATTACTCGTATGCGCTTGTCCGATTCGTGATTTATGACCAGAGATGTCAAGTACTGAAGCGCATCAAGCGTGTCGCCGCGCTTGCCGATAACAATTCCCATATGGTCACCTGAAATTTCGACATTGAGATTTTCGCCGTTGGTTTTTGCACTTATTTCAACGTCCATATCCATAGCGTTGAAAATCTTTGACAAAAATGTTTTTGCGATTACTGAATTTGCGTCCTTTGCAGTAACTATTACCTTTGCGTCCTTTGAACCAATGCCCAAAAAGCCTTTTGAGCCTTCCTCAACAACCTCAATTTCGGCGTCGTCTTCATTAATACCAAGTTCTTTTAATGCCAAAAGCTTTGCTTCATCTGCGTTTTTTGCCTTTTTTTCTGTTTTTGTTAGGTACTGTAACAACGAAATCATCCTCCTTTTTATCAAAATAAATGTTCAGTATATACTGCTGAAGCATTTGCATAAGGTTCGAGATAATCCAGTAAATTCCGAGTCCCGACGGAAGAGTAATTGTGAAAAAGCCTGTCATAATCGGCATCATGAGGTTCATGGACTTGTTCATTGAAGCAGCGGTATCGTCAGGATTTTTCTGATTGTCGGTGCCTGTAAGCTTTTGTGACTGCTTCATTGAAAGCCATGTCGTAAAAATGGCCAGGATCGGAATAAGTATAAGCAAAACAGTACCCATATTGCTGAAATCGCCGCTGGCTATGGCAGTAAGGGAAGTGCTGGGTACACCGGACAAATCAAGACCTAAAAAATCAAAGTTTATTTTCCAGTTCAAATCCCCGGCTCTTCCGAGCAAATCTGCCCATTTTGACAGTTGAATCTGGTACAGCTTGTTGACCTGTTCGACTGTTACATCAGCAAGTTTTCCGATTACTTCGGGGAATTGCTGTTTCATCTCAGACAGAACCGTTTTAACACTTGTAATTACTGCGGCATTTGTGAAATCGATGCCTTTTATATATGTAAGCGGACGCTGTATAACACGATACAGTGCGAAAAGAATCGGCATCTGTATCAGCAGCGGAAGGCATCCGCCTGTCATGCTTACGTTGTTTTCTTTATAAAGCTTCATCATTTCCTGCTGAAGCTTTTGTTGGTCGTTAGCATATTTTTTTTGCAGCTCTGCTATAACCGGTTGAAGTTTTTGCTGCTTTTTCATCGCTTTCTGCGATTTAATCTGCAAAGGAAGCAGAATAAGCTTTATAACAACAGTAAAAAGTATAATTGCCAGACCGTAATTCTGCACAAGGCTGTAAATCATCTCGATTAGATAGCCCAGAGGTCTGGTGATACAAATTTCAAATAGACTAAGTTTCATTGCTTTACCTTTCTTTTGCTATGGCAAAGGGTCGTATCCGCCCTCGTGAAAAGGATGACATTTTAAAATGCGGCGGACGGCAAGATATGTTCCTTTGAAAGCTCCGTATTTTTCTAATGCCTCAAGGGCATATTCCGAGCAGGTCGGAATAAAACGGCAGCAGGGAGCGGGCTTTAGTGCGGACAGGTTTTTACGATAGAATTTTATCAAAAAAATAAGAATTTTTTTCATTTAATCATACCAAGCTTTTCAAAAGCGTATCGGACATCACGCGAAACGTCGCAGTATTTCTTTCCAACGATACGCATACGCGCGATTATAACAATGTCATAACCTTGAATCAGATCGTCCTCTGCAAGACGGTAGCTTTCGCGCATAAGGCGCTTTGCGCGGTTTCGCACGGTCGCCTTGCCAATAGATTTGCTTGCTGTAAGGCCGACACGGTTGTGACCGAGACGGTTTTTCTGTGCATAAATCACTATATTGCGTGCGACATAATTTTCTCCGCGGTAATAAAGCCGTCGGAAATCCTTATTGAGCTTTAAAGTATTTGTACTGTTCATAATCCTGTCCCGAATAGGAGTATAAGTCTGCCGAATCCGCAGAAAAAGCGTCGGCATAGGCACAGCCCCCCAAAATCCCATATAGTTAAAAAGGCAAAAAGCATAAGGTCAATCCTCTCTACTTCTCGCCTTAATTTTATGCCGACAATTTCTTTCTGCCCTTTAATCTTCTCTTAGCTAAAATTTTTCTGCCAGAAGCAGTAGACATTCTTTTTCTGAAACCGTGTTCCTTAGCTCTCTGACGCTTTTTAGGTTGATAGGTTCTCTTCATATGTGAACACCTCCCAATATCTGAAATATAAAGTCCGTTATATTCACAATTACAATTAGGGAGACTTGTCCCTTGTGAAAATAGACATCGCAACTATTATATTATTTTTAAAACTATTTGTCAAGCATTTTTTCGGTATTTATGGGATTTTGGCAAAAAATATCCCTAAAATCATTAAAATTCACTTTCATATTATAAAACGGCAAAAAAAATATTGCTTACTTCCCCAAGATAAGCAATATTCCCCCTGCCCAGTAATTGTTTGTTTTTTAAGTCGTATAGAGTCAATTTCCCCACAAAATCCCCTTAATTAATACATAACAACTAACCGATATATTCATTATAGGACAAAGTGAACATATATACAAGAGCATTTTTGGTGGTTATTACTTTTAGGGAAACACTTATAAAAAAAATTTAGTGAACGTGACATTGGGATGCCAAAATTATGCACAAAAAGGGCATAATGTCACACCCGAAAATTATATTGTTGAAATGGTGTAAGATTGTAACGGTTAACCATATACCAAAAAGAAAAAAATGCAGCAAAACACAATATATTGTAGAAAAAACTTATAAAAGCACTATATGATGTATGAAGCATCGCATATAGCAGATTTCACAAAACCGTTTTCGATTTCTATCACACCGTAAGTTCTTCCGTACTTTATACTGCCCGGATTGATCGCAACTATGTCGCCGAAATTCCGGTTATAGGGAACGTGCGTGTGTCCGAAAATTGCACAGTTACATTTAAGGCTGCGCGTGTGCGAAATGAGTGTGTAATAGTCACTTTCATATTTTACGCGGTAATTGTGACCGTGAGTAAGAAAAAAGCTTCTTCCGCCGGCTTCAAAAACCAGTTCGGACGGTATGCCGCCAAGGTCGCAGTTGCCGGACACAAAGCGAACGGGGATTTCGGGAAAAAGCTTTTCGAGCTCTTTTGCGTCGCTTGCGTGGTCGCCGGCGTGTATTATCATATCGGTGCCTACGATGTTGCGCACAACCTTTGCGCATGCCGAAGTATCTTTGTGTGAGTCGGAAAAAACGAGTATCCGCAAAATATGCACTCCTTTTACAAGAATACTGCAATTATAACACGAGATGTAAAAAATTACCACATATTTTGCGAATTTGTAATGTAATTGTATAAATAATGTCGATAATTTGTCACAAAACGACAATGGGATTTTACAAAAAAAGCATATATATAATGATATAATTTAGGTTACCATTACTGAGAAAGGGCGTTGAAAATGAACATTACCATACCAAAAACGGCGGAAAAAACAATAATTCTGCCGACAAGAGCCGAGCTGCTAAAAGGAATAATGATAATTGCCATGTCAAGGGCAAATATGTCTGGAATGTATCCGATGGGAATTGCGTTTGCAGCGGTGCTACCGCTTGAAAAGGCATACATCGGACTTATAGGTATGACGATTGGACTTGCGGCATCGGGCGCGTCGGTTGGAAAATATCTTGTGGCACTGTTTCTTTATTATGCAGTTATTTTTTTAAAAAAATACACCGGAGAATACACAAAGGCAGTCGTGCTCGGCTTATCTGTGCTGGTATCGGGTGCGCTGAGCTTTACGTGGACAGGCATAAGCCGCGATTCGGTGTTGATGCTTGTGATTGAAGCTTTTTTGACAGGAGGTATTCTTGTGATGGTTTCGACACTTGGTGAAAAGTCGGAGCGCGGCTTTTTGGCGACACTTGTTGTGGCTGGAGGAGTGTTGAACGGAGTTTCGGACATGTTTATTCCTTATATAAACATAGGTCTTGCACCGTTTGCCGCGATTTTCGAAATTATGTGCATATGCTATGCGTGCGAGCTGCCCACTGCGGTGATGACGGGCGGTATATTGGGGCTCATGACCTATATGAATCAGCCGCAGGCTGTTTTGATGGCAGGTATGCTCATGATTGCGGCATTTTTTTCTGCGCTTTTGTCACGGGTGGGGAAAATGGGTACGGCGATCGGTTTTTTGTGCGGAATTACCATAAGTGTTCTTTATACAGATAACCTGGACGTACTTCATGCGGCAGAGCTTTTCGGAGCGTTTACGCTTTTTGCACTGATTCCGGAAGCGGTACATATTAAAATAAGCTCGGCGATTCTGAATTTGGTGACGCCGGAATACGAAGAACCGGAAATCAACCGGCGCGTTTCAGCGCAGCTCAAAACTGTGGCAAAGGCGGTATGCGATCTTGCCGATGGCGTGACCTTTTTAAGCGGCAAAAATCTCGAGTCCGCGCGCATGCGAGAGATGTTCGATGCTGTTTTGGCAAGAGTCTGCAAAAACTGCGCACTTGAGAAAAGCTGCTGTCACAAAAACAGCCGCAAAACCTATGAAAGCATGTACGAAATCTGGCAAGCAATGGAGGAGGACGGATACTGCGACCACACCAATATACCTCTGAGCTTTCGCCAGGTTTGTGTGAGGTCCGAAAGCTTTTTGAGCGAATTTAACCATGTATATGAGTTGTACAAGCAGGATGCACTTTATCAGGGCGAGGCATTGTCCGGACGAGGCATAATCGCGCGGCAGTACAAAGAAATATCAAATGTTATACGCGCGCTTTCACATGAGCTTGAGGCAGGCTGTGTCGAGGTCGAACTGGGAAAATGCCGCTTTTCCGCTGTAATAAGCGAGCTTCAAGAACCAAAAAGAGGACAAGCCGTTTGTGGAGATAGCCTTGTGCATTTTGAAAGAGGAAACAAATATTTCGTGATTTTGTGCGACGGAATGGGATCGGGCGAGGCGGCTCTGTCCGAAAGCCGCCTTACCGCAAAGTTGTTTGAGGAATTTTTAAAAGCCGGATTTGCAAAGGAAACTGCAGTCAAAATGATTAATTCTGCGCTGGCGCTTAAAGCTGACAAAGAAAGCTTTTCTACCGTAGATATTCTGGAAATTGATCTTGAAACGGGCATAACGGATTTTTTGAAGATAGGCAGCGCGCAGAGCTTTATAAAAACTAAGAGCGAAATTGCAGTTATATCTTCAAAAGCAGCTCCGGTGGGTATTTTGGAAAATGTAGAAGCAGAGGTGGAAGCCCGCGAGTTGAAAAGCGGAGATATAATACTAATGGTTTCGGACGGCATTAGCGAGGCGGGCGACGGCGTGCTGAAAAATGAGTGGATAAAGAAAATATTATCCTTTGATAACCGGCGTGACGAAGAGATCTGCCGCCTGATTATAAGCGGAGCAAAGGCGAGAATGAAATTCAGCGATGACATGACGTGCGTTATTATTCGAATAAAAAGAAACAGGGAGTGAATAAAATGAGTACGATTGAGGCGCTTACTGCCAAAGCAATGGCGGAGGTTATTGCAAAAGGAATGAATTTGTGCGACTTTCGCCTGGAAAATATGGTCAGGGATGAGGCGGCGTGTGCACTTGACGAAATCCGTCTTGCTATGTACCGCGAAAATTTCGACGATGAGAAACGTGTGGCAAAAATCCGTGAAATTCTTGAGAAATATTTAATAGGAAAGGATTGAAGAAAAAATCGGCGACAGAGCGGCGAATACAATTGTGTCCTCCCAGAAAAAATAGACAGTAAAAAGCTTCAAAAAACGGAATGAATCGTAATAATTCTTTTGGTTTTTAAGAAGTGGTCGCATTTATTCCACGGTTTGCTTGACAATGAGCCTCTGCCGACATGATATTCCGGCGAAAGGACGAAGCAGCCCCAAGGGTGATTCGCCCCGGCAGAAGCCTATCATATCGGCTCCTCATTGTCAAGCAACGCATCTGC
>JAQXIJ010000011.1 GCA_029007725.1 Bacillota bacterium | reverse complement strand
GCAGATGCGTTGCTTGACAATGAGGAGCCGATATGATAGGCTTCTGCCGGGGCGAATCACCCTTGGGGCTGCTTCGTCCTTTCGCCGGAATATCATGTCGGCAGAGGCTCATTGTCAAGCAAACCGTGGAATAAATGCGACTACTTCTACGAAAACAAAAGAAATATTACGATTCATTCCGTTTTTTGTAGCTTTTTACTGTCTATTTTTTCTGGGAGGGCACACCTTTTCAATACCCGAAACCATTTGCAAACTGTTTGACATATGTTTCAGCACTGTTTCCTTTGTATCCAAGAATCTTTCATAATATGCTTCCTGAATGTGGCTGTAAAGTTCGCGTGACAAATTACGACGCAAATCGCTCATCGATATATATATATTCAGCGGAACATGAAATTTTAAATTTTGTAGAAAATCACTGCACATTTTTTCAAGGTTTTACGATATGCTGCCGGCACATAGCACTGAAGAATACGCGCATCATCCGTTGTAAAAAAGAACAGATTAAGGCTACGCAGATTGTTTTTAAATATTTTTTGCGAGGTTTTCAAGCTAATAAAACGCAAGCCGGATATCTGTTTCATTCCTGTTCTGCCGGTTTTATATAAAAAGATATAAGCATAAATCCTCTGGCGTCAGTAGCGGTCATCATATCATGCTCTATCTGTCCAATCTGTTCCCTCTGTATGGTGTTTCACATGAACAATCTGTTTAAAATACGCTCTTTTTCCATATCTTCTTCCGTACGCTCTGATTTTTGAGTCTTTTTTTTATAACACGGTCAACCGCTTTCTTAAGCGTGACACAGAACTCTTTTTCATCTATCGGCTTCAAAATATATCCTAATGCTCCTGCATTCAAGGCTTTCTGTACATATTCAAATTACGCAAAACCGGTTATCATTATTATTTCAGGCTTATATGTCTTGCTCGTTTTTTCAATCAGTTCAAAGCCATTCATCAACAAACCTTTCCTTTCTCCTATGTGTTCGTGGCTTAAAACAGATATTCCGTATCCATCACCATATGTTATTTTAAGTCTTAAATGCACGTTCCTAAGTCCTACACCGAAATCACTGCTTTGCACGTTTTCAGGTAAACTTCTGCAGATTTTTTCCAGCTTGTCCGCAGGAATTCCGTCGCCGTCGTCATTTACGGAAATAATAAGATCATCTCCGTCAATTTTTGCACCGAGTGATATAAAATATTTTTCATTGTCACCGGTCATGGCATGTTTTATAATATTTTCCACAATCGGCTGAAGGATAAATTTCGGTACAATACATCCATGCTCATGTTCCGAAATATCATAGAAATCCTCCAAGCTGTCGTTATGTCGCATTCTCTGTATTACAGAGTATGATTTTATATGCTCAAATTCCTCTTTAAAAGTCATGTATCCGTAATCTGTTTACTAGTATAAAAAACAATGTACAGGTACAAAAATAGCGCATTAAAAAGAAATACAGACACAAAAATAATACTGACCATGAAGAAAATTAACTTTTTTTCACGCTTGGGTTTGATATGACAGGATTAAAACAAATCTCTCCCTTTTAAATTTATTATACATGAATGGTGTTTTTCAATATACAAATCTATACAAATAGCAGATCTATTCTATGTTTGTCAATGATATGTTACAAAATTCTTAAAAAAATTTGCCGCCACTTGTGAAAGCATTGATGCAATCGGCAGGAGCTTTACAATTATGCAGACTCATAGGAAACTTGTTATATTTATAGTCATGTAACTTTAATTGCTTTGCAAAATCTTATGTGTCCGGGTGCGAACGGACGAATCAAAATTAATTTTACGTTTTTTTAAGACGTAAAAACCTAGAAAGCTATTGTTTTCAAGGTTTTTACTACACAAATCCAACAATTTATATATCTTTGCGCCGTCAAACGCTCACTCGCAAAAGGTTTATAGAGAAACAAAGATGTTATTAGGTCACTTACAACCGAATAGCTGATGTGAGCATGACCTTATGCGAAAAGAGTGAAAATTATTGAAACAAGTGACTGATTTTTTATACAATAAAAATCGGAACAAGCATAGCTTGTTCCGATTTGGCTCCTCAAGTTGGGCTCGAACCAACGACCCTGCGGTTAACAGCCGCATGCTCTGCCAACTGAGCTATTGAGGAATATATGCCGAGAATCCAGAATATCTCCTGGATTCTCCGGTTCCGGCAATTATCTACTTTCCCGGGCAGTCTCCCGCCAAGTATCATCGACGTAAAGGAGCTTAACTTCCGTGTTCGGTATGGGAACGGGTGGATCCTCCTTGCTATTATCACCGGATTCTTATCTTTTGAGG
>JAQXIJ010000010.1 GCA_029007725.1 Bacillota bacterium | reverse complement strand
TGTAATCGTTGAGCCGGCACGGGTATAGCTGTTTACCGCCTCGATAATCTCTATTGAAAAACTTTCTTTGACCTTATTCATTTCCGACAGCTTGTTCTTTGCGTAGGTATTGGAATCTCCATCTTTTTCATCGATATATTTGTTTCTGTATAAATCTCCGTCATCGACCGCAATTACAACACCTCGGAAAATCTCAATATTAGTACAAAGGTTTACAATATCACCAAATTTAGAAATGTATGTATTCACATAGTGCGTGTCAGACTTTGCCACTTCAAAACTCATCTTCGTTGCAAGCTTATCAATGGAGTTTTGTCACGATAGACCTCAAACATAAGCAGTACTGTCATGTCCGACGACAATCAGCTTATATGTTTCATTTGCATTTGCTGAAAATTAATCACTTACAGCATTACCACCCTTACCGAAAATATCTGATAGAGAATAATCTTTATCTGAAGAAGATGAAGATTGCGATTCAGAACTTGATGAACTTTCGTTATACCTAAGCACCACATTCCAAGGATAGTTATAGTATCCTCTTGTCTATAAGATGCTTGGTTCATGGAGTTATCTCATAAATACGAGGTTGAAAGTGATGAGCTTAAAAAGAAGATTCTTGAATTCAATCAGCAGCTTGCAAAGATAAGCGAAGTTCGTGACGGCAAAGAGCACTTTCTATCTTGTGTCATAAGCTTTACAGAAATGAACGAAGTTACACCTATGATTCTTCAGGAGTTGATTGAGAAAATCGAAGTACACGCAGTAGAAGTCACGGGATTAAACCGCACTCAATCGGTAATAATACATTACAATTTTATTGGTGAGCTTGATATGCCGGAGAATTTTGACAATATAAATGTCAACACAAGAAAAGGTGTTGAGGTTGAGTATCTGAGAACCACCAAACTGGCATAAAAACAAAAATCGAGTGTCCATAACTCATACACGTTATGAACACTCGATATGGTCGGGATGACTGGATTTGAACCAGCGGCCCCTACGTCCCGAACGTAGTGCTCTACCAAACTGAGCCACATCCCGATATTTCCGATTATTACATTTTAAAGATAATCGATTTTCTTATTTGATTGTTGAGTATACAGTGTGTCCAAGGAGGACTACCAAACTGCGCTACATCCCGAAACAACATTAATATTCTACCATATTTAAAATAAAATTGCAATACTTTTATAAAAAAATTTACTAAAATTTTTAAATATATTATTTTATACCAATCTCTTAAAATGCCTATCTTCTTAAATAGATACACATATATTATTGATATACGCTCACTTCTATGCTATATAACAATGAGTCGATTATATTATTATTTTGTAGCCAATTACGAACGTATTTTTTTGCATACATTGTTGACAAAAAGTCATGTATTTTATGCAGCTTTAACAACCACATACACAAATTCGCAAGAAATTTTGCTATTACCTTTCGCATAAAAAGCAAGAGTAAAATTTTTCTGTCAGATCAAAAAATTGATTTTTGCATGGATTATATTATGCAAAACGGCAACGCAATTCGACAAAGCATTTCAGCTCCTCAAAAATTTTACAACCGTTATTATAAAAGCCCATGATAAAAGAGCAGTATGCTCCGTAAAGGACGGCTTTTAATTTTGCCGGAGCCTGCATCGGCAAATAATTGAAATCAAAGTACGCTTTTTCCTTGTAGTAAGGCATGGAACGAGTATGCACGGCAGAATATTATCATAAAATGCAAGTCTTAAATAGCAGATGCATTTTAAATTACCACGCAGAGAGTAGTTTCACCTGTGCCGTGCTTTTTTCCTCATGCACTGAAACCTGTCTGAACGATAAAACAATTATATTTTTTTTCGCCCAATTTCAAAAAAATACTCTTTATTATTTTTATTTTCTATGTTATAATATGCTTATAAATAATTATCGATTACATTCATATACTGAGGTGAAAACAAATGAACAGCAAAATTCTTATAGTGGATGATGAAAAAAACATAGTTGAGCTTGTACGCCTCTATCTCGACAAGGAGGGTTACAAGACCATTTGCGCATACAGCGGCACCGAAGCATTGGAACTTTTCAAATCACAGTCTCCGAACCTTATTATTCTTGACATCATGCTGCCAGAAATGGATGGTTGGCAGGTATGCAAAGAAATCAGAAAAAACTCTGAAGTGCCGATAATTATGCTTACCGCAAAATCGGACACCTTCGATAAAGTTTTAGGACTTGAACTGGGTGCTGACGACTACATGACAAAACCTTTTGAAGCTAAAGAACTTTTGGCAAGAGTTAAAGCAGTTTTGCGTCGTACCGAAACACAGGAATCGCCATCCAACAAGGAAGTTCGATTTAAAAATCTGAGCGTAAACATAGAAAATTATGAGCTGAGAATAAACAGCAAAATTGTTGAAGCACCGCCAAAGGAAATTGAACTTTTGTATTTTCTGGCTTCTCACCCGAATAAGGTTTACACGCGCGAGCAGCTTCTCGAAAAGGTCTGGGGTTTTGATTATTTCGGTGATTCGCGAACAGTCGATGTGCATATAAAGCGTCTGCGCGAAAAGCTCGATGGCGTGGATGCAAACTGTCAGCTTGAAACCGTATGGGGCGTCGGCTACAAATTTAAAGTAAGAGAATAGTTTGGAAGTATATATATGTTTAAATCTATTTTTCAAAGATTATTCTGGACAATCAGTGCAATTATATTTTTGGTTGTAATTATGATTTCAACATCAATGTTCGGGCTTCTTAACAGCTATGTTCTGAATGAAAAATTTAAGAGTGCAAAAAAAGCGTCAGTCAGCATTGAATACCTCACCACTGCACTCACAATTGAATACCCCGATCCAAGATACCGCGATATATATGATTCAACGCTGTCCTCATGGTCCATGATGATGGAAGCAGATATCACCGTTATAAACCGGAATGGTGTTTCTTTTGCGTCTACAAACTATACAAACAAAATACCGGACGAATTTGTAGACAAGGTTTTAAACGGAGGCATACTTCGCTGCTACACATCCCCCAACAACAGCAAAGGCGCAAGGATTTATGTTATAGGTATTCCCATCAGATACCAAAACACCGTAATTGGAGGAATTTTCTACTACTATCCTCACGGAATTATGCGCGGTACGGTAATGGAATATTCTTATATGCTGCTTATGTCGCTGCTGTTTTCAATGGCTATAGCTCTGTGCTTTGTCTATTTTGAATCTAAGCGAATTTCACGTCCTCTTAAAGAAATAAACAGTGCAGTGCTTGAAATTGCATCCGGAAAATTTGACAAACGCGTTGCCGTTTCAACCACCGATGAAATAGGTCAGCTTGCATCAAGTTTCAACTATATGGCAGACTCACTGACGCAGCTTGAAGCAATGCGTTCAAACTTTGTTTCGGACATATCACACGAGCTACGTACACCCATGACTTCAATTTCGGGATTTATTGAAGGTATTCTTGACGGGACGATTCCCGACGAAAAAAAGAGCGAATATCTTAAAATAGCACTTGAAGAATCTCGAAGACTTACTCGTCTTACCAACGAAATGTTTGAAATGAGCAAAATGACTTCACCTGGTTATAAACTTATCATAAAAGAGTTTGACATAGCCGAGATGACACGCCGCTGCATTATCAGCGCCGAAAAAAATATTGAAGACAAGCACCTTGAGCTTGACATATGGTTTGAAAACGACTCCATAAATGTGCTTGCCGATCAGGATGCCATCAAGCGCGTAATAATCAACCTTTTGGACAATGCAATTAAATTCAGTAAGGACGGTCAGTGCATAAAAATAAGGATATTTGAAAAAAATAAGCATATAAATTTTGAAATCAGTAATATTGGAATAGGAATCAGTCCAGAGGATCAAAAGCATATTTTTGAACGTTTTTATAAAAGTGACAAATCGCGTGGACGTGACAAGACGGGCGCAGGACTAGGTCTTTCTTTCGTCAACAATATTCTTTCCCTCCATTCTCAAAAAATATGGGTTTCAAGCACACCGTACGGAGTCAGTGACAACCTTATGAAAACCACATTTACATTTACTCTTGAAAGGGCATGAGCAATCTATGACTTATGACGTAATCATAATAGGCGGAGGTCCGGGAGGACTTTCCGCTGCAATTTATTGCAGCCGCGGCGGTCTTAATACTCTTATAATTGAATCCGCAGGCACAGGCGGACAGGTAAATTATACCTATGACATTGACAATTATCCCGGCTTCATCGGAAACGGCAGAGACCTTGCCGAAAAAATGTATGAACAGGTAAAAGGTTTAGGCATAAAAATCGTGCATGAGAAAGTGCTAAAGCTTAAAAATCCAAACTCACCAATTAAGACTGCAGTGACTCGTAAAAATGAATACTCTGCTCCAGCTGTTATCATTTCAACCGGTTCAAAGCCTCGTCCGCTGGGCATTGACGGTGAAGAACGTCTGCGCGGCGCCGGTGTTTCATACTGCGCAACCTGTGACGGTGCTTTTTTTGAGGGCAAAACAGCCGCGGTGGTCGGCGGCGGTAATACAGCATTCGAAGATGCACTCTATCTTTCAAAACTATGCAAAAAGGTTTATCTTATTCATCGCAGAGATTCGTTCCGCGCAAATGCACATTTGGTTTCGTTAGCGCGCAAAAATCCCTCCATTGAACTTATTTTAAATACAAATATCACTTCTATACTAGGCAAAAACATTGTCGAAGCCGTTATGCTGTCAAGCAGGTTTAATGAAAAAAAACAAATACTTGAAACTGACGCGGTGTTTGTTGCCGCAGGCAGAATTCCGCAGACAGATCTTGCAGAAAATATGCTTGCTCTTACCGATGACGGATATATAATAACCGATGAAAATATGCGCGCAAGCATTGACGGAATATATGCTGTAGGTGATGTAAGAGACACGCCTCTCAGACAAATAGTAACTGCCGCAGCAGACGGTGCCATTGCAGCTAGTGATATCATCCGCACACAAAACTGAGAAGAAACAGGTTTTTTATGAATAAATACGAACTAAGAAAAATTATGATTGAAAAAAGAAGACGTATGTCAAAAAGTGAATGGGAAAGTAAAAGTCAACTTATTCATCAGAAATTTCTATTATCTCATGAATTTGCTGCGGCAAAAAACATAATGCTTTATGCTGACTGCAACAATGAGGTTGCAACACTTACACTTATTTCAAAATGTATTGACTGTGCAAAGCAGGTTCTTTTACCTGTGGTGCGCGAAAACCATACAATGCTTGCCGCACACGTGACTTCGTCGAATTTTGAAAACGATTATATCAAAAACCGATACGGTATTTTTGAACCTAAAGCAATTATATCACAACCGGCTTCAGAGATTGATATGATTGTTGCTCCGATGGTTGCAGCAGATAAAAGCATGCACCGCCTTGGCTACGGCGGAGGATATTATGACCGTTTTATTGAAAATAGCAATGCGTACATAGCCGGATTCTGTTTTGATTTTCAGATTTTTGATTTTATTCCCCACGATCCGCATGACAAAAAAATGAATAAAATCATTACCGACAAGCAAATAATCAGTGGCAAATGAGAAATCTGCTTCAGATAATGTGTTCTTTATTTACCGTTAAGCACCGCGGATATTACGTCAGCGATGCTTTCTCCGCCGCGAACCGCCTCTTCAAGTGTATTTCCGTTTGAACCCACCTCAATTATCAGCGAACCAAGCGTCAGCTGCTCATTGAAACGTTCTTCTCTCAAATCAATCGGACGCATAAGAGATGGATACATCTCAATAGCTTTCTGCTGAATATTTACGGCAAATTTCAAATTTTCGTGCCAATTGTCATGCTGAAGCATGGTATTTGTTCCTACAACAAGCATTACCTGCGCGGTCGGCATATTGTTTATTTCTGTCACAAGCTTCACCTTTGTGCCATCCTCCCTCGTTATTCCGTCACGATGTATGTCAAGCACAACCTTTATTCCGTGATATGCTTCAAGGTCATTTCTTATAGTAGTTGCCGCGCGTTTATAAGCTCCGTTATAGGATGGATAATCGTGTACTGTTTTATCATGATAAACCTCTATTCCGTTTTTCCTAAAAATTTCTGCTGCAGCCTCCCCTACTGCGACAATATTTTTGTTTTCGTCAAGATTTCTGTCCGGAGAGCCTTTTATATACTGCGTATCACTGAAACATTCAGTTGTATGAGTATGCATTATAAGTACCTGTGGACCGGAATAATTGTCTATTGCAAAAGATAAAGGCTTGCCTATGTAATCGCTCACATTCACACCAAACTGTGCCGCCTTTGCAATTTTCAGTCCCTTGTCTATTGTTACACTTTCGGATTTAATTAGCGTTTCTTCCTGCTTTGCCTGTTCTGTGGGTTTTGGCTCTTTTTTTGCCTGATTATAATCCGACAGCATAAAGAAATATTTTAAAACTATGTTTACACCGTTTGTTTCGGATTTTGACACCTTTGTTTGCTCTTGCTTTTCCTTATTTTCATCATTTGCCGGGGTTATCTGTGAAGTTAGAATGTTTTCATAGCTTGAGAAAG
>JAQXIJ010000009.1 GCA_029007725.1 Bacillota bacterium | reverse complement strand
TTCAAACACAGCATCATCCTCTGCATAAACGCCTCCGCCGTAGTAACCTGTGTTATGCTCGATTCTGCCGCCGTTCATAATGAATTTTGAGCTTGAATCCAGATACACACCGCCGCCGTAGTAACCGTTACACAGGCGTATTCTGCCGCCGTTCATCGTGACGGTGTTGTTTGACGGCGCATAAATGCCGCCGCCGTAGTTAGAACTTCCGCGTTCTATTGATCCGTTTTTGCTCTCGGATGTGTCGTTAATGGTAATGCTTGCTCCGTCGAAAAGCCGTATTACGCTGCCGTCGTCCGTCATATTGTTTACGCCTTTGTCGCGGCTGATTTTATGTCCATTTAAATCTATGGTAACGCTGTAACTCGGCGGTACAGACAGTGCACCGCCGTTAAAGAAAATAGATTTATGAATTGCATTGCTTTCGGTTGCACCGAAATTACCGCCCGACACCATCCAGTTCGACAGAAGCTTAAAGGTCTTTCCGTAGTTAACGGCGTATTTCCAAGCCTCTTCAAAGGTTTGGTAGTCAGTTGCATTACCGTTTGAATCAATAACTTGTGCAACCGCACTTCCAGCGCTTGCGATCACCGGGAACGAACCGAAAGCCGGTACAAGCATCACCAATGTTAATAATACAGATAAGAGTTTTTTCATTTAATCATTTCCTTTCTCCTAAAATTACTCTGTTACTTCCGCATCACTGCGGCTGTTAAACCATTTCTCGGTATAGTTGTAAAGATACTGTGCCGCCTGCGCTCTCGTAACCGTTTCATCTGCATTGATTTTTGTTCTGTTATCGGTTATTATTCCGTTTTCAAGTCCCCACTGAATTGAGGGGATTGCATAGTCCGAAATATTCTCATAATCCTCATATGAAAGAATGTTTGTGTCTTCTCCCGTGGAAAACTCATCCTTTGCATATTTTGAAAAACGGTGAAGAATCGTAACCGCCTGCTGCTTTGTCAAATAATCGTTCGGAGCGAAAATTTCATCACTGTAACCCGATACAATTCCGATTTCTTGCGCCCACGAAACCGCCGCACAGTAGTAATCGGAGGTTTTAACATCCTTAAAGCTTGTTTGGAGAGCGGGTTTCTCCGGTGCGCCTTCGCTGCCGTTAAGATTTTCGTAAACTCTGCCGAGAAGTGTTACAAACATACCTCTTGTAAGGCTTGTTTCGGGTGCAAACTCGGTGTCCGATGCTCCCGTAAACACGCCTGTGTCGGTCATGTACATGATTGCGTCATAATACGGTGATTGCTTATTTACATCAGTATAGTCTTTGCTCTCGGCAAATGCCAAGCTGCCGGTACACAGCATTATCGCCGCTATGGACGATGCAATGATTTTTGTTTTAATTTTCATAGTCAAACTCTCATTCATGACATATTTTTATTGTTGTGATTTACCTCAAATTCATTATAGCCCCTTAAGGACAACAAAAGGACAACAAAAAAACAAAAGTTTTTTATCCGAGCGAAATAATAATGCTTAAAATATTTCTTTCGTTTTCATACTTGTATTCCATACTTTCCGTCATTTTTTTAACCATAAAGATTCCAAGCCCGCCGATTTTTCTGTCCTCTGCGGAAAGAGTAACATCGGGTTCTTTCGTTTCAAGCGGATTATACGGTGTGCCGTTATCGGAAAATGTCAAAATCAGTTTGCCACCGACAATTTCGTGTTTTATTTCCGCAATGTCCGCATTGCTGTAATTTACGATATTTGAATATATCTCATCAAAAGCAATATTAACCTTGTTTGAAACCTTTGGAACAACTGCAAGCTTTTTCGTTAAATCTTCTGCAAATGACTGCACCGCCGCAAAGGATTTCTCGTTCGGGATAACCTTTATTTTTTCGTCACCCTTGACATAATTTACCGAAACCGCAAGCATAGTTATATCATCAAACTGCGGAGCATCGCCGACAAAAACGTCCACATCGTCTTTCACGGCAGCAATCAGCTGCTGCGGAGTTTTTGTGATGTTTTTATTTGCAAGCGACAAAAGCCTTTCCTCGCCATACAGCTCATTTTTATCGTTTGTTGCTTCGGTTACGCCGTCTGTGTAAAGAAAAATCGTATCTCCGGGCGAAAGGCACAGTTCATTTGTTTTGTACTTTACGCCGTCCATACCGGCAAGCACCATACCGCCTCTTGCTTTTAGGTATTCAAACTCTCCGTCCTCGTGGCAGACAAGGGGAGGATTATGACCTGCGTTTACAAACTTTAAAGCTCCGGTTTTAAGATCGAGTATTCCGAGCCAAGCCGTAACAAACATTCCGGCATCGTTGTTTTCGCACAGTCTTTTATTTGCAAGCGTAAAGATTTCATCGGGAGCAAGTCCGCTTTCTGCAAGGTCTTTTATGGTAGTTTTTGCCCTCATCATAAACATTGCCGCACCGATTCCTTTACCCGATACATCGGCAATAATAAACGCAAGAGTGCTTTCTCCAAGCATATAAAAATCGTAAAAATCGCCGCCAACCTCTTTTGCCGTAACCATTTTTGCGTAAATTTCAAAATCGTTTCTGTTCGGAAACGGCGGAAATACGGCGGGCAATGCCGAATACTGAATTTGCTTTGCAAATTCAAGCTCTTTGTCAATCCGTGCCGCAGCGTCCGCAATATAACGTTTGAGCGTGCTTACGGTTTGGTTTATGTCGTCCGAAAGAGAGGCAAATTCCTCATTGCTACGAACATTTACGGTCACATTCAGATTACCGTCCGTAATTTCTGAAAGCGTTGTGTTTATTTTACGCAGATTGTCTATTATAATTTTCTTTATCAGGAAATAAATCAAGATAAACAATGCCGCAAAAATCAAAATTTCCATAAAAATGCTTACGTAAAGCGATACATTTCGCATATAGAGTGCGTCTGCCTTTGGTATCATGCCGATAATGCGATAGCCTTCTACTGCCGCATACGAAGCATAATAAAGAGTGTCATCTGCTTTTGTTTCAAATATAGCACCCTCATCGGCGCTTAGGCTGATTCCGAAATTATCGATTGTTTTGTTTGCATATTCGGCTTTATCAGACACTATGCTTCCGTTTTCCTTGCAAATAATGATAAATCCGTTATGCCCGATATGCCTGTTTTTCGTATATCCGATAATGCGTGCGTCAATATCCTTTTGGAAACGCTCCGCATTATATCCAACTTGGATAAATCCACCGTCCGAAAGCTTTACTCCGGCATACTTTCTTGTGATGCTTTCATCAATCGAAAGAGGCTGATAGCCTTGAACAAATTCGTCTTTGTCATTCAGCAGCGTTAAAAACTCTTTCGACTGCTTACCGCTTGACATATCATAGCCCACAAATTCGGGCAATGTTGATTTTGTGATAACCCCGTTTTTACCAATAATATTGATTCCCGATACATCATACTTATCGCAAAGGCTTTCAAGGCTTGCACCATTTTTGTATTCACTTGCCGCCGCCCTTGTTATTTCCAAAAGGTTTTTGTCTGACGCTTCACGAATATCACGCTCAACATCGGAAATATTGGTATTCAAGAGTATCTCAGTTTCTCTTGAAGTCATTCCCGTTTGCAGGGAATAGGTAAACAGGCTTGTTGCCGCATACGCAATCACGATACACACAAAAAGCCAAAACTGAAATGTTTGAGAAATCTGCTTTTTTTCGTTTTTTAAGCGTATTTTTTCTTTCCCGATAAGCGATATTACAAGCATTGCCGCCGCTACCGCAATACTGTTTGCAAGAATCATCGGTAGTGTGCATTTCTGCACAAACATAAACGCTTTGTTTGCGTCGTTCATATTGGTAAAGAAAATCATCAGCATATGCAGAACCTCGCAAATAAGTCCCACACCGATACCGTAAATCCACGACGGTTTTTTATCGTCAAACATAAATTTGCGAAGTGCCGCCGCAATAACTCCGGCAAGCACGGTTGAAATACTGCACGCAAGGCGAGTGTATGTACCGGCGCCCCACAAAACCGCAATATAGCGGTAAATACCTCCGATAAGTCCTGCAATAATTCCGGCAGGCGCGCCGAAAATAAGCCCGGCACAAAGCGGTGATGCATCACGCACATTCATAACTGCGCCGTTTACATCAATGCCGTATTCCGTAGAAAATGCCGCAAGCGCACCGAACAAAACGCCGATTATGATTTGTTTTAATTTATAATTTGCCTTTCCAAGCGGTGTTTTCTTTTCAAGTATGTATAGAATAACAGACAGTGCCGCATTGCAAAGCATAGGTACAGCTAATTTTGAAACCATACTATACCTCCTTTCATTCGGAAATTTTGTGATACTATTCAATGGTGAGAATATCCAAAAATCCCGTTATGTCAAAGACCTCTATAATGCTGTCGTTCACACCGGTAAGCTCCATACTGCCTTTCGTGTTCATTGACTTTTGTGCTTTTAAGATTACACGAAGTCCCGCAGATGATATGTATTCAAGATTTTCAAGATTGAATATAAGCTCCTTGGTGTTTTCAAGCACTTCATCAAGAGCCGCTTCAAGCTCCGGTGCTGTGGTTGTGTCCAGTCTGCCCGACACTGTTAATGTTACCTTTTCGTTTTCTGTTGTTTTTTCGATAATCATAATAATCTACTCCTTAAATTTTATTTATTTTCCATGTTTCAACAGGTTCATATAAAAACGGCAAGTCTGCAATCGGTTTATCAAGCGATTGTGCCAATTTTTTGACAGCTTTCGGAATTTCCGGCGAAAAGTCCAAGTACCAATCGACCGTTTCAAGAATGTATTTTCGCTTAAAATCCTCGTCACATGCAAACGCACACCTTAAATTGTGCAGTCTGTCCGCACCTTTGACGGAAAATGCCATTTCATTTTTTCGGATAGCGGAAACATAGCTTTCCATAACATATCCCTTTTGCTTGGTTAAAAGCTTTACCGCTTCAAGCACATTTTCGTTTGAAAGTGCAAGAATTTCGTTTTCCGTGGCGTCCGTATCCTCAAGCAAATCGTGGAACAACGCCGCAATTTGACAATCGATATTTTTGCCTTTTTCCCTCACGATTTCCGCAACCGCCATCGGGTGGGTGATATATTCCGCACCGCCCACCCGATATTGACCTTTGTGCTTTTGA
>JAQXIJ010000008.1 GCA_029007725.1 Bacillota bacterium | reverse complement strand
ATCAAAGTTTACTTTCGCAATGCCTTCAAACGATGTAACGATAATGGTGGAATCCTTCCGATACTACGTAAGCAAGCTTTATTTAAGCTCTATTACACCTCTTGCCGATAATCCTCTGCCGCAAACGCTTGAAATTATCGGTGCGGAGGATATTAATGGTAATGTAATTGAAAATGTTCCTTTAAAAATCGAACTGATGGAATGGTATGAGAAAGACGCAAAAACTCCGATTACGGATAAAGACTATAGACCTTAGTTGGGAAAAACATACAAAGCCGTCATTTATATAAAGCCGAATGATGAAAAAATAAGAGAAGTATGTGACGATTTCAAGGTATTTGTTGACGATAAAGAGTATAGCCCGTATCCTTTTCTTCTGGTGAGCCATACATATCTTTTCGACTGGGATTTTACCGCCGTATATGATGAGCTTAAAAGCGTCAATTTAGGTGACAGCATTACCGCATATACCGGAAACTATGTTGACTTCCCCGAAACAATCGGCGTTAAGACACAATACGGTTCAATCACAATGGCAGACGTTACATGGACCGGAACGGATAGTATTAATACATCGACACCTGCCGGCAACTACGAGGTAACCGCAAAGCTCACTTTGCCAAACAATGTTACTGCAACAGAGGAGCAAAAGAACAGAACTGTTACAGTAAAGGTCCGCAGTCTTATAAACAGCGTTACCTTGAAAACAGTCGACGGCAACGTACCGGCAAAATCCGGAGAAAGCTTGCCTACATCTCTTAATGTTGTAAAAAGTAACGGTGCAAGCCTTGTTGAAAACAGTTTTTCCGTATCGCCAAACGACGAAACTGCTGTCAAAGATACTGAATACACAATCACCGCAAAGGTTAAGCCTGACGAAAATTGTGAGTTCGCCGCAGACACGATATTCACAATAAACGGCATATCTATGAATGCAAGCCCTGCGGAAAACGGCGAATACGAGCTGACCTATACCTTTACGGCAGAAGAGGTACAGTCTTATGATGTTATCGTAAACGGCGGAACAAGCCAAAAATATAAAGAGGGAGATACGGTGAATATAAGCACTTCTCCAAGTGACTTTTATAAATGGACGGCTGAAACGGTTTATGAAGCAACCGAAACCGTGGAGAAAGAAGATGGTTCAACTGAGGCAGTACCGGTTACATACAGGAACCCCGTAAACATATTTGAATACGGTGACGAACTTAAGGCGGAAACAAGCTTTATAATGCCAAAGCTTGCCGATGGCAGGCGGTTGGAAATTACGGCTGAGTATGTCGGTATTTCGTATGATATGCAGACGGGGACGGCAACTGTTATGTCCGATAATGAATACACCGGTGTTAAGGTAATATTCGCTTCCTACCTTGGTGATAGGCTTGTTTCGGCTCAATCCGAAGATGTGAATTTGAAGGCGGGTTCAAATACAGTAACCGCCCCCGAATCTTTCACAACAGCCGGCGCAGATAACATAAAGGTTATGGTTTGGGATGGTTTTGATAGTATAAAACCGCTGTTTGAACACTTTGAAAAATAAATTACAGGAGATGAAATAAAATGAAAAATAAGACAAGAGGAACAATATCACTTGTCTGCGGAATAATTTGCGTATTGTGCGAAGTGTTGTTTATAATACTGAATTTAGCATTTAAGTATGATTTTGACGGAAGAAACAACATCGTATCAAATATTGCTCTGCTTATACTTGGAATCTATCTGTGTTATATTGGAGTTAAAAAGAGAAAAGAAGATCAATAAAAATTATTGAAAAAGGAGATGAATATGCGGTGGCAGATACGGCATATAACAACAACTACAAAAAACAGCAGAGAGTTTCTTTTCTGAACTTTCTTGCGGAGCTTCCGAATTTTGTTGCTGTGTTTGTTTCCGCAGTTCTCTCCGGATCGCTCATTGTGTGGATGGATTTTATCGATTCATTATGCAATGTGGCGGATTCGGGTTTTGTAACGCTCCTTTCATGCAAGCTCAAACGGGATTTGAAATACGAATATAATTACGGTATAGGCAAAATCGAGGCAATATCATCGTTGTGCTGTGAGGGAATACTCATTTTAGGACTGTTTATAATATTTGCTTCATCGGCGCACGAGTTAATAAATCCAAAGCCTCCCAGCGGCTTACTTGTCTATGTTGTATTGCTTAAATTAATAAATGTCGCATTTGACGCTTTTTTCTTAAAAGAGCAGTACAAAATTAAAAAAAACGGTGCAAGCGAGATTGCGAATGCCAAGTTCCATTCGGCGGTTAAATGCTTTGTGTTTGATGCGGTTACACTTGTATCGATTTTTGTATGCTGGATATTTCGAGGATACCGTGCATCATGGTATTTTTCGCCGATTATATGTATAGTGCTTGTGTGCACATTCTTTGTTTTTGCGGTTTTGAGAGCGAAAAAATCCATTGAAATTCTGACAGACCGCACACTGCCCGAAAACGAACAGATGAAAATTCTAAGAGTTTTGGCAAAATTCAACGACAGATACGAAGAATTTGAATTTTTAAGCTCCAGAATAAGCGGAGAAACGGTATTTATCGACCTTAGAATAAAATTTCGTGATGATACTTCGTATGTGCAAATAAAGGAGCTTTGCCGTGAAATTTCAATCAAAATGAAAAAGCAAATTCCGCAAAGCCGAGTCAGCATTGTCATAAACGGCGAATAGCTTTGGAAAATTCAAAACGGAAAGGAACTGATAGTGTGCGATCATTAATCGAACAAATAGAATTTAAGGCACAGCATACACCGCAAAGCGTTGTGCTTGCCGATGAAGTAATAACAAACGGCATTACCTGCAAAGAACTTGACCTGTTAAGCGGTCGTGTGTATGCATATTTAAAGAAAATCGGAATAGGAAAAGAGGATTTTGTGCTTATAAATATGGCACGAGGAATTATGCCCGTTGTTGCGATAATCGGCGTTTTGAAAGCCGGAGCCGCATTTACGATTGTTGAGGAGGGTTATGCCCCCGAAAGGATAGAATACGTTCGCAATGACTGTGGCTGCAAAACAGAAATAAACAGAAACACTTGGGAAGAAATTCTAAAATGCGAACCGCTCCCCGGACATGAGCAAACCGATGACCACGATGCGGCGTTCGCTGTTTACACCTCCGGCACTACGGGAAACCCTAAGGGCGTGTTGCACGAATACGGCAATATTAAAAGGTGTATTGAATCGATTTTGCCGATTGCTTCCGAAAATGACAGAACAGCTCTTCTGGCGCCGATGAATTTTGTTGCTGCCGATATGTTGATATTTCTTGTGTTATACAGTATCGGCAGCAGGCTTTACATAGCGTCGTATTCCACAATTAAAAATCCTCTTTCCTTAAAAAAGATGTTGTTGGATAATCGCATCAACGTTACGTTTTTGTCGCCTTCTTATATACGGCTGCTGGACGGAAAGACCGGGCCGTTTTTAAAGAAGCTTTTTGTCGGAAGCGAACCGGCAAATAATATATATATTGATAATGTTGACATTTATAATGCTTATGCTATGAGTGAAAGCGGATTTACGGTCAGTATTTTCAAAATCGATAAGCCGTATGCAACCTGTCCGATTGGCAAGCCGCAGTTTGATCTTGAGTGTGTGCTGCTTGATGAGGACGGGAACGAAGTTCCCGATGGAGTAATAGGCGAGCTTTGCTTTGACAATAAGTATGTGCGAGGCTATATCAATCTGCCGGAGGAAACCGAACGGGCGTTTGCGAACGGAATTTATCATTCGGGAGATTTGGCAAGAAAATTACCCGACGGAAGTTTTGTTTTGCTGGGCAGAAGCAATGATATGATTAAAATTAACGGCAACCGCATCGAGCCTGCCGAAATTGAAGCGGCGGTCGGCAAGGCACTTGGTATTGACCGAGTGGTGGCAAAGGGATTTGAAAACGGAAAGCAAGCATATATCTGTGTGTACTATACTGCTGATATTGAAATTGATTCGGAAAAACTGAGGGGCGAATTATTAAAAAGGCTGCCCTATTATATGATACCGTCATATTATATGCACATAGATAATATTCCCCTAAGACCAAACGGCAAGCTTGACCGCAAGGCACTTCCCGAGCCGCAGCGCACAAATTCGGACACGAATTATGCCGAACCGACAAATGCTGCCGAAAAGGCTCTGTGCACAGCTTTCAAAAAGGTGCTGAATCTTGAAAAAGTCGGCATTTATGATGATTTTTATGAACTGGGTGGCGATTCGCTTGGTTCGATAGAGGCAATTTTGGAAAGCGGACTGCCGGGGCTTGAGGCAAGTATGATATTTAGAGGCAGAACAGCCGCAGATATTGCAAAGCTGTATTACGCAGAACACGGCATGGACGGTGAAACGAACGATGAAAAAAACAAAAAGGCGATGAAGCAGACGCACAAGCTGACCATAGAACAGCTGTATATGTTTGACTATCAGTTATATACGCCATTGTCCACTATGTATAATTTGTTTACTATGCTAAAGCTTGATAAGGCTGTGTTTGAACCGCTCAGGCTTTCAAAGGCTGCAGAAACGGCAATAAAAAGCCACCCTGCACTGCTTACCAAGTTTACTTTTAACGATGACGGCGAGATTGTACAAAGCTATGATGAGTCGATTATGCCTGAAATACGGGTGGAAAAAATCAGCGAATTTGATTTGAAATTTTTAAAGGATACTCTTGTACAGCCCTTTAAAATGATAAATACAAGGCTTTTTCGATGTCGCATCTTTGAAACCGAAAAGGCATTATATCTTTTCTTTGATATTCATCATACAATATTCGACGGAACTTCCTTCAAGGTCCTAATAAACAGTATTGCACAGGCATATGAGGGAGTTTCGATTCCGACGGACTATTATTACTTTATGTTGAAAAAAAGAGAAGAAATTGCACTTACGGCATTTTACGAAGAAAGCCGCAAGTATTTTGAAGAGCGTTATGACGGTAATGACAGAATAACGTATCCGACCGTCGATTATGTTACAAGGGAAAACAAAATCGGGCAGATTCAATGCGAGATGAACATTGATACCGCCAAGCTTGACAGCATTAAAAAACACTTCGGAGTATCTCGCAACGAGTTTTTTATTACTGTTTCGGCAATTGCGGTTTCTCTTTATTCAAATAATCCTAATGTCATGCTTTCTTGGATATATAACGGCAGAGAGGACGCACAGATGATGAATACGGTGGGACTTTTGTACAGGGATCTGCCGGTGGCATTTCGTTTTGACAAAAATATGAATATGGGCGATATTTTTGCAGACGTGCACAGTCAAGTGCAAAACGCAATTAAGCACAGCTGTTATCCGTATATTGAAAAAAACGCTAAAGTTATAGAAGGCGATGTTGCCGCCGTTTTATATCAGAGCGACATCAGAGATGCCGGAAAAATTGGCGAGACAGATATAGAAACAGTTGAAATAAAACAGAACAGAGCAGCGTCCCAAAGTGTTTTAGACATAGAAGTTTTAGACAGTGCAAAAGGACTGCGATTGTCGCTTAATTACTCTTCAAGCCGCTACAAACAGACATCTATGGAAAATTTCGGAGATTCGTTTGTTCGGATTGCCGCATTTTTGGCACATAACATTTGCGAAAACAATATTACGGTCGGAGAGCTTAGCGATGAGGTAGAAAGAAATGTCTGATTTATATACGGTTGTTGTATTTATAACGCTTTTTACATTGATAATTAACATTATGGAGGTAATAAGCAACGGACTTGTTTCACAAAAGAACAAAAATGAAATTATTGCCGTAAGCCTTGTTATTGGTATAGCCGTTATCGGTGAATGGATCGGTGTGGAAACAAACGGCGCCGCTTCCTCCCTTATTTTGCTGCACAAAGCGGCAAAGCTTGTTGAATTTTGTGCGGTACCGGCTATTGGTGTTACTGCCGCCATTGCCTACGGTAAAGTGAAACGAATACGATTGGCATATGTTTTCATTGCCTGTCACGCTGTATTTGAAATTTGGGCAATGTTAAACGGATGGGTATTTTTCATTGACTCCGATAATATTTATCACAGAGGTTCACTGTATTGGCTTTATATCGCGGCATTTATTTTCTCTGTTTTATACTGCTTTATTTGTATGGTGATCGGCTATAAGAACTATCAGGCAAGATTTAACTGCGCTATGGCATTGGTGATGTGTTTGCTTGCGTTTGGTGTGAGTGTTCAAATGGTTAATTCCGAAATACGGGTTGATTATTTATGTGCCGTAATCGGCAATATATTTCTTTACAATAACCGTGGAAGCATAGTAAATCAAGTGGATAAAACAACAAGGCTGTTAAACCGCAGATGCTTTGACAGAAAAGCCGAAAGCGTTAAATCCAATGTATGTGTTATGGTTTTTGATATTAACAAATTTAAAATCATAAATGACACATACGGTCATGCAGTCGGCGATGAATGTCTTAAAGATGTTGGAAAAATAATATTCTCGGTATACGGAAAACACGGGCAGTGCTACCGAATCGGCGGTGATGAGCTGTGCGTGATATTAAACAAGTATTTTGAGAATCCTGAAAAACTGAACACTCGTCTGCATCGGGAAGCGGCAAAGCTTCGCCCGAAATACGGCGATATATTCGGTATATCCGTAGGGTACGCATATTGTGACGGCAGTAAAACAACATTTGCCGAGGCTTTTAAAAAAGCGGATGAAATGATGTATGAAAACAAGAAAATTAATTTTTGAATTTTGTTGTCCTTTTGTTGTCCTTTATGTTCTATAATATCAATATAATAATATTTCAAAGAAAGAGGTAATGTTTATGTGGAACAGAAGTAAGTTGAAAGAGAAAGCGAAGTTAGGCGTCAAACGCAATTACTGGAAGACGGTGCTTGTAGCACTTCTGTCTGCACTCGCGGTCGGAGGCTTTGCAGCTGCGGGCGGTGCAAGTCATTCATTTGCGTCAATGCCGGATACACAATCGATATTTGGTAATTTGCCGATTGACGCACCGCAAAATCTGGCTGTTGCAAACTCAATTTCGCCGGCATTTTGGATGCTGCTCAGTGTATTTGCGATACTTGTAGCCGCATTTGCAATTTTTTCTGTGATTGCACTTGTAAATCCGTTTAATGTAGGTACATACAAATACAGTCTTAACGCAATAAGAGGCGAAGGAAACATTTCTGATCTCGGAAACGGATTTGATGTAAGCTATAAAAGAAATGTTAAGGTTATGTTTTTCTATGACCTGTATTCAATCCTTTGGACAATGCTCTTTATCATTCCGGGACTTATCAAAATCTATGAGTACAGAATGATACCTTATATTTTGGCAGACAATCCCGATATGGACAAAAAAGAAGTTTTTGCACTCAGCAAATCTATGATGAAGGGCAATAAATGGCGTGCATTCGTTCTTGATTTAAGTTTTATTCTTTGGGATTTCTTAAGCTGCGTCACACTCGGACTTGTGGGAACATTCTGGGTTG
>JAQXIJ010000007.1 GCA_029007725.1 Bacillota bacterium | reverse complement strand
AAACAGTTTCACCATCTTCTTTTTCCCGGCACAATAGTTTTCCAAGAAGATTTACAGCAACCTCTGGGGAACTGTGCGAGAAAAACTCATGATTCTCAATTCGCTTCGAGTTGTTTGACATAAAAATCTCTCCTTTTCCTTTGTCTTTCATTCTATACTTAACATTGTAGCTATCAATCAACAAAAAATGCGTGAGCCGAAGCCCACGCACGAAAAACGCAAGCTAAGACTACTACTGCGACATAGCTCATATCAACACAAGATATGACATCAAATCCTACGTTTTTACCAAACGTAAGCTTGTGTTGATTTTTGTTCAGCTATGTCACATTTTTATTATATCATATTCACAAAAAAAAACAAGATTTGCACCGAAATATCTGCCATATTTATAAATTGCTCCCTCTAGCACCTCTTATCAAGAAAAATGCGAATTGTTTTCATAATCACCATTCATATTTAAGTTTATACATTAAAGTTACTTGAATTCTTAAGTTTTGATTTATTATAATCTTTCTCTCCATTCTCCCATATTTTTCTTTTTCATTGACAGTGTGTGACAGAGGTTATCTATGAAACTAAAAAAAGCACTTCTCGGGAGATAACCAAGAAGTGCTTTCGGTTATCGAATTATCATCTGAAATTCACTATGCTTCACAGTGATGCATCATTCTTCAAAAATTTGCTGTCAAATTGCTGTCAAACACCGGATCAAAACGCCGCAAAGCCCGATATTATGGGATTTTATTTCTCCAGCGGCTTCATCGTGGGGAATAGGAGAACGTCGCGGATAGCGGGAGAGTCGGTCAGAAGCATACACATACGGTCTATACCGAAACCTATTCCGCCCGTCGGAGGCATACCGATTTCAAGGGCACGCAGGAAGTCTTCATCGGTAGTATTTGCTTCCTCGTTGCCCTGCGCAAGCTGTTCTTCCTGTGCTTTAAAGCGTTCTCGCTGGTCAATCGGGTCGTTAAGCTCTGAATATGCGTTTGCCATTTCCCAGCCGTTCATAAATAATTCAAAACGTTCAACATATTCCGAATTTTCCGGTTTTTTCTTTGTCAGCGGTGAAATTTCAATGGGATGATCCATTACAAAGGTAGGCTGAACAAGATGCTCCTCGACATATTCTTCAAAGAACAAATTAAGAATATCGCCTTTTTTATGTCGCTCTTCATATTCAATATTATGCTCTTTCGCAACAGCTCTTGCTTCATCAAGAGTATTGATTTCATTAAAGTCAACACCTGAGTACTTTTTAACTGCATCAAGCATGGTAATGCGCTCAAAAGGTTTGCCCAAATCCATTTCAATACCATTATATGTGATTTTGGTTGTGCCAAGAACCGTTTGCGCTACGTGCCTATACAGATGTTCGGTCAAATCCATCATACCATGATAGTCTGTATATGCCTGATATAGCTCCATAAGCGTAAATTCGGGATTATGTCTTGTGTCAAGTCCCTCGTTTCGGAAAACTCTGCCTATTTCATAAACACGCTCAAGACCGCCGACTATAAGGCGCTTCAAATAAAGCTCAAGCGATATGCGGAGCTTAAAGTCCTCATCAAGGGCATTAAAGTGGGTTTCAAACGGTCTTGCTGCGGCACCCCCGGCATTTGAAACAAGCATAGGTGTTTCAACCTCCAGAAAGTTCTGTGAATTGAGATAGCTGCGAATGGCCGCAATGATTTTTGAACGGTTTATAAATGTCTGCTTGACATCTTCGTTCATAATCAAATCCACATAACGTTGGCGATATCTCACATCGGTATCGCTCAGCCCATGGAATTTTTCGGGCAAAGGCAGAAGTGATTTAGATAAAATGGTCATTTTTGTTACGCTTATAGAAATTTCGCCGGCATTTGTAGTGAAAACTTCGCCTTCAGCGCCTATAATATCGCCGATATCAAGCTTTTTGAAGTATTCGTATTCGTCTTCGCCGATAACATTTTTCTTTACAACAAGCTGCATTTGTCCCGACAAATCCTGAAGATGGGAAAAACCGATTTTTCCCATGCGTCTTTTGGACATCACACGTCCCGCCACAGATACAGTTTTGCCTTCAAGCTCGTCATAATTATCCTTAATGTCCTGTGATTTATGAGTCTGATTGAACTTTGTTATGACAAAAGGATCTCTGCCTGCAGACTGCAGCTCTTTTAGTTTATCTCTTCTTACTTGTAACAACTGTGATAATTCATTTTCCATTCTATCAATATATCCTTTCTTGTGTAATCCATGTAATTATACACCAAAAACGGCAATTTTACAATATTTTTATATAAAATATTAGTTTTCGCTTTCATCATTTTTTGGTATATTCGCTTTCGCATCTGCAGAATCTGTCGTATCCTTTTCTTGAATCTCGCGCAGTATTGTCATAAATTGCTCGCCGGTAATTGTTTCCTTTTCAATAAGGAATTCAGAAATTTTGTGCAAAGCCTCCATGTTATCGCTGAGAAGTTGCATAGCCTTGTCGTGAGACTCCTTGAGTACCTTAATGATCTCGTTATCAAGTTGTGTTCTTGTTTCTTCTGAGCAGTTCGACACGTTTCTTCCGTCAAGATACTTGCTCTGGATTTTTTCAAGAGCCGCCATGCCGAATTTATCACTCATGCCATACTGTGCAATCATTGCGCGCGCAAGGTCGTTTGCACGTTCAATATCATTTGCGGCACCGGTTGTTTTTGTGTGGAATACAATTTCCTCCGCCGCGCGTCCTGCAAGAAGTACTGTAAGCTCGTCCATAATTTCGTCCTTGCTCATTAGATAGTGTTCCTCTTCGGGCATCTGCATGGTGTAGCCCAGCGCACCCATAGTACGGGGAACTATTGTGATTTTCTGAACAGGGTCGGTGTTCTTTTGCAGTGCGGTTGCAAGCGCATGACCCACCTCGTGGTATGCAACCATTTTCTTTTCCTTTTCGGACAAAATTCTGTCCTTTTTCTCCTTGCCGGCGATGATTACTTCAACCGCCTCCATGAGGTCTTCCTGTATAACAACACTACGCTTCATGCGTACTGCTCTAAGTGCAGCTTCATTTACCATGTTGGCAAGATCGGCGCCGACAGCTCCGCTTGTTGCGAGAGCAATTTCGTGTAAATCGATGTCGGGCGAAACCTTAACATTTTTGATATGAACCTTTAAAATATCTTCTCTGCCCTTGAGGTCAGGCTTTTCAACTATGATACGCCTGTCAAAGCGACCGGGTCTGAGCAGAGCCTTGTCGAGAATTTCGGGACGGTTGGTTGCGGCAAGAATCACAACACCCTTTGACGAATCAAAGCCATCCATTTCGGCAAGAAGTTGATTAAGTGTCTGTTCACGCTCATCATTGCCTCCGCCGTACTGGCTGTCGCGGCTTTTTCCAATTGCATCGATTTCGTCAATAAAAATGATACATGGTGCTTTGTCAGACGCCTGTTTAAACAAATCACGCACACGTGAAGCGCCGACGCCGACAAACATTTCGACAAAATCCGAACCAGAAATTGAGAAAAAAGGAACACTTGCCTCGCCAGCTACAGCCTTTGCAAGCAAGGTTTTACCTGTTCCCGGAGGCCCGACCAAAAGTGCACCCTTTGGCTGTTTTGCACCGATAGCAGTATACTTGGACGGATTATGCAGAAAATCGACTATTTCATCGAGTGATTCTTTTGCTTCAGCTTGACCTGCAACATCAGCAAACGTTACTCCGGTTTTGTTTTCCATATAAACCTTGGCATTAGACTGACCTATGCCCATAATTCCACCGCCGCCCATTTTTTTGCCGAGCGAGCGCATGAGAAAACCGAAAAAAAGGAATATGAACGCAAACGGCAGGATCCACGTGAGAAGCAGCTCAGCCAGATAGCCGTTTGAAGCTATTGTTTTTTTGAATTTGACATTATGCTCCGTAAGAAGCTGAACCAGTTGGGCGTCCGCAATTCCTCCTGTGTAATATACCGTTGGTATAATCTGCGGCTGCGCTAAATTATCTATTGAATAGATGGGAGTCTGCGACTCTTTCGGCTTTTCTTCTTGTTTCGGATAGATGATTATGCGGTCAGACTGAATTTCTACCTTATCGACCTTGTCTGCTTCGACCATCTGCAAAAAATCGCTGTAGTAAATCTCTTTTTTTTCGGGACTTAAAAGAAAGTTCAGCAGATAGTTAAGTCCTATGGTTGCAATAAGAGAAACTATAATGAATGACATAAGCGGCATTTTGCTTTTGTTATTCCTGTTGTCTTTGTTATTTGTATCATTATTGTTATTCATTAAACTATTCCTTTCGTATAGGCATTCCTTCCCAAAATAGAATATCACAAACCGCAGAAAGTGTCAACCATAAAAAGGGCTTTAGTATCTATTATATGCAATTTTCCGGAAAATAAAAAACTTCTGCTGCATGACTACAGCAGAAGTTATCGCACATTTTTCATCCAATCAGTTCATTAAGCTTTTTGATACATTCGCGGCATATTTTTTTGTCGTTCATCTCGACTAAATCATCTTCGCTGCCGCAAATAGTACATTTGTCTTCATGCTTCTTAAGTACTATAGAAGTACCGTCCATATAGATCTCCATAAGATCCTTTACGGAGATAGAAAGAGTTTTCCTGATTTCCTTTGGAATGACGACCCTTCCCAGCTCGTCTACAGGTCTGCAAATTCCGGTTGATTTCATCAAACCACATCCCTTCATTAAAATAAATTCAAGAACTAAAGTCTAAATTCATACTTTAGTTATGATACCATAAAATTCGACAGAAGTCAACAATTTTTACCGGTATTTCCATAACAATATGTTGACTTTTTATTACGAAAGCGCATAGAAGAGCGTTTATGCCATATAAAGCTACGGTTATGCAATAATAACATGGTGAATATGACCTAAAAGAACGAAAACCATATTCTTTGGCGATGCGGTGAATTAATCCTAAATAAGTTCGGCTAACATGTTTTAGAGGATCGCTGTTAGAAAAAGTAATTATTGACGACAGCAAGAGGGATAAAATGAATTATCTTATGTAAAAAATATAATTTGGATACAGATAAAAAAGGCAGCATATTCCCTAAAATGTGATTACAGAAAAGGACGGCACAAAAATTGTGAATAATATGTTAAAAAGTGTATGAAAGCGTACGTGGGTTATCGGGAAGGGGGGAGTTTTTTTAATGCATTCAGACAATATAAAGCGAAAGAACATACAAGTTCTTTCGCTTTCGGTTAGAGATTTACTGTATTATATACTGCCCTGGTTGCAGATTAAGTGCCATGAAGTTCCATTTTGTAGTTGATAGAGTTATCGAATTTACGATAATTATTATGTTGTATAATACCTTATTACGTTGCTTATATCCAGTGGTAGTTTGTAATTTATAAAAAATGTAATTTTTTATCTTATATCATATACCGATTTTATAATTAAATTATTTTTAAGCTGTTCTGCGGTAAATTCTCCTTTTGCATATATGCGCCATGGAGCAGATGAGGTTATATCAAAGAAATTATCCGACAGATCGCAGTCTATGCCGTCAAAATCGATGAATATACCTTTTGCAAAACAGTCGGAGCGAACTTCAATAATAACTCCATCTTTCGTATCGGTAAATTCAGCTGTTATTTCGGGCTTATTCCATTTGAAATGCTTCGGTTTTACAAAAAGCAGTGTCTGGCGCATTATGAAATTCCCGTCATTGTCGGTGAGGTCGGCGTAAACAAAGGTTTCGTATTCATCTGTCACATCAAACTCCGCAGTAAAGACGTCTTTTGATGAAAGCGGACCGGTTTTTGCCGTGATGTCAAAGGCTTGTATTTCGGAAAAATCCTGCCGGCAAAGAGCTATATGTATTTTCCCGGTGAAGTCGCTGCGTGTTTCATTTGCAATATTTACAGTAACCTTTCCGTCCTCATCGAAAAGCGCTTCCGCAATCGGAGCATAGAATTTTGCCGCAGCATAATGAAGAGCTTTCGGTCTGCCGTAATAATCGATGCTTGACCATGATGCAACCGGCCAACAGTCGTTAAGCTGCCAGTATATTGAACCCATGCAGATTCCGCGGATGCGTCTGAAGTGCTCAACGCCGTACTTAATCGCTTCCGCCTGCAAAAGCTGTGAAGCATACACAAGATCCTCAAATTTTGACGGATACAGATAGTTGTCGGCAAGGTACATAAGGATTTTCATATTCCCTGGTTTGCATTTCTGGTGATTTTCCATAATGCGCGAGAAACAGTTCATGTCGCTTTCCGTGCAGAAACTTTTTATCGTTTTCATTGATGGATAGCTTTCAAATCCGTATTCCGAGCAGAATCGGAAGTTATGTTTTCTGTATTCTGTGAACGGTATTCCTCCGTGCCAAACCGCCCAGTAATGCACGTCGCCCTTTGATTCGCAGTCGGGATCATCAAAGCCGCCGCCCGAAGTCGGACTGGACGGAAGATAGAAAGTGTCGGGGGCATATTCGGCGCACAAATCGGGCAGAATGTGCTCATAAAGCCGCAGATAGTCCATGCGCACAAGAGCGCTTTCGCCGACTCCTTCCCAGTTTAGCACGGCCTCCTCCATTTCATTGTTTCCGCACATTAGTGCAAGCGAAGCGTGATTACGTATTCTCTTTAAATTACATATAGCTTCGGTTATCACGCTTTGTTCAAAATCTTTTCTGAGCCATACATTTGCACATGCTATCATAAAGTCGTGCCAAATAAGCAGACCGTATTTGTCGCAAAGGTCGTAGAAATAATCTTCCGGATAGATTCCGCCGCCCCATACTCTGATTGCATTAAAATGCGCATCGGCGCACTGCTTTATAAGCTGTTCAGTTTTTTCCTTCGTTACACGGGAAAGCAGATTGTCCTGCGGAACATAGTTTGCACCCATTGCAAATATTTTAACTCCGTTTAAGACAAAGCAAAATTCATTGCCGTGCTTGTCTTTTGCATTGCTGACAGTAAGGGTTCTTAGACCTATTTTTTTTGTGTCGGAATCAATCACGGTTCCGTCACATACAAGATCGGTTTTTACTTCGTAAAGGTACTGTTCGCCGAGCCCGTTGGCCCACCAAAGACGTGGATTTTTTATTTTAATTCTGCATTTTCCGTTTTTTGCCTTTATGCTTTGACCATCCGCAGAAACTATTATATCGCAGTCGGACGCGTGCGCAGTCGAAACTGTAATGTCAAGAGTAACCTCGTTCTCGCCATGGAGCTGTGAAACATATACATCATCTATTTTATCGGTATTGTATGTGTTTAGCACTACCGGACGAAAAATTCCCATGTCAGGAAACTTTGGACTCCAGTCCCAACCAGACATATAAAGAGCTTTGCGCAGGTGAGCGGCGCCCTTTATAGTATCGCCGTTAGTATATAGAAAATGCTTGTTGTTCATATCTCTGAAATATGGAAGCGGTGCGCTGAAATCAAGGCTCAGGGTATTTTGGCCTTTCTTGAGAAACTTTTTGACATCATAAACATATGTAGTGTGCATATTCATAACCGAATCAAGCTTTTCACCGTTAAGATATATGCTGCAAATAGTGTCAAGTCCGTAGAAAATCAATTCGGCATAATCCTTGCTTAATTCTGCTTCGTCCACATTAAATTCTGCAAAAAATGAACAGCCCTTATCGGAAAGCCTCGTAAGCTCAAGCTCGTTTATGCCGTAAAATGGGTCAGGAATCAGCTTATGATCCAAAAGCACGCTGTACATGGAGCATGGTGCAGTACAGTCAAGCTGGGTATGAGTGTCATAATTCATTTTCCAGTGTTTAATTTCCATATTTAATCTCCTTAATATATTTTTTTCATATTTTCGCGGTAATTTCACGGTATGATTATGCATTAGTTCTTCATAAGCATATGCATAAAGGTTCGG
>JAQXIJ010000006.1 GCA_029007725.1 Bacillota bacterium | reverse complement strand
CGGCGCTTAATTGGCTGTCTCCGCTTGCATACGAGCAGCTGCTGAGCGTTTATGGCAGATGCGTTGCTTGACAATGAGGAGCCGATATGATAGGCTTCTGCCGGGGCGAATCACCCTTGGGGCTGCTTCGTCCTTTCGCCGGAATATCATGTCGGCAGAGGTCGCCCGCAAACAAACCGTGGAATAAATGCGACTACTTCTACGAAAACAAAAGAAATATTACGATTCATTCCGTTTTTTGAAGCTTTTTACTGTCTATTTTTTCTGGGAGGTCACAAAATCCTCCTATGGCAGTTTATATTATTCTTACATAGGAGGGTATTTTTCTATTATCCATTTTTACTGGTTCTGTTCAATTATAAGTGAGGGTTCTTCTTGTAATTAAACATACTTTGGTTATTTATAATCGGAATCAACCTTCTATTTGAATATAGTTTTTATTTTCAATAGCCGGTTTTTCGTCTTTTTTTGGAATAGTCAGCTTTAACGTGCCGTTTTCAAATTTTGCCTTAATATCCTCTTGAGTTACGGCATCACCTACATAAAAGCTTCTGCTGCATGAACCATAGTGACGTTCGCGACGTATATATTTGCCATCATTATCCTTGTCATCGTTGCTATATCCTGATGTAGCGCTGATTGTCAGGTATCCGTCTTTCAATTCTGCTTTTATATTTTCTTTCTTGACGCCCGGCATATCAATTGTAAGCTCATAAGCTTTCTCGGTATCTTTAACATCAGTTTTCATAAGATCGGTTGTTTTGCAATTTCCGAAAACATCACCATAAAAGTCGTCAAACATGTCTCTTCCAAAAATACTAGGTACTAACATAATTCATCGCTCCTCTCATAAAAATATTATGCTTTAATACCATTGTTTTATGTGAACTTGGGATGAAGGAAAATATGTAACAGTAATCTGCATCTTTCTGTTTTCCTTTCCTTTCCTTATGTTCAAGATGCATTATAGCACCAGTTGTTAGCACTGTCAAGAGGTGAGTGCTAATGTTAACGGATTGTTAAAAAAAAGATAATATTTCATATAATATTTATGAATGCGAGACCTGTATAGTATGTTATATAATCATGATTTTCTGCATAAATATGCGAATTCTGACCACAGCCATGCGATTGAAGATATGTGGTGTGTATTGTTGTGTCTGTTGGATTTTTGACATCAAAAAAGGCTCATTCCGAAGAATGAGCCTTGGAGCGGAAGACGAGATTCGAACTCGCGACGTTCACCTTGGCAAGGTGACGCTCTACCACTGAGCCACTCCCGCATATAAATATCGCTTAATTATCATAGCACATACGCAGCGCTTTGTCAATATTTTTTTAAAGAACTGCACCGTAATGATATCGCATGCTATGAGGTTGTTAAATTATCTTTGCAAATTAAGTATTTTATGGGTAATTTGCTATAGATTGTATTAAAATGCTTTGGACAAACAGAAGACTTGATTTGAAGTGAATATTTGAGCTTTTCATTGAAAGCGGGGAGTTTGTGGCATAGTAAAAAGCTTATACGGATACCATATTATAAACCAGATAATTTAGTAATTGAATGTAAAATTGTATGATTCCTTTATTGACATTTTTACACGTAAAAAAACCTGTTCGTTTGGCTTTATTTTGCCTAACAAACAGGGATTACTTCACAGCCGGTATTTTTTAAACATCTGTTTTGTTTTACAATTATTCGTATTTATAGATTGCTTTGATAGTAAAATCGATTTTGCATGCCGGTGTTTCAACCGTAACGACATCTCCGGTTTTATGGTTCAAAAGTGCTTTTCCAACCGGTGAATTGGCAGAAAGCAGAGCTTCGGGATCAGTGCTTAGCATATCGTCATCAATAACGGAATTAAGTATAGCATACATTTCAATTTCGTCTGCGCTCACAAGGGTATATTTTTCAATTTCATCCTCGCCGACTTCCTGTATTTCTACCGTGTTGCCTACGCAAACTGTATCTGGTATAATTTCGTCTTCGCTGAGCGTGCGTGTATATTTTGTAATATTCATCAGTTGGTTGATTTTTGTTTCGACCTCAGCCTGTTCATTTTTTGCTTCATCATACTCGGCATTTTCGGACAAATCTCCGAAACCGCGTGCTGTTTTTATTTTTTCTGTTATCTCGCTTCTTTTTGTGGTTTTCAGATATTCGAGTCCTTTGCTTAGCTCTTCAGAGCCGATTTTGGTCAAAATAATTTCTTTCGTTTCTGACATTCTGATAACTTCCTTTCTATATAAAAAGAAACCTTGATTTTTCTTTTTAACATACATTATAATAAAATATTTGCCGATTGTCAATGTTTTTATAAACTTACTAAATAATTCTATGAGTATAAGGTAATAATTATAACATATAAATAAAAATATGTTGGTGATTTGCTGTGAATTATAACAGATTATTTGTCGATTTTGAAAAAAGATACGGCGAAAAATGTCGAAAATCGTATTTTGTAGGAATGCCGCTGAGCTTTTTTGAGCGTGACGGATTGACAATGGGCTGTGCAGTTTCGATCGGAGGATGTCTGTTGCTTTCTCCGCGCAGCGACGGCAGACTTATGATTGGATTTTCGGATACAGACAGACTGTTGACCTGCAATGTTAATGAGCTTGTCGAAAATTCCGACGAGGATATTTTTGACATTCTGCTTAATCTTAAAAAAATCGGCATAAACCCCGGCGGCGCAAGGATGCTGTATGCATACAATACGCGCATAACGCATCCGTATCTGCCAATGACTTTGGCGGCACTTAAAGGATTTTGCGTTGATGTGCCTCCGATTAAGGAGCTTTTGGGGCATTTTGGGTATTTTGAAAAAAACGCTCTCGCGCTTTTTTCAAGAAAGGACACTGTGGTGTTAATAAAAGCGGGAAAAATCGAATATTATCCATTCCCGTCGCAAAGGTATAAAATTGTTATGTGCGAATGCGGCAACGCAAAGATAAAAAAGAACTTGCGGTCAGATATGACTCGGCCGCATGATGCCATGAAGGCTTTGTCAGAAGGAAATTTTGACGTATTTGGAAGACTCGTGACTGCTGAGGGCGCCGCGGTTCTTGCAGCAAACCGCAAAGCAGGAAATGTGCGCGCATTGTTTGATATTGCACGGCGGCTCGGAGACTCTGTGGGAACGGGAGTTTTAGATGGTGGGATTTTTGCTCTTGTGGAAGAGGAGCGCATTGATACCTTTATGCATAATCTCGGTGCGGAGTTTGAAAGAAGGATAGGGAAAAGGCCGGACTTTTATATCACCGTACCCGAAAACAGCGGAACAGAAACGGGCGGCGGAGAATAGTGTATAGCACGAAAAAATATGCGCCGCACCGGCTTTGGCAGCGCATATTTTTGTTACAAGATAATCGGACGGTATTCCAAAAACCACAAATTTAATTTTATTATATAAGAAATAAATTCAACAGGTGTTATATCCGAGCCACTGAAATCAAAGCCATTTGTACACAGTTTGAAAATGGCATCCTTGTCAAAGAATGCAAGTACGGGGCAGCTTTTTTCTTCGGTCATGGTGAGCAGAATTGTGGATAAATTGCCAAAAAGCTCAGTGTTTAAGCTGCCTGCACGCGTTCGGGCACAGCCGGTGTAGCGGGAGGACAGTTCACGGAAAATCAGCGACGAACTGTAAGGCAGATTTGTCGCATATTCAATTATTTCGCACCACAGAAGCGGAAATTTCGGGTTAATGCCGTATTCGGCAGCCAGCATGGCGCAGCTGTTGAAAAAACCGGCGCTTTCGTCAGGACTTTCCGAAAATTTCAGCGTTTTTTCAACTGCCGTATTAAACACGTGATTGCGCATTGCGACATCATATGCTGCGTACGGTTTTGAAAAAATTCCGCAGCCATACAGCGAAAACAGCATATTTCGCTCGTCTGAAGGAACTCTTTCAAACAGTGTCGGCAACAGAAAATCCGTTCCGGAAACCACCGGCAGACAGCAAACTGAAACCGATTTTTTTAAGCCCTCCAAAAGCTGTATTTCATCATATGAAATTTGTCTGTGAATAGTCTTTTCAGCGCGTACCACGTCGCGGCATTCGGCAAAGGAGTAGGTGCTGACCGGCATTTTGCCGAATTTCCGATTGGACATGACCGCACATATCAAATCATCGCACGGGTATCCGGACAAAAATATGCCGCATGGCTCAGCCACTTCTTCTGCAATACTTTTTTGCAGCATGGAATCTATCTCGTCAAGAGCGGTTTTGTAGGTATCTGTGTTTTTTTCTGGTTCGGGAGAATAGCAGCGACAGATTTTTAGATCGTCGTTTTTGGTTTCGAGAAAATGTCCGCCGGGGAGCCGATTTATGCCTCTTAATACATCGCCACTGTGCTTTGAAAAACGCATAAGCTCACATATTCCAGAAAAATCCAGCTCTGCATGGACCCCGGGATATGCCAGAATGCTGCGTATTTCCGAAGAAATCAGCATGCCGTCCTCGATTCGGCTGTAAAACAGCGGAATCGTACCGAAACTGTCGCAGGCTGCAAATATCCGTCTGCGCATAGTGTCATACACAATGAACGAAAAATGTCCGCACAGTTTTTCGGTACATTTTTGACCGAAATGTATGTAGCAGTTCAGCGCCAGTTCAGCATCGCTGCCGTCGGAAAATACATATCCGCAGGATTTAAGCAGAGACTTGAGCGGCTCTTTTTCAAACAGCTCACCACAAAACATAATGACAAACTGATAACCCTCGCATATTTTGCTAAGCGGCTGCCGCCCTCCGCCGGAATATGCCAAAGCCGAATATTCGCCTATCCAGCATTCTGCTCTTTCACGGCAGGCGGCACGGTTCATGCCGGACACAAGTTCAATGTACTTTTCACGGTGTTTGGTAAAGTTGTCTTTATAATTAAATATACATGAAATTACGCACATAAAAATCCCCCTATTCTTTCTATATAATATGAAAGAACAGGGGTTTTGTGCGGATTGCTGTACATCTTCGGTATGACGAATTAGTTCCTAGAGAATTTTTCAAGATCGTCGTGGTCATATTTGTCTTTGAAAATGCTATCTTCCGGCTTTGAGCGGCTGCGAAACTTTTTGTTGTCTTCTTCTGCTGCTTCGGGTGTTGTGATACTCTCGTTTTTCCAACGCGTGATTATCTTGTCCATGTATGGAAAGGACAGCTTTGCAGTTTGAATTATGCAGTACTCATATGCAAGTGCTATCATTTCTTCACTCATATTCCATTCGTGATGCCATTTTTCAAGATATTTTTCTTCGGTTTGGCTTAAGGCGCGGTCTGAAATCCCCATAACTTTGCGTATCGAATACAAAAATCCGTTTTTATGTTCCTCGCTTTTTATATAAGCCGTTACCGTGTCTGAGGTGTTAAGGCCCATTTCTTTCCATGAAATGGCAACCTTTTCTATATAACTAAGACGGTTTTTGCCCTTTGAAACGCAGTATTCTAAAAGCAGAAGAATAACCTCGGGAGGCATTTCAAGCCCGGAATAGAACCAATAGATTGTTTCCATGTCGCGCTCGGTAATTGTCTTGCCGAGGATTTCCTGAGAAATCATGATGAGGTCGGAAAGGCTTTTGTCGCTGTTTACAATGTCAGCGATGTTTTCGGTATGATGCTCTTTAAGCTGTTCGGAAGGGAACTCCTGCACAGTTTCATCTGTTGCCGTGTGAGCGGAAAAGTTTATAACGTTTCCGTCCTGTGTTATTTCGCCCTCTGAAATCCAGTAGTTTATCGCCTGCAGTAGGTCACTTTCTAAAATTCCAAGACGGTTTGCTATCTGACTATATTCTATGCTTGCATTTTCGAATGAAAGCATTAAAAGATATAAGTATACTTTGACAAAGGTAGGATTTGCATCGGGAAGCTTGGTTTTTATGAACTCTTTCGGCACCGTCACAAATTCGCCGTTATTTTTAAATTGCGGCATTTTTTTACCCTCCGTAGAAAAAATAAAAATTTTTAAAAAACTTTCAAAATGTCACTTGACAAAATGAAAGTTTTATGCTAACATTATAAATTGTACTATAGTGATAATATGGGATGAATATCCGCTATCCATTTGACGATTTTATTATAGCATATACCATTTTAAAAATCAAGGGCAGAATTGATAAATGTTTGATATGTATTTAAAATCCCTGATAAAGAATTTTGACGAGGTGATAAATTGATGGTACATGAGGTGAAATTGGGAAAGAACACCAGACTGAGTTATTCTAAAATCAATGAAGTTCTGGAAATGCCTAATCTGATCGAAGTACAGAAGAATTCCTATAAGTGGTTTCTTGAGGAAGGCTTAAAAGAGGTGTTTCATGACGTTTCTCCCATTACCGACCATTCGGGGCATTTGAGTCTGGAGTTTTTTGACTACACCATTGACTATAACTCAAAATATTCTGTTGAGGAATGTAAGGAAAGAGATGCAAAATATGCAGCCCCTCTTCGTGTAAGTGTCAGACTTATCAACAGTGAAACGGGCGAAATCAAAGAGCAGGAAATCTTTATGGGTGATTTTCCGCTTATGACAGAGCAGGGCACCTTCATTATAAACGGTGCAGAACGTGTAATTGTTAGCCAGCTGGTAAGATCACCCGGTATGTATTATGAGTTCACAAGGGACAAGACAGGTAAGCCGCTTTATGCTTCAACTGTGATTCCGTACCGCGGCGCATGGCTTGAATATGAAACCGATTCAAACGATATATTTTCGGTAAGAATAGACAGAACCAGAAAAATTCCGGTAACTGTTCTCATACGTGCAATGGGTGTTCAGACAAACGCTGAAATTTTGGACTTGTTCGGCGAGGATCCGCGTCTTACAGCCACATTTGAAAAGGATCTTACCGACAACAGAAGTGACGCACTTCTCGAAATTTACAAAAGACTGCGTCCGGGTGAACCGCTTAACGTAGAAAATGCAGAGAGCCTTATTACAAATATGTTCTTTGATCCGAAACGCTATGATCTGGCTCATGTCGGAAGATATAAATATGACAAAAAACTTGCCATTGCCGCAAGAATTGCAGGCAAAACGGTTGCTGACAATGTTATAAATCCGCTTACGGGCGAGGTTTTGGCAAATGCCGGAGACACTCTGTCTCGCGAAATGGCAAACGCAATTGAAAGAGCGGGTGTAAATTCGCTTGACCTTATAGTTGATGAAAAGAGAGTCAGAGTATTCTCAAATGACATGGTTTGGCTCAGCGAATATGTTGATTTTGACGTGTCCGATATTCACACCAAGAGGGTGAGAAAAAGCGTTCTTACCGAAATTTTGGACAATGCCGAAAATGACGAAGACGCAAAACAGCAGATTATTGACAGAATGGATGAGCTTGCACCGAAGCACATTACGGTTGACGATATCATGGCCTCAATCAACTATGTGCTTTGCCTCGCAAACGGCGTGGGCGAAACTGATGACATAGACCACCTTGGCAACAGACGAGTAAGAAGTGTCGGCGAACTTTTGCAAAATCAGTTCAGAATCGGTCTTTCGAGAATGGAAAGAGTTGTTCGTGAGAGAATGTCTATTCAAGACCTTGATATTATAACACCGCAGACTCTTATAAATATAAGACCTATAATTGCTACAATAAACGAGTTCTTCGGATCATCACAGTTGTCGCAGTTCATGGATCAGCCGAATCCGCTAGCTGAATTAAGACATAAAAGACGTATTTCTGCCCTGGGTCCAGGCGGTCTTTCAAGAGAAAGAGCCGGATTTGAGGTTCGTGACGTTCACTACTCACATTACGGCAGAATGTGCCCTATAGAAACCCCTGAAGGACCAAACATCGGTCTTATCACATCTCTTGCCACTTTTGCAAGAATCAACGAGTACGGTTTTATCGAAGCTCCGTACCGCAAGGTTGACAAGGAAAAGGGCATAGTTACAGATGAAATTGTATACATGACGGCAGATACCGAGGATGAATTTATCGTAGCTCAGGCTAACGAACCGCTTGATAGCGAAGGACATTTCCTCGATAAAAAAGTTTCTGCGCGTTTCCGTGATGAAATTATCGAAGTTTCAGCCGACAGAATCGATTACATGGATGTATCTCCGCGGCAGTTGGTTTCTGTTGTTACCGCATGCATTCCGTTTCTTGAGAATGATGATGCTAACCGCGCCTTGATGGGTTCTAACATGCAGTGCCAGGCTGTTCCTCTTTTGACCACAGATTCTCCTATTGTTGGAACCGGCATGGAGTATAAGGTTGCAAGGGATTCCGGTTCGGCAGTTCTTGCCAAAGAGGCAGGTACGGTTATGAAGGTTGCCGCAGACGAAATCGTTATAAAGGGCGACAATACCGGCGCAAAATATACGCAGAAGCTAATTAAGTTTGCACGTTCAAACCAGTCAACATGCATAAACCAAAGACCTATCGTGTCTGAGGGCGAGCATGTTGAAAAAGGCGATATTATTGCAGACGGTCCAGCAATGAACAACGGTGAGTTGGCTCTCGGAAAAAACGTTCTCATCGGATTCATGACGTGGGAAGGTTATAACTACGAGGACGCTGTTCTGATAAGCGAAGAGCTTGTTAAGCACGATATGATTACTTCCATTCATATTGAGGAATATGAATGCGAAGCGCGTGACACAAAGCTCGGAGCCGAAGAAATGACAAGAGATATACCTAATGTTTCGGAAGATGCCTTGAAAGATCTTAACGAAGAGGGTATAATAAGAATAGGTGCCGAGGTAAGGGCCGGAGATATTCTGGTCGGCAAGGTTACGCCAAAGGGTGAAACTGAGCTTACACCTGAGGAAAGACTGCTTCGTGCCATTTTTGGTGAAAAGGCACGGGAAGTACGTGATACCTCACTGCGTGTACCACATGGTGAAAACGGTATCATAGTTGATGTAAAGGTATTCACGCGTGAAAACAGTGACGAACTGGCACCGGGAGTTAATAAAGCAGTAAGATGCTATATCGCGCAGAAGAGAAAGATTTCTGTCGGAGACAAGATGGCGGGTCGTCACGGTAACAAGGGTGTTGTATCTCGCGTTCTGCCACAGGAGGATATGCCGTTCCTTGAAGATGGTACACCGCTTCAGATTGTTCTGAATCCTTTGGGTGTACCTTCGCGTATGAATATAGGTCAGGTGCTTGAAATGCACTTAGGCTATGCGTACAGAACTCTTAGTTTGAAGACGCGCGAAGAGCTTGAAAAAATGAATGTCGACGAGGCATACAAGAAAGTAATTCTCGCGGCTAAGGATAAGCAGATTGCCGAAAACAAAAATTATATAAAGATTGCAACTCCTGTTTTTGACGGTGCTCATGACGAGGATCTGAAGCAGGCATTTAAAATGGCGGATTTGCCGGGTACGTTTAAGTCGGTTGTCTATGACGGAAGAACCGGCGACAAGTTCGATAACCCGGTTACCGTCGGCGTAATGTATTACCTGAAACTTGACCATTTGGTTGATGATAAGATTCACGCACGTTCGACAGGCCCGTATTCACTGGTTACTCAACAGCCTCTGGGTGGTAAAGCTCAGTTCGGTGGTCAAAGATTTGGTGAGATGGAAGTTTGGGCTCTCGAAGCTTACGGTGCGGCGTACACACTACAGGAAATTCTGACTGTTAAGTCGGACGATATCGTAGGACGTGTGAAGACATACGAGGCAATAGTTAAGGGTGAAAATATTCCTAAATCCGGAGTTCCAGAATCTTTCAGAGTATTGGTTAAGGAATTGCAGGCCCTTGCACTTGATGTCAGAATTCTCAACAGCCAGGGCGAAGAGGTCAATATCGATAACGCACTTGACGATGACGACAATATGCCGAAAGACGACCTTATCGGAACTATGGAAGAGGGCGATGCTCCGGTTGATTTCAGCAGCGGAATCGAGGATGATATGCTCCTTGATGATATCGATGATGATGATAATGACGATGAGCTTGACGGTATAGATTTTGACGATGAAGATGATTTGTCTATGGAAAACGATAACATCATTACGCCGGATGATATTTAATGGAGGGGTTATAAAGAATGTTGGAATTTAATAGCTTTGAAGCAATAAAAATCGGATTAGCCTCACCGGAAACTATCATGAGTTGGTCACACGGTGAAGTAAAAAAGCCGGAAACCATAAACTACCGCACATTAAAGCCGGAAAAGGACGGCCTTTTCTGTGAAAAGATTTTCGGACCTACAAAGGATTGGGAATGTCACTGCGGAAAATATAAAAAGATCAGATATAAAGGTGTTGTCTGCGACCGATGCGGCGTTGAAGTAACCAAAGCGAAGGTCAGAAGAGAAAGAATGGGTCATATCGAGCTTGCAACCCCGGTATCACACATTTGGTACTTCAAGGGTGTTCCGTCTGCAATGGGACTCACTCTGGACATTTCGCCCAGAAACCTTGAAAAAGTACTTTATTTTGCTTCATACATCGTAACCGATCCGGGGAAAACAGAGCTTAAAGAAAAGCAGATTTTAAGCGAAAAGGAATACCGCGACGCTTACGAAAAATACGGTAATAAATTTGAAGCGGGAATGGGAGCGGAAGCTATCCTGACACTGCTTAAAAGAATAGACCTTGATGCGCTGGCAGATGAGCTTAAAAAAGAGCTGGAGGCTTCACAGGGTCAGAAAAAAGCAAAAATTATAAAAAGACTGGAAATTGTAGAGGCATTCAGAAATTCAGGAAACCGTCCGGAATGGATGATTTTGACTGTTGTGCCGGTAATTCCTCCGGATCTTCGGCCTATGGTTCAACTGGATGGCGGCAGATTTGCAACAACTGATCTTAATGACCTTTACAGACGTGTTATAAACAGAAACAACAGACTGAAAAGATTGCTTGATTTGAGTGCCCCGGATATAATTATCAGAAACGAAAAGAGAATGCTTCAGGAGGCTGTTGATGCCCTTATAAACAACGGTCGCCGCGGCAGAACGGTCACCGGACCTGGAAACAGAGCACTTAAATCTTTGTCAGACCTGCTCAAGGGTAAACAGGGAAGATTTCGCCAGAATCTTCTCGGTAAGCGTGTTGACTATTCGGGTCGTTCGGTTATTGTTGTAGGCCCCGAAATGAAGATTTATCAGTGCGGTGTTCCAAAGGAGATGGCAATTGAGCTGTTTAAGCCGTTTGTCATGAAAGAGCTTGTTTCAAGAGGCCTTGCTCATAATATAAAGAGCGCAAAGAGAATGGTTGAAAGGGTTAAGCCTGAGGTTTGGGATGTTCTTGAGGACGTTATCAAAGAGCACCCGGTATTACTGAATCGTGCTCCCACGCTTCACAGACTGGGTATTCAGGCTTTTGAGCCAAAGTTGGTTGACGGACATGCGCTGAAGCTGCATCCGCTTGTATGTACAGCATATAACGCGGACTTTGACGGTGACCAGATGGCTATTCACGTTCCCCTGTCGCCCGAGGCTCAAGCAGAAGCGAGATTTCTGATGCTTTCGGCAAACAATCTGTTAAAGCCACAGGACGGTCATCCTGTTACTGTTCCTACACAGGATATGATTTTGGGTTCCTACTACTTGACAATCGTAAAGGATGATGAAATCGGCGGAAAGGACTACTCGGGCAGAGATACTTCAGAGGAATGGCATCCGCATTATTATACCTCTGAGGACGAGGCAATGTTGGCTTATTATAATAAGGCAGTTGGTCTTCATACGCCTATCAAGGTAAGAAAGGTTAAGAATATTCACGGCGTTACCTATTCAAGAATTATCGACGCAACAGTCGGTAAGCTGATTTTCAATGACAATATTCCACAGGATCTCGGTTATGTTGACAGAACCGAGGGCTGCGATACAATGCTTGACCTTGAGATAAACGAGGTTGTTGGGAAAAAGCAGCTTGGCAAAATTATTGACAAGTGTATCAGAATCCATGATACAACAAAAACAGCCGAGGTTCTTGACCTTATCAAAGCTACTGGCTATAAGTATTCAACGCTTGGCGCACTGACCGTTTCAGTTAGTGACATCGAGGTTCCGGAGAAGAAAAAAGAACTTTTGGACGATGCCGAAAAGCAGATTGATTCTATTGTTAAGAAATATAGACGTGGTCTTTTGACTGACGAAGAAAGATATAACGAAGTTATCAAGACGTGGAGTGCCACAACCGAAAAGGTTACAAAGGCGATGATGGATCATATGGATAAGTTCAATCCTATATTCATGATGGCTGACTCTGGTGCTCGTGGTAGTGTCAACCAGATACGTCAGCTGGCAGGTATGCGTGGTCTAATGGCGGATACAAAAGGAAGAGCGGTAGAAATTCCTATCCGTGCTAACTTCCGCGAAGGTCTGAATGTTTTGGAATACTTCATTTCTTCTCACGGTGCACGTAAGGGTCTCACGGACACGGCTCTTCGTACTGCAGATTCAGGATATTTGACACGTCGTTTGGTTGATGTTTCACAGGACGTTATCGTAAGAGAAAAGGACTGCGGAACGACAGAGGGAGAATGGGTATCGGAAATCAAGGATGGAAAGGAAATTATCGAACCACTTAAGGATCGTATTATGGGCCGTGTTGCGATGAACGATGTTCTGCATCCGGAAACAGGAGAAGTGCTTGCATATGCAGGTCATATAATAGATGACAGTCAAGCGAACGCTATTGTTGCGGCCGGAATTAAAAAGGTTTGCATAAGAAGCGTTCTGACATGTAAAACTAAAAATGGTGTTTGCTCTAAGTGCTACGGCGTTAACCTTGCAACCGGCAAACTGGTTAATGTGGGTGAAGCAGTCGGTATTATAGCTGCGCAGTCAATTGGTGAGCCGGGTACACAGCTGACCATGAGAACATTTCATGCCGGCGGTGTTGCGGGCGGCGCAGATGTTACACAGGGTCTCCCGCGTGTCGAGGAATTGTTCGAGGCAAGAAAACCTAAGGGTCTTGCTATTCTTTCTGAAATCAGCGGTAAAGTTTCTATTGTTGAAAGCAACAGAAAGCGAGAAGTGACGATTACTGACGACGAAAACGGCGAAGCAAAGACTTATGTTATACCGTATGGTTCTACAATAAAGGTTGCAGACGGGGATATTATTGAAAAGGGTGATGAACTGACTGTAGGTTCCGCTTATCCTAATGATATTTTGCGAATTAACGGACCACAGGCTGTTCAGGTTTATATAACCAGAGAGGTTCAGCGAACTTATCGTATGCAGGGTGTTGATATTAATGATAAACACGTTGAAATTATAACAAAGCAGATGCTGCGCAAAGTTAAAATTGACGATGAGGGCGATTCAAATATGCTTATTGGCTCAATGGTTGATAAATTTGAAGTTGAAGAGGCAAATAAAAAGTTGATTGAGCAGGGAAGTAAGAATCTGATTAAATGTTCGCCTGTACTGCTTGGTATAACCAAAGCTTCTTTGGCAACCGATTCATTCTTGTCAGCAGCTTCTTTCCAGGAAACGACTAAGGTTCTGACCGAAGCTGCAATAAAGGGTAAGGTCGATCCTCTGCTTGGTCTTAAGGAAAATGTTATCATCGGTAAGCTTATTCCTGCCGGAACCGGTATGCAGGCATATAAAGATGTGTCTCTTACCATTGATGGTGAAGAAGTAGTAGATGAAGATATTGTATAATTGAATTATGCCGGTGCTTTTTAGCACCGGCTGAATACGGACGGGTATCGAAATGGTCATAATGGGGTTGACTCGAAAGGGTTATGCATATAAGAGAACTCTTGTGACCTGAAAGCCTTGTATTTTCAAGGTTTTTGAGATTTTGTATCTCAGCAATTTCTGATTGTTTTGCCCTGAATTTTGCCTTAATTTTAAGTTTTGTCAACTTCGAGGGTTTAACATAAAAAAATCTAATATTCGGAGAAGTATCGAAGCGGCCATAACGGGGCGCACTCGAAAGGTTATACATCTAAGAGAACTCTTGTGACCTGAAAGCCTTGTATTTTCAAGGTTTTTAAGATTTTATATCTCAGCAGTTTCTGATTGTTTTGCCCTAAATTTTGCCTTAATTTTATGTTTTGTCAAATTCGAGGGTTTAACATATAAAAATTTAATATTTGGAGAAGTATCGAAGCGGTCATAACGGGGCGCACTCGAAATGCGTTTGCCTTCACGGGCACGTGGGTTCGAATCCCACCTTCTCCGCCAGTGTTTATGCGGGTTTGCAGGTTTGCAAACCTGCATTTACTTTGTCCAAGC
>JAQXIJ010000005.1 GCA_029007725.1 Bacillota bacterium | reverse complement strand
TTTTTCAGTTGTCTCAAATGTGAACTTGTACATCATAAGCACTATAGAACAAGAGCTGAAGCGCAAGCTGATATATTTTCATATATCGAGGTATATTACAATGCCGTACGGCCTCAATCGGCGCTTAATTGGCTGTCTCCGCTTGCATACGAGCAGCTGCTGAGCGTTTATGGTAGATGCGTTGCTTGAAATGAGGAGCCGATATGATAGGCTTGTGCCGGGGCGAACCGCCCTTGGGGCTGCTTCGTCCTTTCGCCGGAATATCATGTCGGCAGAGGTTGCCCGCAAACAAACCGTGGAATAAATGCGACCACTTCTTAAAAACCAAAAGAATTATTACGATTCATTCCGTTTTTTGAAGCTTTTTACTGTCTATTTTTTCTGGGAGGGCACAGTATTTACTGATTTATGAACTGTATTGAGATGGAAAAACAGCAGTATGCACATTATAACCATTGATTTTTTATTACAAGGGGTGTATAATGTATACTTGATAAAGCATTTGGAGGACAATTGATATGAAGAAACATTTAACGGCGCTGATTGACTATGCTCTTGAGCGCGGCATGATTGACAAATATGATGTAAATTACGCAGTAAACAAAATACTCGCGCTTATCGGTGGCGATTCATTTGAAAGGACGGAATATGAGACGTTTGCGGGCATTGATGCGATCCTTGAGGGACTTTTGGACTTTGCAGCGGACAACGGAAAGCTGGAGGACAATACGGTTACATACCGCGATATTTTGGCTGCTCAAATTATGGACAACTTTACTCCGCGTCCGAGCGAGCTGAATAGGGAATTTTTTGAAAAGTATAATGAGTCTCCGCAAAAAGCGACTGACTTTTTCTATGAACTTTCAAAAAACAACAACTATATAATGACCGAAAGAATTAAAAAGAATATAAAGTGGAAGACTTCGACAAAGTACGGCGTTATTGACCTGACGATAAATCTTTCAAAGCCGGAAAAAGATCCTAAGGAGATTGCAAAGGCAAAAAGTATCAAACAGACAGGCTATCCGAAATGCCTTCTTTGCGTAGAAAACGTGGGCATAAAGGGAAACGCAAGTCATCCTCCACGCACCAATCACAGGGTGATTCCGCTGAAACTTGCCGGTGAAAACTGGTACATGCAGTATTCGCCGTATGTTTATTATAACGAACACTGCATTGCCCTTAAGGAAGAGCATGAACCTATGAAGATTGAGCGAAAGACATTTGAACGCCTTTTGGATTTTGTGCAGATGTTTCCGCACTATTTCATAGGTTCAAATTCAGATCTGCCTATTGTCGGAGGTTCCATACTCACGCATAACCATTTTCAGGGAGGAAATTATGAATTCCCTATGGCCAAGCAAGACATAAGGCACAGCTTTAAATTTGAAGGATTTGAAGATGTAGATGCCGGAATTGTTGACTGGGCACTGTCGACAATTCGACTTATCGGAACGGACAGAGAAAAGTTGATTTCGCTGGCAGACAAAATTTTGACGGTATGGAGAGGATATTCGGACGAGGAAAACGAAATTTTGGCGTACACCGATCAGCCGCACAATACAATTACGCCTATTGCGCGTCAGCGAAACGGAAAGTTTGAGCTTGATCTTATTCTCAGAAACAACCGTACGAACGAGGAGCATCCGGACGGAATTTTCCACGCTCACAATGAGTATCACTATGTTAAAAAAGAGGGAATCGGTTTGATTGAGGCTATGGGCCTTGCAGTTCTGCCGCCACGTCTCACGACGCAGTTCGGAGAGCTTAACGACAAGGTTAAGCAGGAAATTGGTGAGGTGTTCGGTAAAATTCTTGAAAACTGCGCAGTTTTTAAGGATACTGAAAGGGGAATAGCAGGATTTATGCGTTTTTTGGAAAGTGTTAACAATAAATAGAGAAGAACAGAAAAAGAATTTGTAAAAAGTACAGCTGATGTTTATAGGATAGAAAATAAACTGGCAGAACGCACAAATCAAACAAAAAGCGCGGAAAACCGCGCTTTTTGTTTACCTGACAGCATACGGTAGGTACACCATGAGTTTTGTGTATGATTTTAAAATACTTGCAGAAAGATACACGGCTTGATATACTTATATTTTCGAATCATTCGCAAAAATCTACTTTCGGTACTTTTTTACATCCCTTTAGCATCAGTCAAGTCTTAGAATCAGTTCAAGAATACGCTTTGCGCATACTTCAATATCACTTCTGGTAATTCTGCCGGTATCAAGCTCCTGCTTGAAGGTTTCGGGGTATCCGAAGGGCATCTTTATATCGTTCCCAGCCTTGGTTTCCTTTGCATGAGTGCCGTGAGTTCGCCAGTCTGTTGTAACAGCGCCGTTAAACCCCCATTCGCCGCGCAGTATGCCGGTGATAAGGTCATAGTTTTCTGATGAATGAGTACCGTTTACCATGTTGTATGATGTCATAATAAGCCACGGATTGGACTTTTTTACACAAATTTCAAATCCCTTGAGATAAATTTCTCGAAGAGCTCTTTCCGATACGATAGAGTCGGAATCAGAGCGGTTATGCTCCTTATTGTTGCAGGCAAAATGCTTGGGTGTTGCAACTATGTTCTGGCTCTGAACACCTTTTACGTATGCTGCCCCCATTTCACCGGTAATAAGAGGGTCTTCAGAGAAGTATTCGAAGTTTCTGCCGCAGAGCGGTGAACGGTGTATATTCATTCCGGGTGCTAGCCATATGCCAAATCCGTTTTCTTTAAATTCCATTGCTCCGTGAGCTGTTACCTCACTGACCAAAGCTGTATTCCATGTGCAGGCAAGTAGGGTTTCGCACGGCCATGTAGTTGTGTATACATCCGGGAAGCCGTATTCTGTCAATGTCACTCTTAGTCCTGCAGGACCGTCACCTGTCATAATTGGGGGGATGCCGCATTCAGACATATCTCCAAAACCGCAGGTTGACGCAATACCGCGGTTTCGTTTGCCGCCGAGGAGCTCTGTAAGTTGCTCTGTGCTGAGCTGTGCAAGAAATTCGTCAAGCGTTATCTTGCCTTTTACAACATCTATAAGATTTGCATTTTCGGCAGGCGCCTTTGCTGTGTTTTCGGGATTTTTTGCAAATTTATATGGTTCGGGAAGTCTAAACGGAATATCTTCAAAGGTCCCATCTGCAAGCATCCGTTTTTCCAGTCTGTACGGAGCAGCTTTTTCGGAACGCTGACAGCAGACAACAAATTCATCATTTACCGTGTACTTAAAGTCGGTCTTTCGTGTATTGCGGATAGAGTTTCCGACGTATACGAAATAATCACCTTTTTCAAGAATATATGCCGATTTTGCGCACTTGCCCAAATCATCATAGCTCGCCATATCGTTTATTTTAAATGAAAGTGATACTTTTTCGGAATCGCCCGGCATCAGCTCGGCAGTTTTTGCAAAAGCGGCAAGAGCCTTGGCCGGCTTTCCGAGCTTGCCCTGCGGTGCGGAAAAGTATACTTGAACGATTTCCTTGCCGGCTGCTTTGCCGGTATTTGTTACAATAGCGCTGACCTTTATTTCATCGCCCGAAACAGCTGCTGATATGTTTGTTATATCAAAATCGGTGTATGAAAGTCCGAAACCAAACGGATATATTACCTTTTCGGCAGCGCCAGGAATAGTTTCAAAATATCTGTAGCCGACATAAATATCATCATAATATTTTACATAGTCGTCTGATTCTTCAAAACTTGATGAAGACGGATAGTCGTAATATTCACAAGCAAAAGTATCAACGGTTTTTCCTGAAGGATTGCAGTCACCGCAGATGATGTCGGCAACAGCCAGTCCGCCGGCATTTCCCGGATTCCAGATATAAAGTGCGGAAGAAATCTTGTCATTATCACTGAACCACTTTACGTCCATAACTCCTCCGACATTCATTACAACAAAAACTTTGTCAAAATTGTCGGTAGCAAGCCGAACCATCTTTTCCTCAGCTCCACTCAGATAAAAATCACCTTTGGTATTGTGTCTGTCATCTCCCTCGAAAGAATAACGGCAGATTGTTACAATCGCTATATCAGCAAATGCTTTCGCTTCGCTGAGAAGTGCAGAGGGAAGCTCAGGCTGTTGCGTGCGTCCGTTGGTATCGGGCGATTCAAGCTGTTTTTTTGCATCTTCGATGTAAAATTTGGAAAGCTCTTCAAAAACAAAAACCTTGCCTTCTTGTTCCTTTTCTTTTAAGCCATCATACACGCTGTAGTTTTTCTCTGACACAACATCGCCACTGCCACCCCCGCATTTTACATAATCGTACTGCGCAGTGCCGAATATAGCCACCTTTGAGCCCTTTTTCAGCGGAAGAAGTCCGTCGTTTTTTAAAAGAACAATGCCCTCCGAAGCAGCCTTTCTTGAAAGTTCGAAATGCTCTTTGCTGCCGGTCACCCTTTTGCCGTCCGCGCCGAGCGGCAGACAGGGCATATATGCGTACCGTGTCCATTTGTCCATTTTACATACCTCCTGTAACTTATTTATTATTTGCATTATAAGACAGAATGTGCTATAATACAAGTCATAAATCATATATTATCAGACAAAAAATGCTTGATTGGGGGGTTGATATGGAATTTTTTCTTGAACAAAACAGAACGTCGATCAGAAGGCATAAAGGACAGATAAATTTTGGCGCACATTTGCACACTGATGTTGAAATAATATATTTGAAACGCGGAAAAGGTGAGGTGTATGTGGGCAGCGAGGAATATACCGCGGAAGAAGGAGATTTTATTATGATTTTCCCTAATCAGATACATCGGTATACCGGAAGCTATGATAACATGGGTGAGATTCTTATTGCTCCGTATGCCATGCTGCATGAGTATAATGAACTTTTGAGCAGCAATATTCCGGTCAGCCCGATAGTGCATGATGCCGGCGAATCTGAAAAAATGCTGCAGAAAATGCTGTTTTGCGAATATGATTTGTTTGATAAAGAGATATGCAAGGGCACTTTGCTGGCTTTGCTCGGCATGCTGTTTGCAAAGATGGAATTTGTAAGCATAAAACGCGAGAACAATTCAAGCGTGGACATGATTCTGAAATACTGTTCGGAAAATTACCGCAACGATATTGATATAGACAGTGTAGCGTATGAGCTGCACATAAGCAGGTCGAATATTTCGCATATCTTCAGTGAAAAGCTTCGGATAAATTTCCGATCCTACATAAATTATCTTCGGGTGTCATATGCGCAGAACGTTTTGAAAAAATCCGGGGACTCAATAACCGATATAGCAGGTCAGGCAGGATTCGATTCGGTGCGCACCTTTAACATAGCCTTTTTGAAATATACTGGCACAACACCGTCCGAATACAGAAAAAAATAACAAGCCTGCACCTATGCACCGCTATACCAATATTTTGGAAGCGGAGGAGGTGCAGGTTTTATGCTGTTTTAAAGTTCTTTTGAAAGTTCAGGGAACACTTCTATGCTGCGCTTTAAAATCCCCTTTATATATGCAATCAGTATGCCGTAGTTGGTAATTGGTATATGCTCATCTTCGGCGGTTTTCATCCTGAACTGCACCGTGCGGTCGCTTAGCATACAGCCTCCGCAGTGAATTATAAGTGAATAACGCGAAAGATCCTCCGGGAAGCCTTTGCCGGAACTGAATTCAAAATTAAGATCACGGCCGGTATATTCCCTTAGCCAACGCGGAATTTTTACACTTCCGATATCCTCGCATTGCCTGTGATGCGTGCAGCCCTCCGAGATTAACACTGTGTCTCCGTCTCGGAGGTTTTCGACAGCACGCACACCACGTACAGCACTTTCCAACAAGCCTTTCTTTTTCGCCATTAGTATTGAAAAAGAAGTAAGCTTTATATCCGGTGGGGTTTTAGCATTGGCTATGTCAAACACCTGGCTGTCGCAGACTACAAGAGACGGCTTTTTTTCGAGCGCCAAAAGTGTATCGGAAAGCTCAGTTTCCTTTACCACGATTGCCGTGGCGCTTGAATCCAGGACATCACGGATTGCCTGCTGTTGCGGCAGAATCATGCGCCCCTTGGGAGCAGCCGAGTCGATGGGTGTAACTAAAATGACAAAATCCTTTGGCTTTATTATATCTCCCACCATATGAACTCTTCCATCGTCATCCGGAAGAAGCCGTGCGATACGCTCTTTAAGCACGTCTATATTTTCTTTATTTTTGGCGCTTACAAAGATGCCGTCACCGGAGGCGTCCGGGCATTTTCCGAGGTCACACTTGTTGTAGGCGACTATATACGGAACGGATTTTTCTTTGAAAAGTTCTATAAGCTCACGGTCACAGTCCGAAAGCCCGTTTTTTGCATCGGCTGTCAAAACCGCTATATCGGTACTGTTTAAAACGGCTTTTGTGCGCTTTACACGTAGAGCGCCGAGAGCTTTGTCGTCATCGTCAAACCCCGGGGTATCAATTATTACCACAGGCCCGAGTGGCAGAAGTTCCATTGCTTTTGTTACAGGGTCGGTTGTGGTTCCCTTTACATTGGAAACCACTGCCATATCCTGATTTGTGACAGCATTTACAAGGCTGGATTTTCCGGAGTTGCGTTTGCCGAAAAAGGCGATATGAACCCTGTCTGCGCTTGGTGTGTCATTTAGTCCCATATATTTTTTCCCTCCTTGATTAAAAACCGCTTCCGGCGGCGGAGCCCGGATTGAAAATTGAATGTGCCTGCTCATCGCTGAGCTCAATGCCGAACACCTTGCTGTAATAGTCCTTTGTTTCCTTGGTGATGTCTATGTCATCAAAAAGCTGCGGATAAGTCGATTTTGCCAGCCAAAGTAGCGTTATCGGCGTATCTGCGCCCGGGGTATAGCTACGGTAGATTCCGAGCGGCATTTTATATACCCTGTGATTTTTTACGGCGTCTAGCCCGCTCCAGTCATATGTGCCGATTGTGTTGTTATATAAATCGTCCGGCTGAGCCTTGTTGAAGTTCGTTATGAACACAATCTGCGGATCCCAGGCATAAACCTGCTCGAAATTTACCGGCTGTGCATTGTCGCCCTTAATTTCTTTCGCAACGTTTTTTGCACCTATGGATTCCGCCCACCAGTCGCCGAAAAAGTTATCGCCGGAGGTCATAATTGTGCTCTCGCTGTATTGGAAGAGGAAGAACACCTTTGCGCGCTCCTCGTCGGAGAGCTTTGAAACGCGTTTTTGAACCTTGTCATAGATTTTTGCGCTGTAGTCCGAAACGGTTTTCGCCTTTTCGTTTTCGGGGAAGATCTGATCAAGAAGTTCAATCCAGTGGTCAAGAGTTTCTATTGCGTTATAGTCCCATTTGTTGACCGAAATTCCGACAGCTGGAATTCCAATATGTTGCAGCTGCGCTGCAATTTTTGAGTCGGACGCACTGTAGAAAACAATATCGGGCTTCAAGGCCAAAAGCTCCTCCGTATTGATTTCACTTCCGTTCATATAGCCTGTGTTTGCGTTCAGAATTTCTGGATAAAGCTCGCTCAAAAGGCTATTTTTCGCGGCGGTCATACTCTGCTCGGGCATTCCGACAATTTTTTCGGCACTGTCAAAAAAGACCGATAAAACCGACGGGAGCGGAAAAATTGAGCAAACAGCAATTCGCTGAATATTCTTAGGAACCTCTACCGTTTTACCACTGTGGTCAGTGACGGTAATTGTACCTGAATCTTTCTCCTTTGAAGAGCCTGTTTTTTCGCCACAGCCTGCAAGTGAAAACAGTATTGTGACTGAAAGAAGTGCGGAAATAATTTTTTTTAGCATTGTTTTTCTCCTTTTAAAAAGTTTTCATAAGATCTGGTATGCTTTCGCGGAAAATTCTGCCGGAAAATGCCTCATGCGGCAGCGGAATAAATTCTGCTGTTTCGGGACATATCGGCATATAGAGCGGGTCTGCGATGATGCGCTTGGCGGAAGCTAAAATTCGGCGCGTAATGTTTTCACCACCCAATGCTTGGGAATCGCACGGAAGTACCTCATAGTCCGTATCAGGCGGACATAGAACATGCATTTTGATGCCGTATTTTTTGTATGCGGCATCCTTTATGCAGCCAGCGGCAACCGCCTCGCCTATTATTATGGTGTCGGAGCCGCCATCAGTATGATATGCTTTCTCACATTCGCCAGTTGTTGCGGCAGATTTAAGCGCGAAAGCAAGGCTGTCAGAAAATTTGCCATTTATTGGTATCCCGATTACGTACGGCGTGCCGAAACGCCGCCGCAAAGTCCGAGCGGCCTCAAGACCGCAGGAGGACATTACGAGATTGACGTGCGCGCTTTTTGCACGCCTTATGTCGCAAAGCCTTGCTCCGACTCCCCATTTGCCTATAATTTCAAACCCTTGTGCGGCAAGCCATGCATTGACGCTGCCAAGGTATGAATTAACTGAAAAGTCGAGCGGAGTTGTGCCGAGAATGTTTACAGACAGATTTTTTGACTTTTCAAGGTCGGTATCAACCATGTGTTCGGCAATCGCTGTAAATGCTGCAGAAGCCCCCAAAAGATAACTGTGCATTCCGTTGGTGTCAAAGCCAAACGATGGAATACCGGTTTGAGCTTCGACAACACGTGCAACTGCAGAAAAATCAGTGCCGGTAATCATGGGAATTGGTGTGCCGGCGATTGCGATAAATTCCGGCGAAAGTTGGCATGCGGCATCGATGATGTCGCCTATAAGCTTGTTGTCATTACCCATTATGGCTTCTGTTTCGGTAAGGGCAGAAATAAAAACCATGCTGTCGGTGTCGTACCAACGCGGCTCGTCGTGTGTGTTATAGGTTGAATTGCAGCCCGACGCGTCATGCATGACCGTCATTCCACCCATTTCAAAAAGTGCCGAGCAGACGCCAGAAACATCAGCAGCATATGTAGAAATTATACTCGAGGTCTGATTTTTCAGCAACATGAACACCCCCAGCCTTTTACCTGAATTATATTTTTTGCATCTTTTTTATGCAGAAAAGCGTCTTCGGCTTCGGCGCATAGACGGAGTATTCCATCATATCCCCAGTGGCCTCCGCCTTCAATTATATTGACGAAGTTATTTGTTCCGGTGAAATAAGCCGCTTTCTGACCTATTGCCAATACTGTTTCGGATGACGTATGCGGCAACACGCGCATCAGCACATTGACTGTCGGCATGAGTATTATGTTTGGAACGTTTTTTTGCAGATATAAAAATGCGTCCTTGTCATCGTTGCTTATGCTGTCAGCATAAATATGCGTGACGTTTATGCCGTGCTCTGACAGGAGCTTTGCCAGTTCAAAAGGACGGTAAACAGCTGTATAGTCGATTGCCACCGGAGTATTCCCAATTATGCCAGAAAGTCGCTTGAGCGCATTTTCGCACCGCTCTTCAGCGGAGTTGAAGTCAAAGGGCGGTAGCTTAAATTCGTGCACAAGAGCGGTTATGCAGCGCCTGATTTCGCAGTAATTAAAGCTTGCAGGAAGATACAAAAGCTTTTGCCCCAGTTTGCATTCTAGATATTCACCGGCAGGTTTTGCGGCAGGGTAGTAAACGATATTAACTGTGCTTTCCGCCATTTCGAGATACTCGGTATAGCTTTTGCAGGACGTTATATCCTTTACCGAAAAGCCACCTGACTTCAAAAGAGTTGTAAGCTCGCTGCTTTCGTCAGTTGGAAGATCATTCCCAATTATATTTACCGATTTCTCGATTTTTTGGCGCGGCTTGAGCAGGCTGTATAGTTGTCTGCGCATAAGCCTGTCGGGATCAAGACCGCTTTTGCGCATAATCGGATTCATATAGCAGTCGGTGAATGCAATGTCAGGAAACATTTCGGCAAGACGGTCAAAAACAATGTGCATATCGCAGCCGACAAAGTGATGAATACAGCTGGTATAAAGAAGGATTGCCGGAGGACGCTTTGCAAGGTGAGCGATTATGTCAGAAACGCCGTCTGTTATAAGCTGCTCCATATCGCCGTTAAGCAAGTTGTTTTCTCTGATCTCTATTGTAGAAAATCGCTTTTGCGCTTTCATTTCGGCGGCAGTCAACACAACCCCGCGCAGACAGCTTGCGGCGCAGACAAAAACTTCGTGAACTTCGGGAATCAACATTCCGGTATGGACTATATTCCATGTACCTCGTGCGGGAGCACTGTATTCCAGCCCGGATTTGAACGGAATTGGGAATTCGGCATCGCAGATTTTTGTGTTGGCGGACCGAGGATTAAGTTTTGTCAGCATTTTCGTAATCTCCTTTGCATATGTTTAAAATGTTATCGGCAAGAGCACGGTATTGATTGGCAAAAGAATTGGAACCAAAAGCCTCGATTACTGTTTTGCCGATATCCTCGGCAGACTGCACAAGGTCGCATCGGTCAATCGTGCCGATTGTACGGCTGTGTATGTCTTCTGCAAGCTCCGCAACCTTTTCGAACTCGTGTTTCACATTGCGTCGGTTTAGGATAATTCCGCCGAGTTCGGCATAGCCTCGGTCACGGAATCCATCAATCGCCGTGGCGATGTTGGCGGCGGCGTGAATTGACATATTTTCGCCGCTGGTTATCACAAAAACGCGGTCGGCATAGCCTCGGCGCATAGGCATTGCAAATCCTCCGCACACAACATCACCCAAAACATCATAGAAAACGATGTCCGGCGAATATTTGTCATATGCGCCCTTTTCCTCTAGCTTTTCGAGAGCAGCAATGATTCCGCACCCAGCACAGCCACGCCCGGGGGCAGGACCGCCTGCTTCGGCGCACAAAACGCCGTTATAGCCGGTTTTAATCATGTCATCAAGCTCAAAGTCGTTTCCACGTGTGCGTATCAAATCAAGAACGGTATTCATTTTTTTCCCGTTTAACAGATTTGCAGTAGAGTCCGCTTTCGGGTCACAGCCTATTTGCATGACGGTTAGACCTTTTTCGGCAAGTGCTGCTGCCATGTTTGAAACAGTTGTGGACTTGCCTATTCCACCCTTGCCGTAAATTGCAATTTTAATCATTTTTTTCAGCTCCTTTTTTTATAATCTCCGCGGCTTTCGACAAGACGGTATCCGATTTTTGCAAAGCTTGCCTCTATTTTTGCTCTGCCGTCGTTAGGATTGTCCGCAGTACCGATTTTGTTATCATAAAGCATGTAATTTTTTCTGTTTTTGGTAGGTGAAAGGTTTGGCATAACTACATTTGCACCACACAAAATTCCGCGTTCACGCCCGTTGGAAGCGATTGTTCCGAGAGCGGTTGTTGCCGGCAGAAGAACGTCAGGAAGCATGATTCTGCACAGGCTCAGAACAAAAAGAGTCAGCTCAAGTGATCCGGGTGTACAGTTTTCAAACGGCGTATTTTTTGCGGGAAGAAACGGGCCGATGCCTATCATTTGAGGACGAAAATCTGCCATGAAAATCATGTCCGACGCGAGATTTTCTGCGGTCTGAAACGGAGAGCCGATCATCATTCCGCACCCGGTTTGATATCCAATTTCCTTTAGGCTGTGCAAACATTTCATTCTATTTTTAAAGGAAAGCGTATTGGGGTGAAGTCTCTTATAATGCTCCTCGTCTGCAGTTTCGTGGCGCAGAAGGTATCTGTCGGCACCTGAGTCAAACATTCGTTTATAGCTGCCATAGCTTCTTTCACCAAGGGAAAGCGTTATCGCGCAGTCGGGATATTGTGCACGTATTGCCGAAATTATGCCGCACATTACATCATCAGTGAAATATGCGTCTTCGCCGCCCTGCAAAACAAAGGTTTTAAATCCGGAAGCGTTGCCAGTTTCGCAGCAGGACATAATTTCTTCGCGGCTCATTCGATAACGATTTACACAGCGGTTGCTTTTGCGTATTCCGCAGTACATGCAGTCATTTTTGCAGATGTTGGAAATCTCTATCAAACCTCGGACAAAAATGTCGTGCCCAAAATTTTTAAGTGCAATTTTGTGCGCAATATCTGCCGCATATTTTTGGTCGCTGTCAGAGAAACTGGTGAAAAGCTGTGTCCATTCGTAATCGTCAAGACACTTTTTTTCATTTAGCTTGTCAATAAGATGAATATTGTCCATTGTTAATATCCTCTACATCTCCGCTAGTGTAAACTGCCTTAACGTTCACTCCTCGGAGAGTGCTTATGCGTGCCGTGAGTGTTTCAAGATCAGAAATTGGACCGTCAAGAGTCAAATTAATTATTTTAACGTTATATTTTGGATATGGCATACCCATTCTGCCCACAATATAGCGGCTGTATTCGTGAAAAAGCCCATTCAGTTTTTCGGCAGAGGCAGAATCGGAAAAGGTTATTGAAAGCACGGCGAGATGCTCTGCGTTTTTTTCTTGTGGCGGAATAATTCTGTCTGATGAGGAGCGAATATCGAGCGGAATTACATCACGAAGTGTGCTTTGGTGCGTTTCCACTTCGCTAATGATCGCCCGCACCCCAAAGCTTTTTTCAATATTGCGTTCGGTTACTATTTTTTGAGTTTCGCCAAAAAGCGCGCCGCCGTTTCCGTTCAGCATGAGCGCCTTGTTTGCACGTCGCAACGCATGTGCAGGGTAGTGGGTATTGAAAATGCAGGTCATGCCCTCGTCTGCAAGCTCACTCATTGTATCGAGAACAATAAGTTGATTTTTGAAATCAAGGTTGGATTCGGGTTCATCAAGAATTAGTATCTGTGGCTGTGCGGCAAGCGCCTTTGCAATAAGTACCATTTGCAGTTCTCCACCGCTTATTTCACTGCAAAGTTTGCCTCTGAGATTTGTTATGTGCAACTTTTCCATAATGTTGCAGACAATTTGGAAGTCTTTTGCAGCAGGTTTAGAAAAAAAACCAAGCCTGCTGCCTCTACCGAGAAGAATCATTTCTTCGGTCTTGTATGCGGATAGACTGTTTTTTGCTTGTGGTACATATGAAACTATGTTCCAGAGCTTGCGCAGCGGCATACTGCGTATATCTACGCCGTCAAGCGTACTTCTGCCGCTTTTCCAGTTTAAAAATCCCATTATACAGCGCAAAAGCGTGGTTTTTCCGGTTCCGTTGGGACCTAAAATTGCAAGCAAATCTCCGTTTCCCGTGGAAAAGGAAATATTGTTTAGAATATTTTTTTCGCCTTTATAGCCGAAGCTGCCGTTTTCTACCGATAGTTTCATAACCATCCCCCCTTGCTTCGGCGCATCAGGAATATGAAAAACGGTGCGCCGATGATTGCTGTCAGAACCGAAACCGGAATTTCTGCAGATGAAATGCTCCGTGCTATTGTATCAACAATAAGCATAAATATTGCGCCAACGCTGACTGAGGCTGGAATCAATGCAAGGTGGTTATTTCCGAAGCGCATTCGACATATGTGCGGCACTAAAAGACCTACCCAGCCGACCTGACCGCACATGGAAACGCAAGAAGCGGTTATGGCGGTTGCACAGAGTATTGTGATGATGCGTAAAATTCGGATATTTGTACCGGAGGAATTGGCTTCATCGTCCGAAAGCAGAAGAATGTTCAGCCGCCATCTTACAGACCAGAGCACTGCGATGCTTATTATAATAGGAAGCGCTCCGAAAGCTAGAGAACGATAACTTGCGCCATTGAGGCTGCCCATAAGCCAATATGTGATGGCAGGAAGTTGCGATTCGGTGTCGGCGGCAAATTTTACGAGTGACACCAATCCCGAAAACAGCGAGCTTATCATAATTCCGGCGAGAACGATCGTGCTTATGCCGTTTCTTCTTCCACTTCCGGCAAGCCAAGTACACAAAACCGCGCATCCGCCGAAAGCAAGCGAGGTTAGTTGAATGCCTATCATGCCGAAGCCGATTAGAATACCAAGCGCGGCACCAAAGCAGGCTCCGCTTGCTACACCGAGCGTGTCAGGCGTTGCAAGAGGGTTTGAAAACAAGCTTTGAAAAGCACATCCGGAAACCGAAAGACCCGAACCTACGAGGATTGCAAGAAGAATGCGAGGAATGCGTATTGTTTCGATGACGATGCGCGTCTGTTCAGAAACGATAAAAGCACCGCCCGCTCGATTTGCAATAATCTTGCAGACATCGGCAAGGGGTATTCCCATTCTGCCTGTTCCGAGAGCCAAAAGTGCCGCGGCAACCGGCAAAATTAAGAGTATTATTTTTTGGAGTAATGAAAGCCCTCCGCTTGTTCTGTGCTTATTGTGCATAATTTAGCTCCTTTAACAAAAAAACTGCACCCCAAAAGATGCAGTTACAGATAAAATATACTGTTTTAAACATCTTCAATCTCAAAAAATATTTCGATGTCAGAATATGAATGCAGAATAATTATACAACAATTACTATTATATGTCAAGATGTGGCGCAAAGAATATTTTAATTCAAAAAGCAAAAAATAAAGAAAATAAATGAAAATTAAAGAATATATAAGATATATTAGTATATATTTCTATAAATCTTTATTTTGAGGATTGAGTAATTGGATGCGATGTGGTATTATATAAAAGTCGCTGACAGTGAACCATAGGCGATGCCGAGTAATAATCGGGATGTAGCGCAGTTTGGTAGCGCATCTGGTTTGGGACCAGAGGGCCGCAGGTTCGAATCCTGTCATCCCGACCAGATTTTAAAATTATGGGAGTATAGCTCAGCTGGGAGAGCGTCTGCCTTACAAGCAGGATGTCACAGGTTCGAGCCCTGTTACTCCCACCATAAATGCTGGTGTAGCTCAATTGGTAGAGCAGCTGATTTGTAATCAGCAGGTCGCGGGTTCGAGTCCCATCACCAGCTCCAACAAAGAGGACAGGAGATTTTCTGTCCTCGTAATATGGGAGAGTTCCCGAGTGGCCAAAGGGGACAGACTGTAAATCTGCTGCTTATAGCTTCGGTGGTTCGAATCCACCCTCTCCCACCAAATAAGAACCTCAAGGTTGATAGAAATCTTGAGGTTCTTGCTTTATATTTCGGTTTCAAAGAAACCCTTTGCTTATGCGATTTCCAGAATAATTCGTGTAAAAGTGCTGTTTTTGGTTAATGATTTCCCGTTATCGGCAGCAACTTTTTTATGCAATATTTACTGAAATATATTCATTTTAATTAAAAAATGAAACCGTAAAATTTGACCTCGACCTTTCGTGTCAATCGTATGACCTTTCGTGTCATCAGTTTAATATTTAGTGTCAAAAGTATGATATGTGCAAAAAACAACCCCACAGATTTACCATTCGGTTCTTCTGTGGGGCTTTCTATACAATAGACCTGCCACCTTCCCAGATTTGATGGACAGAAAAAAGAGTGATATAATGGAATGGACACAAACAAATCCAAAATCACAGGAGGAATTTTTATGTCAATCAAAAAAGGAACAATACCACCTC
>JAQXIJ010000004.1 GCA_029007725.1 Bacillota bacterium | reverse complement strand
TTTTGTGGTATACTTTAGAATGTCCATAGTGATGTTCCTTTCAGAGTTGTTGTTGATTAATCTCAATTCTACCACAGGTTCGTCACTATGGATACTTTTTTCTGTTTACTTACTATTGCAGGTTCATTTTACAATGCACCTTCATTTTTTTTTTACAAAAATTATCATTTTACTTGCGGCATAGTTCAAAATTATTACAATTACATTGGTAATTATCTTCATTATTCCGGCATTATATGCCAAAACGTCAACACATAAATACATCATCGCCAGTTCAAAAAGCCCCGTACCAAGCCTGAATGCGAAAAACTGCGATATTTCGCGCATGACCGTTTTTTTGTCACGCGCCTTGCTACCGAATACCCACAGCTTGTTTGTGACGTAAGCAAACAGCACAGCAAGTATCCACGCCGCAATATTACCCGCGACATTTGAAATTTTCAAGTAGTAGTAGCATACGAAGTATACACAGATATTAATTACGGTAGTCAGTCCTCCGAAAATAATGTACAAAAACATTTCTCGTAATTTTCCCGAGTTGATCCGTTCTTTCAGCTCTTGTTTCATTAAATTTCATCCTCGTTAAGAATTATCGACTCAATGATGTACTTCGGCCGATGTTTTGTTTCAAGATAAATTTTGCCGACATATTCACCGACCACGCCTATAAGCAACATTTGCATACCGCCCAACGCCCATATGGACACGCTGAGGCTTACCCAGCCGCTTACGACTCTGCCAAAAGCCTTTTGAATGATACAGTAAATCAGCATACCGACACTGACCAAAAACGCAAAAATGCCGAGCATAAGCGCCATGCGTATAGGCCTTATGCTGAAAGACGTAATTCCCTCCAGTGCAAATGCAAGCATTTTATTCAGCGGATATTTTGATTTGCCGGCAACTCTTTCGCCGCGCTTATATTCAACAACCGTTGACGGATATCCGATCTGTGGCACAATTCCGCGCAGAAATGTGTTCACTTCGTCAAATTCCGACAGTCCTTCAAGCGCACGCCTGCTCATCAGTCTATAATCCGCATGATTATACACAATATCGACTCCCATCACGCGCATAAACTTATAGAACGACTCCGCGGTGAAACGCTTAAAAAAAGTATCGGTGTTGCGCTCCGAGCGCACACCGTACACAATGTCGTAGCCCTCAAGAAATTTATCCACGAATTCTTCAATCGCGCCAACATCATCCTGAAGGTCCGCATCGAGCGAAATTACCGCGTCGGCACGCCCCTTTGCCACCATAAGCCCTGCCAGCAGCGCATTTTGGTGGCCGCGGTTACGTGACAGATTTATGCACGCAAAAATACTGTCTCCCGCGCAAAGTGCCTTTATGTGCTCAAACGTTTTGTCGGTCGAACCGTCATTCACAAACGCAATTTTACTGTTTTTACTTATCTTGCCGCTCTCTGTCATGGCGGTTATAACCTCTTTAACGCATTTTGCGGTTTCGTCAATCACCTGCTCCTCGTTATAACATGGTATGACAAGCCAAAGCGTTGCTTTTTTTCCGTTCTCCATGCTATTCCTTCTCCAAAATGTCCGCAATACGTTTGCAGGCAAAGCCATCGCCGTACGGATTTGAGGCATGACTCATCTGCCTGTACTCCTCTTCATCCTCCAGAAGGCGCTTAAATTCTTTATAAATGGTTTCTTCATCGGTCCCGACAAGCTTCAGTGTTCCTGCTGCAATTCCTTCAGGGCGTTCTGTTGTATCACGCATTACAAGAACCGGCTTGCCAAGTGACGGCGCTTCCTCCTGTATTCCGCCGCTGTCGGTGAGTATCAGATAGCTGCGCGCCATAAAATTATGAAAATCAAGCACATCAAGCGGCTCAATTATTCTGATTCTGTCGCAGCCGCCCAAAATTGAGTTTGCCGTCTCGCGCACAACCGGATTCATATGAATCGGATAGATTGCCTTTGTGTCGGGGTGCTCCTCCATGATACGCTTAATCGCGCGGAACATATGCTTCATCGGCTCGCCGAGATTTTCGCGGCGGTGAGCGGTAATCATTATCAGCCGTGAATCCTTTGCCCATGCGAGTTCCTCGTGATGATAGTCACTGCAAATCGTAGTTTTAAGTGCATCAATCGCCGTGTTCCCGGTCACATATATGCTTGACGGATTTTTCCCCTCTTTAATAAGATTGTTTTTTGACAGCTCGGTCGGCGCAAAGTTATATTTTGCAACAATTCCTACTGCCTGACGGTTGAATTCCTCCGGATACGGCGAATATATGTTATAGGTTCTGAGTCCGGCTTCGACATGACCGACCGGGATCTGCATATAAAAGCACGCCAGCGCCGTCACAAAGGTTGTCGTTGTATCGCCGTGAACCAGAACAACATCCGGCTTTTCCTGCTCCAAAACCGATTTGATTCGATTTAAAATATTTGTGGTTATATCAAAAAGCGTCTGCTTGTCCTTCATAATAGACAGGTCATAGTCGGGCACTACCGAAAATGCCTCAAGCACTATGTCGAGCATCTGTCTGTGCTGTCCTGTGACACAAACAATGGTTTTAATATTATTTCTTGTCTTAAGTTCGTTTACCAGCGGGCACATTTTTATAGCCTCCGGACGTGTGCCGAATACAAGCATAACTTTTTTCATTTTTCTACCTCTCTTAGTCTACATATAGTTTAATATTACCACTTTACACCTGTTTAGTCAAGCTGTTTAAAGCACAAAAAACAGGACTGCACAAAAAGCGCAGCCCCGGTCAATTATCTGTAAATTATATCTTCCCTGCTCGGACCGTTTGAAACAATCTTAATCGGGAAACCTATTTCATTTTCAACAAACTCGATATACTTTCTGCAGTTTTCCGGAAGCTCCTCGTATTTTCTGATGCCCCGTATGTCGCAGTTCCAGCCCGGCAGCGTTTTCAAAACCGGCTTTGCAATATTAAGTTTGTCGGTTGTCGGGAATTCCTTTGTAACCTCGCCATTTATTTCATATCCGACGCAAACCGGAATTTCCTTTAGATACCCCAAAGCGTCTAAAACGGTAAATGCAACCTGAGTAGTACCCTGAACTATACAGCCGTAACGGCTCGCAACGCAATCAAACCAGCCCATGCGGCGTGGTCTGCCTGTGGTGGCACCAAACTCCCCTCCGTCACCGCCACGGCGCCTTAATTCATCTGCTTCATCGCCAAAAATTTCAGAAACAAATGCACCTGCACCTACCGATGACGAATATGCCTTTACAACCGTTATAATATCCTTGATTTCATACGGCGGAATGCATGCACCGCAAGCGCCGTAGCCGGCAACTGTCGGCGACGATGTCGTGAACGGATAAATTCCGAAATCCGGATCCTTAAGCGATCCAAGCTGACCTTCAAGAAGAATATTTTTGCCCTCCTTGATCGCTTTATGCATAAATTCAACCGAATTTATGACATACGGTCTTATCATTTCTCTATATCCCTTTATGGTTTCAAAAAGCTCTTCGGCGTCCAATAGCGGCTTGTGATAAACGTGCTCCAAAATAAGGTTTTTAATTTCAATGGTATTCTTAATTTTTTCCATCAGCTTGTCGTCGTCTTGCATAATCTCCCATACCTGGAAGCCGATTTTTGCGAATTTATCGGAAAAAAACGGTGCAATTCCGGATTTTGTCGAGCCAAACTTTCTGTCGGAAAGACGTTCTTCTTCATATTTATCGAACAAAATGTGATACGGCATAAGAACCTGTGCTCTTTCCGAAATAACCAGGTTGGGTTTTTCGACGCCTCTATCCACAATTTCATTAAGCTCTTTAAACAACTTCGGAATATCAAGCGCCACACCGTTACCAATCATGTTTGTAACATTTTTATTAAATGAACCCGACGGAAGCAGGTGCAGTGCAAATTTACCATAATTATTTATAATAGTATGTCCTGCGTTTGCTCCGCCTTGAAATCTTACGACAATATCAGCATCCTTCGCAAGCATATCGGTAATTTTACCTTTACCTTCATCGCCCCAGTTTGCTCCAACAACTGCTCTTACCATAATTCATAATCCTCTTTTCTGTATAGGTTACTCTTCCGCAATAAGTCTTCTGCCCATCAGAACACCCATAACGGATGCCATCATAAGACCGCGTGTCCAACCGCTTGAATCGCCAAGACAGTGCAGTCCCTGTATGCTGGTGTTAAAATTCGTATCCATTTTAACACGGTTTGAATAAAATTTCAACTCCGGGGAATACAAAAGTGTTTCGTATGCCGCAAAACCCGGAACAACATTATCCACAGCCTTTATAAAGTTGATAATATTTATCATGGCACGGTATGGCATAGCAGCGGTTATGTCACCGGCGACCGCGTCCGGAAGTGTCGGCTTTACGTTCGACTGTGCCAGCTCCTTCGGCCATGTTCTCTTGCCATCCAAAATATCGCCGAAACGCTGCACCAAAATCTGTCCATTGGCAAGCATATTGGTTAATTCGCCGACCTTCTGGGCATATGCAATCGGCTGATTGAACGGCGTCGAAAAATTATGCGAGCACAAAATTGCAACATTTGTATTGTGCGACTTCATTTCCTTATATGAATGTCCGTTTACAACCGCGAGGTCATTATCATAGTTTTCCTGACTTACAAACCCTCCCGGATTCTGGCAGAATGTTCTGACTTTATTTTTGAACGGTTCTGGCCATCCGATAAGTTTTGATTCATAAAGCACCTTGTTTACCTTTTCCATAACCTCATTTCTGACCTCGACGCGTACGCCGATGTCAACCGTACCCGGCTCGTGTGCGATATTGTGTTCGGCACAGATGTGTTCCAACCATTCCGCGCCGCGCCTGCCGGTTGCAACAATGGTATGGTCGGCATAGATTTCATAGTCCTGTTTTCCGTCCGACACAAGCGCACCCTTACACACGTCTCCGTCCAGAATCAGGTTCTTACATTCATTACCAAACAAAATTTCCACACCGCTGTTTTGCAGATATTTTTCTATCGCAAGATATATGTCCTGCGCTTTTTCGGTGCCCAAATGGCGAATTGGGCAATCAACAAGCTTCAATCCCGCCTGAATTGCATTTTTACGAATTTCCTTTACCGCTTCATCGTTGCTGACGCCCTCAACCTTTGTGTCGGCTCCGAATTCAAGATAAATTTTATCGGTATAATTAATGGTTTCCTGCGCCAAATCTTCGCCTATCAGCATCGGCAGATTTCCGCCGACATCGCTCGAAAGCGAAAGCTTTCCGTCCGAAAACGCGCCCGCGCCCGAAAATCCAGTCGTTATGTGGCAATAGGGTTTACAGTTTACGCATTTATGCGTTTTTACCTTTGGGCAGTGACGTTTTTCAATGCTCTGTCCTTTTTCAACAATAAGAATTTTTTTCTTGCTGCCGTTTCTTATCATTTCTATAGCAGTAAAAATCCCTGCCGGACCTGCGCCGATAATCAATACATCCTTTTTCATTCTTTTCTCCTTTTAAAGCCAAATCCTCATAAGCACAAAATCATTCCGTTAAAACTCATGCTTCCCCAAATACGCATTTTTCATGCCGAAGGCATCAGCGCTCTTCCCTAAAATATGCGAGTCCTAGACTCTGAGGAGGCTGATTTTCTTTATTTTTGTGCAAACTTGAAATTATAAGAACTACAATAGTTACCAGATACGGGAGCATTTTGAACAGCTCCTGTGAACTTCGGTTAAGTCCCGAAATATAGAAATACATCCAGTAGAGTATACCGAAAAGGTATGAACCCCAGATGACCTTTTTCGGCTTCCATGCGGAAAATATAACAAGAGCAAGAGCCAGCCAGCCAAGACTTTCTATGGTACAGTCGTTTGACCATGTTCCCTTTGTATAGTCCATTACATAGTAGAGTCCGCCAAGACCCGAAATCGCCGCACCGAAGCAAACGCCGAGATATTTATATTTAATAACATTTATACCGGTTGCGTCCGCCGTTGCCGGATTTTCGCCTACCGCGCGGAGATTAAGTCCGGCGCGGGTTTTTGAAAGAAAAATCTGTGACAAAACACCTATCGCAATCGCCGCGTATACCATAAAGCCGTACGAGAAGAAAATCTTTCCAGCCACCCCGAGATTAGACAGTGCCGGAACAGTGGCGCGGAACGCACTGCTTGTTGTGCTGACCGAAACCTGACCTATTCCGCCCGAAAGCTTATTCAGTGACCCACCGAAAAAGTTAGCAACACCCGAACCGAAAATAGTCAGCGTAAGACCGGTAACATTCTGATTTGCGCGAAGCGTTATGGTCAAAAAGCTGTAAATAAGACCGGCTAGAAATGATGCCGCAAGCGCACAGGCAAGTGCAATTACCACACACGCAATACTGTTCGGCTCAGATACCGCATTTTCATAGAAGAAAACGCCCACAAGGCCGGCAATTCCGCCCAGATACATAATTCCCGGCACACCGAGGTTAAGGCTTCCGGATTTTTCGGTCAGACTCTCTCCCACGGCGCCCAGCATAATTACCGTACCGAACACAATCGCCGCCTGAATTAATGAAATTATTGAATCCATGCCTTATTCCTCCTTTTTGTTCTTTTTTCCTCCGCGGAAAATCAGTGAATAGTTTATGAAAAATTCGCTGCCCAAAATGAAGAACAGAATAATTCCGGTAATCATTTTTGAAGCATAGTCGTTAAGTCCGTATTTTGACGCAATTTCCACAGCACCGTTCTGAAGAAATATCAACAGCAATGAAATTGCAATCATGGTAATGGTGTTGAATTTTGCAAGCCATGCAACGATAATTGCCGTAAAGCCTCTTCCTCCGGCTGTTGAGGTCGAAATTGTATGGCTTGCGCCGCTTACTGCCAGAAATCCCGAAAGTCCGCAGATTCCGCCTGAAATGAGCATAGTTCTTATTATAACCTTTGAAACGCTTATGCCTGCATATCTTGCAGTGTTTTCTGAATCGCCGACAACCGCGATTTCATAGCCCTGCTTGCTCTTTTTAAGGTAAATATACATTCCTATCGCGAGGGCCAAAACTATAATAAGGTGCAGCATATATTCCTTACCGAAAAGCCCCGGCATCCAGCCGATTTTTGTTGAAGAATTTATAATGCCGACGGTGTTTGAACCATACGGATTTTCCCACTTTGCAACCGCAAAGGAGGTTAGCTGAATCGCAACGTAGTTCATCATCAGTGTGAACAGAGTTTCGTTTGTGTTAAATTTCGCCTTGAAAATCGCCGGTAAAAAACCCCACATCGCACCTGCAATGCAGCTTGTTGCAATCATTGCCAAAAACAAAAGCGGTGTCGGAAAGTTTGTAAGATAAATCATGCATGCGGCTGTTACCACGCCGCCGACCAAAATCTGTCCCTCTGCTCCGATGTTCCAAAATTTCATCTTGAATGCAGGTGCAAGTCCTATCGATATGCACAAAAGCATCATAGTATCACGAATTGTTATCCATGTACGTCTTGTACTTCCGAAAGCGCCCTTAAACATTGTCTGATAAACGTTTATCGGGTTCATTTTTACTATTGCGAAAATTACCACAGCACAGACAACAAGCGAAAGCAGTAATGCAATGCCACGGATTATCCATGCCTTCCACCAGATCATATCTTCGCGTCTGGCAATCCTTATAAAAGGCTCTTGAACCGAATTATCCATACTATTACTCCTCCTTGCCGTCATGCTTTATCATCAAAAGTCCGATATCTTCCTTTTTAGCCGTGCGAGCGTCCAATATTCCGGTAACGTGACCGTCGCACATAACCATAATTCTGTCGCACAGTTCTAGCAGAACATCTAAATCTTCGCCGACATATATGACGGCAACACCCTTTTGCTTTTCTTCGCTCAAAAGATTGTATATTGTATATGAGGTATTTATATCAAGTCCGCGAACTGCATACGCCGCCATAAGAAGCTGCGGTTTCAGTGCGATTTCACGTCCTACCAGAACCTTTTGAACATTTCCGCCCGAAAGCTTTCTTACCGGTGTCGACAGACCTGGAGTAACAACATCCAGCTTTTCCTTTATGCTTTCGGCAAGCTTGCGCGGATATTTGCGTTCAGTAAATGGACCCGAGCCACGCTTGTAATTTCTCAGCATCATGTTGCCCGTCATGCCCATGCTGCCCACCAGACCCATGCCGAGTCTGTCCTCCGGAACAAATGCAAGCGCAATTCCCATATCGCGGATCTGGAGCGGAGTTTTGCCAACCAGCTCGCAGGGTTCTTCATCCTTTTTTGTATAAATTATGCTTCCGTCCTCGGCAGTCTGTAACCCGGCAATAGCTTCCAAAAGCTCCTTTTGTCCGCTTCCGGCGATTCCCGCAATTCCCAAAATTTCGCCGCTGTATGCGGTAAATGTCACGTTGTCAAGTACCTTTCTGCCATCGGCATTTATGCAGGTCAAGTTTTCGACGCGTAGCTTTTCCGAAACATTTTCCGGCTCGGTGCGCTCTATGTTAAGCTCAACTTTTTTTCCAACCATCATCTCGGTAAGAATCATTTCATCCGCGTCGCAGGTGTTGACTGTTCCGGCATATTCTCCCTTTCGCAGAACCGAAACTCTGTCCGAAATCTCCAGAACCTCATGCAGCTTATGAGTGATTATTATTATCGCTTTTCCGTTTTCGCGCATATTTCTCAGAACTCCGAACAATCTTTTTGTTTCCTGAGGAGTCAAAACCGCAGTAGGCTCGTCAAGAATCAGTATATTCGCGCCACGAAACAGAATTTTTATAATTTCTACGGTCTGCTTTTCCGAAACCGACATATCGTAAATTTTTTTGTCCAGATCAATTTCAAAGCCGTATTTATCGATCAAAGCTTTGATTTTCTTTTTAATTTCGGACATATTCATAAACTGTGCTCCGGGGATACCAAGAACTATATTTTCTGCCGCGGTAAACACATCAACCAGCTTAAAATGTTGATGAACCATGCCTATTCCCAAGTCGTACGAATCTTTGGGCGATCGGATTGTTACTTCCTTTCCGTGCACCAAAATTTCGCCGGAATCCGGGAAATATATACCGGACAGCATATTCATAAGGGTTGTTTTGCCGCTGCCGTTTTCTCCCAAAAGCGCCAGAATTTCTCCCTCTTTGACCTCAAGACACACCTTATTGTTTGCCTTTATTGATCCGAAGCTTTTTGTAAGGTTTCTTATCTCAATGGCGTTTTCCTTCAAATTGATACCCCCCCTAAAACAGTTTTCACAAAATTATGAAAATATTTATAAACCCACTAAGGCGGAGTTACCCCATCGGTAGCCCCGCCTTTTAAAATCATGCACTTCGCCGATTTATTATTTGTCATTGTTAAGCTCTTTGATGCCATCGACTCTGATATCGAATGCCGGTGCAGAACGTAGCTCGGATTCATGGAAATAACCGTCGCTGATCATTTCGTTGCCTTCAAAGCCGTATGCCTTTGTATATGTTGTAAGAGTCTTTCCGTCAACAGTCCACTTGCTTGTATCAAATATCTTCAGGCTGCCGTCTTTAATAGCAGCGATATCTTCATCAACCTTAGCCTGTGTGCCCTCTGCGCATGACTTGCCGAGCTCTGTGATTGCAACTGCACCTTCAGTGTAACCTTTTGACCAGTCTTTGTCAAGCTTTTCGCCCTTCATCATTGTTTCAAAAGCGTACTTGTAGTAAACTGACCAATCGTTTGTTGCTGATGTAAGCGCGCCTGTCGGTGCAACGCTCAGCATATCTACGTTGTAACCTATTGAGTATGCAACCTTGCCCTGATCTTGAGCTGCCTGAACAGCTGTCGGAGCACCTGTTGAGTCCGCGTGCTGACCGATAATTACACAGCCGTCTGCCATAAGAGCGTTTGCTGCTTCACCCTCTGCCGTAGGATCAAACCATGAGTTTGTATACTGAACTTCCATAATAACTTCCGGAACAACAGACTTGATTCCAAGATAGAAAGCTGTGTATCCTGAAACGACCTCTGCATAAGGATAAGCTCCTACATAGCCGATTTTAACGTTGCCCTTGTCGTCCATGTTCTGAGCTGAAAGTTTGTTGTCGTTTTTCAGCTCGGCAACTTTCATACCCGCAACAACACCCGAGATGTAACGTGCTTCGTAGATGTTTGTAAAAGCATTTGCAAAGTTGTCAAGACCAGACTTTGCAGCAGTATCGCCGGTCATTGCAATGAACTGCACGTCCGGGTAATCCCCTGCAGCCTTTTCGATATATGACTGATGGCCGTAGCTATTTGAAACAATCAAGTTACAGCCCTGGTCAGCAAGGTCTGCTGCCGCGTCATAGCAGGTTTCGTCTTCCTTGATGCTGTACTTCCAAACAATCTGGTCATCCTTTATGCCCAGTTCGCTTGCAGCCTTTTTAATGCCTTCAATGTGTGCGTAGGTGTAACCCTCGTTTTCGTCACCTACAAGGATTGCGCCGATCTTCAGAGCTTTGCTGCCGTCGGCAGAACCCTGTTCTTCCTTGCTGCTTCCGCATGATGAAAGAGCAAAGCATGAAGCCATTACCATCGCAACTACCATAAACAGTGATACGATTTTTTTCATTATAAATACCTCCGTGCCTATTTGGCAAATTTAATTTATGTAAATTTAATTTACATCATTAATTATTGTTGTCTGAAAACAATTTCGCCGTCTGACATATTGTCGATTATTGCAAGCGATTCGATTCGCATTCCCTTTGCGCGAAGATCGTCGCCTCCCTTTTGAAAGCCCTTTTCGATAGCAACAGCCGCTCCGACAATAGTTGCGCCGGCATCGCGGACAAGGTCAGAAAGCCCCACAAGCGCATTGCCGTTTGCAAGAAAATCATCAACTATCAAAACTCTGTCGTCCCGCTTCAAAAAATCCTTGCTCACAATGATATTGTTCACCGTGCCATGCGTAAAGGATTCAACCTTTGCGCTGTACACCTCACCCGTAACATTGCTCGACCTGCTCTTTTTCGCAAAAACAATAGGCGTTTTCAAAAAGTTTGCCGCGGCAACGGCAACGGCAATTCCCGAAGCCTCAACGGTGAGAATTTTGTTCACGCCCGAGTCAGCATACAGCCGCGCAATTTCCGCTCCCATTTTCATAAGAATGTCTATATCAATCTGCTGGTTCAGAAAGCTTCCGACCTTCAGCACATTCCCCGGAAGAACCTGACCTTCCTTCAAAATTTTATCTTCAAGCTCCTTAATAACAATCACCTCAAAAACAAAAAAACATGCCGTCAAGACATGCTGTCATAATTTCGTCAAGCTGCATAAAGCCGACAAACTCGCCGTTTAGGAATTTACGGCAAGCGCAGCTGTCTTTGCAGCAAAACTCTTCAGACTGCCATCCCAAATCATATTGACAAAACTTTTTTTGAAAAACATAATTATCTTATCACATAGTGCGGCTGATGTCAATATAATTCTGCTTTAATGTTCATTTTTTGACATAATTCCCAAACATTTCATCGCTGCTGCGGCACTTTTATACATTTTTTTGAAATATTATTACCTAATTTTGCAAAAATATGCAATTTGTTTTGCAGCACTAGCATAATATTTATGTTTTGCTATTGACACGTTGTTTGCTCCGTGGTATAATACTGTGTGTTTGGAGTTTCTAACAAAATTTTTTACACTGAAGAGTAAAAATACGGGCGTCAAGTGTTGACCGGACGGGGAGTTGCCGGTCAGACGAAAAGCTGTACGGCTTGCGGTTCGTATTTTGCATCCCGCTTCATACGGCAGAAATAAACTTCGTTTTTGCGATCTTCTTTGCTTGCCATATGGGTGAGGAAAAAGGAGGTTGTTTTTTTTATGTCACTTTATCACAAAAACGGTACATCACGTTCCGCCGGTGCAGTTTTCGGAATCGAATTTATTGTAATATCCGCACTGCTTGCCGCAATGAGCATGGCGCTTAAGATTTTGTCATTCACTGCAGGTCCATTCAGAATCGGGTTTGAAAATCTGCCCGTACTGATGGCAGGAATACTTTTCGGACCGGTAACCGGGTGCTTTGTCGGTGCGTGCGCCGATATAGTAGGCTGCGTCATTTATGGCTATGCCATAAATCCGATTATTACCGTCGGTGCTTCCGCTGTCGGCTTTGTTTCCGGATTTGTTTCAAAGTATGCCTTTCACCGCAGCTTCGACTCCAAAAGGTTTCCAAAGGTTGCCGCCTGTGTTTTTTCCGCTCTTTTTTTCGGCTCGGTTATTATAAAGTCAATCGGTCTGTATGTCTATTTCAAGTACCCCGTGCCGCTTTTGCTTATGCGTATTCCGCAGTCACTGATTTTGGGCAGCATCGAATCCTACATTATATATATGTTGTTGAAAAGCAAGGCATTTACAAAACAGATTGAAAGAATGTGCCGCATATGATGACCTACAGTGATGCAATTTCATATATCGGCGCTTGCAATGGCACCGTTGTAAAGCTCGGTCTTGAACGCATATCCGACCTGCTTTCGCAAATGGGGAATCCGCAGAACGCACTTCGGTTTGTGCACATAACCGGAACCAACGGCAAGGGCTCGGTTTCAGCATTTCTGCGTTCGATTCTCACCGAAAGCGGTCTGCGCACGGGCAGCTTCAATTCCCCTTCCTTACTGAACTTAAACGACACCATATGCATCGATGGTGTGCCGATAGAAAACGCCGATTTCGCGGAAATTACGGACTATATTCGAGGCATTGCGGAAAAAATGCCGCATCTTCCGTCCGGCTTTGAGCTACAAACGGCCCTTGCTTTTGAATATTTCAAAAGGAAACAGTGCGATATTGTTGTACTGGAGGCAGGGCTCGGCGGCAGGCTTGACGCAACGAATGTAATTTCCGAAAATTTGTTTTCGGTCATCACCGGCATTTCGCTCGACCATACCGCTTTTCTGGGCAACACCACCGCGGAAATTGCCTTTGAAAAAGCTGGAATTATCAAGCGCGGTTCACCCGTAATTTTAGGCAAGGCCGATGCGGACGCTTCTGCGGTTATACAAAAGCATGCAAAAAAGCTTGATTCACAGCTTATCCGCGTTAACTTCGGCGAAATTTCCGGTTTGCGTTTTTCCCTTGACGGGACTGTTTTTTCGGCGCATGGCTACAGCGGATTGTGGCTTGCACTTCTCGGCGAATTTCAGCCGGAAAATGCTCTGATTGCTCTGCGATGTGTCGATCTTCTGCGAAAATTCGGCTATTCAATCCCCGACTCCTGCGTTTTCCGCGGTCTTAAAAAGGCGTCACACCGCGGCAGATTTGAGCTTTTGCAGAAAAATCCGACCATTATCACCGACGGTGCACACAACCTTGACGGAATCCGTGCTGCGGCACGAAGCATCCGCCTGTATTTTGATAACAAAATCAATCTTGTCATGGGTGTCATGGGTGACAAGGATTTTTCCGCGATGTCAGACGAGATTTCGGAACTTGCAGAGCAGGTTTTCGCCGCCGCTCCCGATAATCCCCGAGCACTTGCCGCAGATTGTCTTGCGGGTTTATTCCGAAAAAATGACATTCCCGCCGCGGCATTTTACAGCGTATATGACGCGATTTCCGCCGCAAAAAGTGCATCCAGAAAAAACGGTTTGCCCATTGTCGCGCTCGGCTCGCTGTATATGTACAAGGATATTGTCGACGCGCTATGAAACCTTCTCCTGTTAAAAACGAAAAAATATGAGGTGGGGCAGAAGTATACACCTTTTACCGAGTGTAAAGAAAAATGCACAGATCGTAAGGCTGTTATAAAGCGCAGGAACTTGCAGCTTTGCAAGTTCCTGCGCTTTATCTATGTTTTGTAATTACCATTGAAACTTTAGATTTACCGCCGGCTGGGGATCTGTGCGCTTTTTACATACTTTGTTATTAATGTCCATGCGGAACAACGTGCAGCTTATCCTTTTCATAGCTCAAATCCGCGTGTAGCAGGTCAACAAACACAATTAGCAGAAGGACTTCCGCACCCCATATGGCTTTTCCTTTAAAATGCAGGCACAAAACCGTCGATACAATGCCGCCGCCTACAAAGGAAATCAGCATAAGCATATGCATAAACAGCCTGTCGCGGCACCCCCTATCGCCGTGATGCAGCCATTTTACAAGGCTGATTCCGATTTGTCGCAAGTGATTGGTACAAAACGTCGTCGCCATAGGCACTCGTTTTGCCTGACGAAAAGTGTTGTATTGCATCGACGCTATAAAGTTGATCGAAACCTGACAAATCTGCGACGGAGCATTGTCCGGCACAAACCCCAGTGCGAGCAGAGACATCATTTCAAAAGCAACAAAAGCAGTATCCCAGCGTAGCACCTCAAATTTATTTATTTTTTTTGGCAGAAATTCAGAAAGTACCGCACCCAGAAGATATGCGGTAATCGGGATTACATAATAGAGTGCCTTGCGCCAGTTTCTTTCACCCAGCTGCAGAGCTAACATTACAAAATTTGCAGTCTGGGCATTGCAGAAAACGCCGCCTTTAAGATTAAAAGTATATGCACCCAAAAATCCGCCCACCGCAATCATCATCAGAAATGTTCTGAATTTTTCACATTCAAGAAGCTCCTCTTCATCAAAAGAAGCAAGTTGTTTTTTCATAATCTCACCATTATTCTTTGTATATGAAATGTATCCCTCTCCCAATATGCGGCAATACAACTATTCTTTATTATAACATATGCCGCCTAAATAATCAATGACCTGTTCGTTTTTGAACGTTTGTGAACAGATTTGCATAAAATCTAATCTAAACTTGCCCTAAATTTTGACATCTGTAGCTGGCTATGCTATATCCATGACAGTATCGGATGTTGTTAAAGCACTTGACGGAAACATACTTTAGTGTATCCAAATTCAATTCCTTGTCCTTCAAATTCTAATTATTGTTTACAAATTTCTTTTGTTTTTGGGATTAAGAGCATTTGCATCATAACCCATCATAATTCCTTTCAACTTGCAGCTCAACGCAGTTCTTCAATAAACACCAAATAAACACTCAAACAACCGATTATGCAATTTGCATAAAAAAGAAATGACCTAAAACCATAGGTTTTAAGCCATTTTAAGTGGTTGCGGGGGCCGGATTTGAACCAACGACCTTCGGGTTATGAGCCCGACGAGCTACCAAACTGCTCCACCCCGCGATATCTTTTGAACTTGACTTATAATATATAATATCACAGTTTTTTTTATTTGTCAATAGTTGTGGCAAAGTTTTTTTCATTATCCTCATTTTTTCCGAAGAAGCCGCCTTTTGCTGCCGCTTCTTCGGTTTTTGCGTTCAATTCAAACTTAATTTAAATAGTCGATGGGATTTACCGGTTTTTTATTTTCAGACATTTCAAAATGCAGATGCGGCTCATTAGCCATATCTCCCAACGCCGTATCGCCGACAGTACCTATAACATCGCCTTGCGACAACTCGTCCCCGACTTTTACCGCTACCTCGTCATCAAGATTCGCATACATGGTCCTAAATCCGTTTTTATGGTCAATAACCACGCATTTTCCAAGTCCGGAATCAAAAACATCCTCCACAACACCGTTTGCGCTGCACAGAACTTGCTCGCCGTCCTTTGCTTCAAAATCCAGTCCGCTGTGTGCTCTCCAATCTCTCAAAACTTCATTATACACCAAATCATCTCCCGAATATTCACCTATAACCTTACCTTTTACCGGAGCGGCGAACTGCATTTTTTCCTCCGTATTCGCCGTTTTGTTCACCGGAGTATTCTTTTTCTCCGCAGTCTTTGTGTTTTTTGACTCCGTTTTTGCTTCCGCATTCTTTTCCGGTTTATTTGTCGGCATTGCGCTGACAATCGGTTCCGCGCGTTCAATATCGGTTTTTTCCTCCGCAACGCTTCGCTCGGGTTCAGGCCTGTCCGACATTCTGTTCGCATATCCAACTATGGCTATTATCACCAGACAGCAGCATATCGCTATATAAAATCCACTTCCGCCTTTTTCTTTTTTTCTTTCCATATTTTTACCTCCAAAACATTTTCTACTTTAAATTGTTCACTTTTTTTCATTTTATATTCGTTTTTTTTAACTTCCTTTTAAAATTGCCATATTTTTATATTATTGCTTGACAAAGAGCCACATCAATGTTATTATGTAAATATAAATTATGTATAGGAGGTAAAACAATGAATAAAAAAATTTTTTGCGTAGCTGTTGTTGCTGCAATGCTTACTCAAATAGCTGCATTTGCCGCTCCAACTACGCTCAAAGAGTATGTTGCCGATAGAACATATACCAATCAGTCACTTGATGAAAACGGTATATTTGACTATAGCAAAAAGTACGGAAATGTAGAAGTAAATGTTACCGCTAAGGCAAAAGGGGATTCAACTTCTTATCAGGACACAACCGCAAGTAGCCCGCTTTCTCTTGCAAACAATGCAAATTCTTTCAGCTACAAGGTTAACCTTGATATGGAAAATGTAAGAAACACATTTGATAACCTTTATGACACTACCGTTGCTTCAATCGATGCACACGACCACGCTCTGCTGGATAAATTTAAAAATTCAACTATAAGCGGTAATTTCTATGTTGATGTTGTTGCGGACGCCGGAATTGACACAGCGGCTTCGGGAATTACATATACCCTTTCGCAAGAGGGCAACACAGTAAGCAAAATTTTCAAATTCAATGCAAGTGATATTACAACAGTTTCAAGCAATTCAACTTCAACAAAGATTCGTATTCCGTTTTCTGTTGTTGACGACATGACTGTTCAGACTTTGAAAGATAACCCAGTCTACCTCAACGACCTTTCATTCGAGGTGTCCGGTGTATCCGTTACAAATTACGGAACATCTCTCAAAGTTACAGGCGCCCTGTCCGAC
>JAQXIJ010000003.1 GCA_029007725.1 Bacillota bacterium | reverse complement strand
GGAAAGTCTACTCTTATTAACAACCTTTCAAGACGTGCCGCTGCTAAAACCGGTGACCGCCCAGGAATAACGCGCACAAAACAGTGGATACGCCTAAAGGGCGGTCTTGAAATGCTGGATACTCCCGGACTTTTGCCGCCTAAATTCGAGGATCAGTCTGTCGCGGTAAATCTTGCGTATACCGGTGCGATAAAAGACGATATTATTGAGCTTGAACTTCTTGCATACAAGCTTCTTGAATACTTGCGCGATAATTATGAAGCTGCGCTGTGTGCAAGGTATAAGATTGAAAATATATCCGATATGGAAGGATATGAAATTCTTGAATATATAGGTAAAAAACGTGGTTTTGTAATTTCGGGCGGCGAAATTGATATGGAGCGCGCTGCAAAAATCCTGCTTGACGAAATGCGCAGCGGAAAGTTGGGCGGAGTGACACTTGAAAAGCTTGAGGATATGCCTAATGAGAAATAGATTTCCGCTTTACAGAGTGATTTTGTATGCTGTCGTTGCAGTGACGGTGATATTAGTTTTATTTTCAGGCAGACTACAGGAAAAAAGACAGACCGAGACAATAACAGAGGCTTTTGATACAGTCAGCCAGATAACGGTGTTTTCGCGCACGAAAAAGCCGCTTACTGACGCAAAAAAATATTTGATTAGACTTGACTCGCTTTTTTCGGCATATGATGAAAACAGCGAAATATATAAACTAAATCACTATGAAGATATTGATGTTTCAAAAGAAACAGCAGAAATTTTGGATTTTGCAAAAAAATTTACCGATGAAAACAGCGAATATTATTCTGTTTATGTAAATCCGCTTGTTGAGGCATGGGACATTAAAAACAATACGGGACATATTCCCGATGTAACAAAGCCGCTTGCCGAAGTAAAGGAAAAAAAGTCAATTAACCTCGGTTCGGTTGCAAAGGGATATGCGGCAGAAAAGATTGCTGAGATTTTGAAAAAGGACGGCGTTAAGTCCGCAATGATAAATCTCGGTGGCAACGCCTATGCTGTTGGCACAAAGCCAAACGGTGAAAAATGGAAGGTCGGCATTCAAGACCCAAAGGATGAGGACAGCGTAATCGGCGTTATAACAGCCGAAAATCTTGCGGTTGTGACTTCGGGTGATTATCAGCGTTTTTTTGAACTTGACGGCGTCCGATATCATCATATTTTTGATTTGAAAACGGGATATCCGGTGAATAACGGATTACATTCAGTTACGATAATTTCTTCCGACTCAATGATTGCCGATGCGCTTTCTACGGCTGTTTTTGCAGCCGGTGTCGAAAAAGGAACAGAGCTTTTAAAAAAATACAATGCCGAAGGCATTTTGATTACCGATGATACTATATATTTTTCCAAGAGTCTGGAGAATATTTTTAAACAGTCTACATTTAAGTATAAATATGAATTTATATATTAAAAAACAGACTTTTAGTCTGTTTTTTTTAGAAAAATGAGTAATTTTCAGCTAAAAATACCAATAGATATATGAACGCGTTTAAAAAGGATGGAGGATTGATTATGGAGGTCAATATTTCGGATATTCAACTTGCTTATGAAATAAAAACAGAGCCCTCCAAAGGACTTGAAAAATCTATTGAATTGTACGGAGGTGCGGTCAAGGTAATTTGCCGTGCAGTTTTGTCGGGATATTCAATTGAGGATATTGAAGAGGCGATTTCGGATGTTTTTGCAAGCCTGTGGCAAAGTATAGGTCTGTATGACCCGAAAAAGACAAGGCTGAAAAGTTATATTTACGGTATTGCGCGCAATACGGCAAACAACAAGAAGCGCTCTGTTGCAAAGGAAAAACCGCATGAAAACATTGATGACGTCAGTGCTTTGGCATTCGATGACACCGAGTATGAGGCGCTGCACAGCTTGAACACCGAAATTATGCGCGAAATGATTATGTCGCTTAAAGCGCCGGCAAACAAGGTTTTTACATACAGATATTTTCATGATATGAGCGTGGAGAATATTGCAGATTGTCTTGACATACCGACAAAAAAGGTTCAGAATATTCTGTTTAGATATAAGGAGAAGCTAAGACGTGAATTTGATAAAAGGGGGATTTTGGTGTGACTGAATTTGAAAAAACGCTTAAGGATTTAAAAAATGAACCAAAGGATGCAGAAGCCCTGTCTGAGGAAGAAAAGAAAAGCATTCTTGGGAAAACGTTGCTTAAAATAGGTAAGAAGCGCCGATTGAAAACGGTATTAAGCAAAAAAACAGCTATTGTGTGTGCAGTTGCTATTGTATGCATAGGAGCTGTGTCGGCGGCAACAGAAATTTTCAATATGAAGCCGGAATTTGCAAGATATTTTAGAACTGAGAATAATCAGGACGTTCCGGCTATCGGCACCGATATTTCGCTTTTTGATGAAAAACACGGCATTAAGCTGACAGCAGAGCAGGTAATAGGTGATGATTTCGGTTTTTATGTATTGCTGAAGCTTAAGGGCGACGGATCTTCGGAATATACATTTGAAAGCGTTGATGTGAATGTTGAGGGAAGCAAGGTCACGCAGTGCTCCGACCTTGTGCAGATAGGCTGTGAAGATGCGGATTCTGCGTCATATATGCTGCATATCATAACCGACGGCAATGTTATAGGAAAAAGGATAACAATTTCATGCAAAAATGCCGGAATAAACAATTTTGACCCGGATAAGCAGGAATACGTGTTTGACACAGCTCGAAAAGGTACTTGGAAAATTTCATGGGCTCTTAATTATAACAGCGTTGCCAATGCAGTTGATGTAAACAGGGAGGTCAATGTTTTCGGCGGAACGGTAAACTGGAAAAAGGTCAGCATTTCGCCTGTATCGGCAACTGTATTTCTTGAGAAAAAGACCGATTATCAGACGGAGTGCGAGGAACCTAATGACACACTGATTGTTCAGCTTAAGGACGGCACCAGATTCCGTTCGGATTATGCCGATTCAAGCGATGTTCTGAATAATGTTGATACCATATCTCTGTATTTCGGCAGAATTGTTGACTTTAATGATGTAGAAAGCATATCATTTTCCGGAGAAACGGTGCAGATAAATGAAAATGACTCCGAGCAAAACAGAATCAGCTATGCGAACAACAATGTCGGAATCACGGTTTCTCTTACTGAAAAACTTAACGATGTAATTTCAAATGAAACGGAGTCGAAGGGCAAGGATCCGGACTTGAATGTTGAAGTAAAATCGATTAAGTTTACAGGAAAAATCGATAATGTAGAAAATATGCTTTTTGAGATTCTTGCCTACAGCGGCACATACACCAGAGAGCAGTTTGAAATTTTGAAGCCTATGGACACATATTTGATTAGCAAAAATGACAGAACATACACAATTCGTTATGGTGAACCTGAAAGTGAAGAAGGAATTAAATGCTTTGCCCAAATTATGAATGATGATGTAGAAAAAATTGCGGGATGGATTGAAATTGCGTACTGATTCTTAAAGCAGAAATTGAGGGAAAATTAAATATTAACTTGAATATAAATGAGTTCGGTATTATTCCGGGGGGCAATCCCTCATTTTCTGTAAACCTCAAATTTAGCTCCAAAATGATAATATAATCTAAGTGAATTTCTGGGCTGAAAGCCCAAATCCGGCTTTCAGCTACAAGCTATACTATAGCGTAAAATTGACGTCATGTCAAGGGCGCCCTCATATGAGGGCGTTCATTTTACCCTTGATTTGGCGGTGATTTTATGCTACTGCGGCAGTCTGTCAGCAAAAAATATCTCAAGCTGTGAGTGAATTTGCCCCCAGTCCTTGCGCTTGCCTGTCCACTTTTTCGTTATGTCTATCATGGCAAGATAAAGCATTTTTAACAGGCTGTCATCCGTCGGAAATACGCTCTTGTTTTTTGTCACCTTTCTAAGCTGCCGATTAAAGCCCTCTATCGTATTGGT
>JAQXIJ010000002.1 GCA_029007725.1 Bacillota bacterium | reverse complement strand
GAAACCGGCAAGGACTTGTCAAAAATATATCGAGAAACAAGCGAAGGCGGTCTTGCAAAGCTATATCAGTGATATAAATCGACAAAAAATACGATAAGATGTTGTAAATATATTTTTGTTGTGGTATAATTATATGCTGTGAGGTGAGACTATGAAAATAATATTTACAATCATATATATTACTGTGATAGGTCAGGCGTGCTTTTGGGGCGGGATGCTTTTGCCGAGAGAGATTTTCTGTGAGGACAAATTTCCGTATGCGCCGTTTAAATGGGAAAAAAACGGAAAATTTTATGCTAAATTTAATGTTAAGCAGTGGAAATCAAAAGTACCCGATATGAGCAAGGTCAGTGACCTGCTGTTCCCTAAAAGGATAGTTAACACAAGCCCGGAAGGGCTTGACAGACTGGTAAAGGAATCTTGCGTGGCGGAGTTTGTGCACTATATTCTCTGCGTTTTGTCTTTTGGAATTTATATGATTTGGAAAAATCGTATCGGAGTAATTTTAACCGCCTTGTATATAGTGCTCGGAAATCTGCCGTATGTCATGATTCAGAGGTACAACAGACCAAACTATATTTCACTCAGAAATAGGCTAATGCTTAGAGAGGAGCGAAAGATTAATGTTTGAAAGATACCGAGGTTTTAAACTTAGCAGACTGAACTCACCTAAATTTAGGCACTTGAAATTGCTGCTGTTCTGGCCGGCATTTGGGATTGCCTTTTTCATTCTGGAAAGAATACTGAACCTTAAATATCACATGGTGTCGTGTTCACTTGACGCCAAAATTCCGTTCTGTGAATTTTTTGTTATACCATACTATTTCTGGTTTGTGTTTCTTATCGGAATGCTTGTCTGGTCGCTTTTGTTCGATATTCCGACGTTTAAGCGGTATATGAAATATATCATAATTACATATACCGCAACACTTCTGATTTACGTGATATATCCGACTGCACAGGATTTGCGCCCGAACGAATTTGCACGAAACAATATATTTACTCATATAGTTTCTATGCTTTATAATTTTGATACCAATACAAATGTTTGCCCATCAATGCACGTAATCGGTTCGTTTGCGGTGTATTTTTCGGCAAGAAACAGCAAGCATTTCGGAACACGCGGATGGAGAATCGCATTTTTGATAGTTGCATTGCTGATAAGCATATCCACTGTGTTCTTAAAGCAACATTCCGTGGTTGATATTTTTGCGGCTCTGATACTTTGTGCAATTGTTTATCCGTTTGTATATTCCACTGAAAAAATAAGTGAATATACAGTAAATGATGAAAAGAAAGCGGAACAATATATATAAAAAGGCATCAGTGAGTTGTTTCACTGATGCCTTTTTTTATGGGGATTTTATTCTGATGCGGGAATCGCTATAGAATTTGTCTGTTGCTCTGATTTATGAGATTTAATATACTTAGTCCACTTTATGTAACCGTAGGTTGTGTTTGTAAGATATCCGAATTTGAGAACTAGGAGTACATACTGACCGGAAAGAATGTTTATAACTGTTTCAATTATTGCGCTGATGTACCATGCAATCCACTGTTCGCGGTAGCGCAGAAGAATGAACACACCGTTTGCAACACCTACTGCAGAGACGCAAGCATCAAGATAGCAGACAATTGTCGCAAGCGTTGTATTGCCGCCGAACAGGTCGGTCATGAAGTTAAGTCCCGAAAGCATATATCCGACAACAACAGTCCAGACGACAATGCCCAATATTACCAGTACTTCTTGCAGTCCGCTGAGCTTTCTGACTTCAGTCAGTTCGTTGTCCTGGGAGTCGGGGTGCTTGTTCCAGTGTATAAAGCTTATAATATCAATCGGCAGCCAGAAGAACAAAGTGGTTGCCATTGTTGCAAACCGATATGCAAGAACGACACAGATTGCAATTTCAACAATTTCAACAAATATCGAAACAATGAAATTCCATTTGCTCTGCTTTGAAATAAGCAGTTCGCAGGTTATGTTCAGAAATGTATCGATAAGATACAAACCCATGATAACCGCGCCCTTTACACCGTTTACATCTTCTTCGGGAAAGATTACTGCGAATATCGATGCAAGTATCAGTATGCTGAAAAACCATATTTTCTCATAAGTTGTGAAGTAGTCCCAAAGCTGTCTTGCTTTGCTTTTTTTTGAAGGTTCCATTGTTTTTCTCCTCTTAATATACATATATTCAGAATATTAGTATACGAAATTTTTGCCATTTTGTCAATAAATAAGAGAATTTTTTTGATTGTTGTACGTAAGACAATTATCGCTATCCTTTTCTGAATAAAAAATAAATATCTTTGCAGTTTTTTATCACATTATTCACCGCGGACCTATGTTTTATATGCATCTGATTTTATGCTACTCATATGCCGGATATACTTCTGTAAAGACGCTGATTTTTTCCAAAAGAAGGGGGGATTTTTCTTTGGCGTGCTGATCTCATTACAATCGTAACCTTTGCATTTCCGCATCTTACCTGCGGAATACTGCAAATGGCTATTTAGGATGCACCTATACTTTAGGCAGGTATAGTGGTTTTATTTCTGCTTATGTATATATGCTCTTTACAGAGTTTGGTATCGATTGATGATCCTCTGACGGGAATAAATAATCGGAGGCAATTATTTACATATCTTTCGTACAAGATAAAATATCTTGATAAAAATGAGAGGTTGTATTTTATTTTGCTTGACATCGACATGTTCAAAAGGATAAATAACACCTACGTACATAACGAGGGCGACAAGGCGATAGTGATCGTTGAGAATGCACTCAGGGAGATGTGCAGGAAGACAAACGGATTTTGTGCGCGCTATGGCGGAGATGAGTTTGCATTTGTTCAGACGTTAAATTCGGGTGCGAGAATTAATGCGTTTGTTAAGAAAATTACGAGTGACATTCAACATGCAGCAAAAGCACCAGGTATTTTGCATCCTATTGATATAAGTGTATTATGCGCAGGGTATAAAAATGTTACTTTTGATATACAGTAATTTATTATGTGTGCAGACAGCAAAATATATAAAAATAAGACCGATAAGCATAAATAGAGTCGATTAGAAAAAAAGGAAAATATTAAACATGCCGGATATTTAGCTCGTCCGGCATTTTTTTCGATATTCCATGGGAGTCGCGTGCATATGTTTTTTAAAAGTTTTCATAAAGTATAGTTCATCGCCAAAACCTGCCGAATATGCGGTTTCTTTAATGTTCAAATCGGTTGTTCTCAAAAGCTCGCAGGCCTTTTCTATGCGAATTTCGATAAGGTGCTGTATAAGCGGTCTGCCTGTTTCTCGCCTAAAAATTTTGCATAGATAGGAATGGCTTATCCTAAAGTCACGGCATATGTTTTCGACCGACAGGTTTGGGTTTTGGTATTGATAAAGCAGATAGGAAATTATTGAATCAGACAAGCTTTTTTCCGTTTTAGGTGCGTCCTGTGTGTTTGCGTCAAGCAGACGGTAAAACGCTGACAAAGCCTCATAATATCCAACTGTGCCGCCAAGTTCCAGCTGCTTGAAGAGCCCATAGATGCTATAATATGAAGCTTTGTAGTCCTTGCAGTGAACTGTCGGTATTTCGTATGACATACCCATAAGCCGGGCATATTCCTCAGAAATTCCGCCGAGCATTTCAAACCATACATATTGCCACGGGTCATCATTGTCTGGATAGTATGAAATAGAGGTTTTTGGCGGAAGAAAAAACAAACATGGAGATTTTAAGTTATACCTTCTGCCGGCAATATTCAGCGTTCCTCTGCCCGACAAAACAAGATGCAGAGTGTACATGACTTGCACCCTGGAATGAGTCATAGGCTTTATATACATAAAATTATTATAGCCTATCGCCTGCAAAAAGAAGTCCTTTTCTATATTGCGCCGGAATCCGGAAAATATATTCGGTAAAGCAAATAAATCTTGCATATTTACCCCTCTCATGTTTTGATTTTTGAATGTTTCTTTTAAATTATTATATCCTGACTTTGCTATGAAGTCAATATTGTTTTTTTTGACAGTGCAAAAAAAGACAGTTTTTGTATAAATATTATCATATGAAAACTGTCTTTTTTGTGATATTATAAAAAAAAACAAACAGAAAGGAATAAAAAATATGGAAAATGTTAACATAGCCGTTGTAGGTCTTGGAGGAAGAGGTAAGGGCAACCTATCGTGTATATTGAATATCAATGGGGTTGTGGTTACTGCGGTTTCGGACGTATATGCCGACCGCTGCGACGAGGGGGCAAAAATCGTTACCGACGCGGGCAGCCCGGCTCCGTTTAAAAGCTGTGACTATAAAAAGGTAATTTCGCGCAGAGATGTTGATGCGGTAATGGTTTTCAGCAGCTGGGAGACTCATATCAGAATCGCAATAGACGCAATGAAGGCGGGTAAAGCTGTAGGAATGGAGGTTGGAGGAGCCGCAAGCGTGGGCGAGTGCTGGGAGCTTGTAAATACGTGGGAGAAAACAAAGGTTCCGTTTATGATGCTGGAAAACTGCTGCTTTGGTAAAAACGAAATGCTTGTAAGAAACATGGTAAGAAGCGGATTGTTCGGCGAAATTGTGCATTGCCACGGGGCATATGCCCACGACCTGCGTGAAGAGATAGGAACGGGAAAGGAAAGACGTCACTACAGACTCCAGCACTATCTGAACGAAAACTGTGACAACTATCCAACACACGATCTAGGACCGATTGCAAAAATTCTTGATATAAACAGAGGCAACCGCATGGTGCGCCTTGTATCAATGGCGTCAAAGGCTGCAGGTATGAAGAGATATATCAAGGATAGGGAAGAAATCTTTGAAAATAAGGAGCTTATAGGAAAAGAGTTTGCTCAGGGAGATATAGTAAATACACTGATTACCTGTGAAAATGGAGAAACAATATCTCTTACGCTTGATACGACGCTTCCACGGTCATACAGCCGCGAATTTACCGTACGCGGCACGCGCGGTATGTATGAGGAAAACACAAATTCGGTATATCTGGAGGGTGAGCCTGAAAACTTTGTAACTGTTGAGCATTACAAAAAGGTTATAGACAACGCAAAGGATTATGAAGAACGCTATCTGCCTGACTGTTGGAGAAACATTACGCAGAAGATTAAAGAGATGGGTCACGACGGAATGGATTATTTTGATTTCTGTGCGTTCTTTGACGCATTAAAAAACAATAGGCCGATGCCGATAGATGTATATGACGCAGCAAGTTGGATGAGTATAAGCGCACTTACTCGCGAATCCATCGCAAACTCAAATTCGCCGGTTGATATTCCTGATTTTACAAACGGAGAATGGAAAACCAGAACAAGACTTGATGTTTAAAAAATTACGATGCACAAAGAAGCAGATATCACCTCTTCTGCACTACCGTAATCTGTGTCCTTCGCACTTGATGCGGTTTGCCATTTGTTTTAGGCTTCTCTGAAAGAAAGTCTGGTACATTTTTTTCTTAAACAGCGTAACAGATATAAATATCTGCTTGTGTCAAAGCTTTCGCTGATATACATTTCATGTTTTTAGTCTATACCACCGACTAACAACAAATGTATAAGATTCACTAATGATGTAATAGCAAATGTAGAAAAAGCTATTGAAGGGGAAAATTGTACTTTAACTGCTTTTGTTATGGATGCGGTAATGGTGGAAATTGAAAACGTTCAAGAGAAACAAAATAATAAAAAAACTGCGGATATGTGTTTTGCCTATCCGCAGTTTTCAGTTCAGCGTGTGCGTAAGGAATACTTCTTTGTATTCCTGTGAAAAAGCGTCGCAGGCTTTTTTTGCGTCAAGTGGATTTCGAAAAATAGCAAAAACAGTTGGCCCCGAACCGCTCATAATTGCACCATCTGCGCCAAAGTCGAGCATACTCTGCTTTATATGCAAAATTTCAGGACAGTCCACAGACGTGACACTTTCCATAATGTTCGACAGTTTTGCACAAACTGCCCCGATGTCATGTTTTTCGATTGCCGAAATCATTCCACGTGTGTCCGGGTGAACGAGAGCATCTGCCGAATCGATTTTTCGATAAATTTCAGCTGTAGAAACGCTGTTCGGCGGCTTTACGATAAGAATACAGGTTTTGTCAAGCGGCGCGAGAGGGGTGAGCTTTTCACCTATACCCTCGGCAAGGCGTGTACCGCCGAGAATGCAGTAGGGAACATCTGCACCGAGTTCCGCACCGAGCGAGCAAAGTGCATTGTCATCAAGCCCGGTATCATATAAAATATTCAGCGCACAAAGCACCGCCGCGGCATTTCCGCTGCCTCCTGCAAGCCCTGCTGCAACCGGGATGTTTTTGTGAATAAGAATTTTTGCCCCGCCGCTGATTTTTGTGCGCTCAAAAAACAGTGTCGCCGCCCGGCAGGCTATGTTTTTGGTACTGTTTAAAAAATGAAAGTTGGTCGAAATGCTTATGTCGGATGCAGCTTTGTCGACAATAACAAGGTCAAACAGATTAAGCGTCTGCATAATCATTTCCACCGTGTGGTAGTCGTTTGCGGTTTTGCCAAGCACATCAAGAGTAAGATTTATTTTAGCGTAAGATTTTGCAATCGCACGGTTGCCGGTTATAATTATGTCTTCATAAAGCTTCATTTGATTTTCTCCTGTAAAACCGAGTGCGACGCGTCAACAACGTTGTGAATGACTTCGTCTGTTGTGTTGTCGATGCACTCTTCTTTTTTTAGATATGCAAGATATTCAATGTTGCCCTCGGGACCTTTTATCGGCGAAAATGACAGCCCCGCAACATAAAAATTTATGCTGCGCGCAAAGTCAAGCACGGTTTTAATGACACTGTAGTGAACCTTTATGTCGCGCACGACGCCTTTTTTTCCGACTTGTTCGCGTCCTGCCTCGAACTGTGGCTTTATAAGCGCAACAAGCTCTCCGTTTTCGGCAAGTAGTTTGTATGCAACAGGCAAAACAAGCTTTAGTGAAATAAATGACACATCTATAGAGGCAAAATCTATGGTGCAGCCGATATCCTCCGGAGTAACATAGCGAATGTTGGTGCGCTCCATGTTTATGACACGCTCATCACTACGCAACTTCCAGGCAAACTGACCGTAGCCAACGTCAACTGCAAACACCTTTTTTGCGCCATTTTGCAACATACAGTCGGTAAAACCGCCTGTTGAAGCACCGATATCCATTGTTGTTTTGCCCTTCAAAGTGATTGGAAACTCCTTCATTGCTTTTTCAAGCTTTAGTCCGCCACGGCTGACATATTTCAGCTTTTCGCCGCGGATTTCTGGCACCGTCGATATATCGACCGACATGCCGGCTTTGTCGCATTTCTGATTATCTATATACACCTGACCTGCCATGATTAGAGCCTTTGCCCTTTCGCGGCTTTCCGCGAGCCCCTTGTCCACCAGCAGCACGTCAAGCCGCAGTTTTTCAGACATTTATTTTCTCCTTGATTTTTTTTATTATACTATCAGCATCAAGACCGTATAGCTTGTCAAGCTCCACAATGCTTCCATGAGTAATGGGGGTGTCCGGAAACGCACAGCGCAAAAGCGGTACGCCAATTCCTGCTTCGCAAAGAGCAGTTGCAGTAAGTGAGCCTATCCCACCGGTTATAGCCGCATCCTCGATGGTTGCGACAAGTTTTTTACCCTTTGATTGTTCACATATAAGCTCGGTGCAGAAAGGCTTGATTGTCGGCACGGCGAACAACTGTGCGCCTGTTGTATCAGCAACTTTTTGTGCAGTTTTTAACATTCTTCCTGTTGAAAGAATAAGAATATCCTTTCCGTCTTTAAGCATCGGCAGTTTTCCAATTTCAAACGGTATAGCGGGAACCTGGGTATTTCCGCGAGGATATCGTATTGCAACAGGCCCTTTGCAGACGTTTATTGCATAGTCAAGCATCTGCGATAGCTCATCAAAGCCGGATGGAGACAAAAGGGTTATGTTAGGCATATGTGACAAAAATGCAATGTCATAAAGTCCGTGATGTGTTTCGCCGTCCTGACCGACAATTCCGGCACGGTCAGCGCAGAGCACAACGTGCAGATTTTGCAGACAGACGTCATGCAGAATCTGGTCATATGCGCGCTGCATAAATGTGGAATACAGCGGAACAACCGGTGTGAAACCCTTTATCGCAAGTCCTGCCGCCATTGTAACGGCGTGTTCCTCCGCAATTCCAACATCAAAGTATCTGTTTGAATATTTCTTTGAAAATTCCGAAAGACCTGTACCCAATGGCATTGCGCCTGTGATTGCAACAATTTTGTTATTGCTTTCGGCAATACGGCAAAGCGTCTTCCCGAATACGGCGGAATAGTCCTCTTTTGCTGCAACCTTTACACCAGAAATGCCGTGGTACTGCTGGGGGTGCAGCTCGGCAGGTTTATATCCCTTGCCTTTTTTTGTCTGTACATGTATAAACGAAGAGGTTGACGATTGCTTGGTACGCTCAAAAACGGTTTTTAAGCTTGCAATATCATGCCCATCGATAGGACCGAAATAATTAAGTCCAAGATTATCAAACATGGTCGGCGGAAGCACCCTCTGGCGAAGTATGCCTTTAAGTTTTTTTGCTGCTACCGTCGCCGTGTCTGCACCGATGGGGAGTTTCCCCAAAAAGTCCTCTATCGCATCCTTGGACTTAAAATATCCCTTTGTGCGGCGCAGTCTTTGCAGGTATTTTGCCAAAGCACCGACATTTTGGGATATGCTCATTTCGTTATCGTTAAGGATAAATATCACCTTTGAATTCGAGTGCCCGGCATCGTTTAGACCTTCAAACAGCATTCCTCCCGTAAGTGCACCATCGCCGAAAACTGCAACAACCTCGTAATTATCCTGTGCCAGATCTCTTGCGCGCGCCATGCCGAGAGCGGCGGAAACCGAGGTGGATGCGTGCCCGGTATTGAACGCATCATATATGCTTTCGGAAGTTTTCGGAAACCCGCTTATTCCTCCAAATTGCCTGAGAGTCGAAAATTTTTCCTTTCTTCCGGTCAGAATCTTGTGCACATATGACTGATGACCAACATCCCAGACAAGTCTGTCTTTCGAAAAATCAAATACCGAATGCAGCGCAAGTGTTAGCTCGACTACCCCCAAATTTGATGCAAGGTGTCCTCCTGTCTCACTAATGCTGCTCACGAGAAATTTGCGTATTTCAAACGCAAGCGTTGCAAGTTTCTCGTCGGATAAACCCCTTATATCTGCGGGAGAAGCTATATCATTAAGCGTCATTTATTATATACCTTCATTTCTTGATTTATATCTCTTTACATAATACCACATTTTCCGCCATATGTAAATAGAATATTCGAGCGGTGATGGTCATATTTTAGTTGTGGGTGATTATATGAAATGTTTTGTTTTGACAAAAACAAGGATGCTGATTATAGTGATTGCAATAATTAGCATCGGTATGTGTATTGGTGCAGCATGCAAGACTAAGGATGTGTTTTCGGTAAACGGTAGGGAAGTGCCGATATATTCAGTGCAGAGAACTGACAACAGGTTAGCGATGACATTCAATTGCGCATGGAATGATGATGATATTGACAGCATTTTGGAAATTTTGGACAAATATAAAGTTAAGGCTACATTTTTTGTAGTTGGAAATTGGGCGGAAAAGTATCCAGAGGCATTGAAAAAGCTCTGCAGTGCAGGCATGGAGATTGGGAATCATTCGTATAACCATGCTCACTATTCTGCAATGACTAAAGACGAAATTATTACTAATATGCAAAAATGTGATGATGTGGTGTTTAAAATAACCGGGGAGAAAATATATCTTTTCCGAGGTGCTTACGGGGAGTATGACGACAAGACAATTAAGGCATGTGATGAAACGGAAAGAACATATATTCAGTGGTCAAAGGACAGCCTTGACTATAAGGCGAAATCCTGCGGAGAAATCATAAGCCGCGTGACGCAGAACGCTGCCGCCGGTGATATTATTTTAATGCACAATGGCACACAGTATACAAAGGATTCACTTGACGCAATATTAAAAAACCTCACAAAGCGGTTTGAACTTTGCAAGGTTTCAGAGCTGATTTACAGTGATAACTATTATATTGATGCAACAGGTCGTCAGTTTTTGAAATAGGATCGGATTTCCCCGGCAAGATAGAGCGAGCCGCAGACGCAGACAACGTGTGTGTTTCCGGCAAGCTCAAGAGCGGTTTTTACCGCCGAAATGGGGTCGGGTTCGACAATCGGATTTTTAAATTCCGCCGCAAGCACTGCGGCAGACTCGCAGCGTGGCATAGAAATCTGCGTTGTTATAATTTTATCCGAAACGCCTTCAATAATTTGGGCACACACGGCATGGTTTTTGTCCGACATCATGGAAAAAACCGTAATGATCGGCTTTTTTAGTTTCCGCAGTGAATCTGCAAGTGCCGCAAATCCATCAGGATTATGACCGCCGTCTATAACAAGGTTTTCGCGGATAAATTCAAACCGAGCAAGCCATGTAGTGTTTTTTAAACCTTTTGCAATTATTTCGGAGCTTATGCTCAGCTGATTTGCCACGGATGCCGCGACCTGAGCGTTATACTGCTGATAAGCACCCATCAATTTAAGGTCAAACTGTTGACAGGCATCGGGAATTATAAGCCGTGAATTATGCCTTATGCACGCGGATTTAATTATCGAAAGAGCTTCCATATCTTGATTTGCGCAGGTGACTACAGGAATACCGTCTTTTATTATTCCGCATTTTTCTGCGGCAATTTCGGATATTGTGCCGCCGAGATACTGGGTGTGGTCAAGCCCGATTTTTGTTATGGCGCAGACAACCGGAGTGGTTATGATGTTGGTTGCGTCAAGAGTTCCGCCAAGACCGGTTTCAAGCACAACAATGTCACATTCTTTTCGTAAGAACCATATAAACGCCATTGCGGTAATCTGAGCAAACACAGATATTTCAATATCCAGATTTTCGATTGCATTTCTTACGAGCGTGGCAATTTCCGCAAGATCATTTTCGGGAATATTTTTGCCGTTAAGCTGAATACGCTCATTGAAAACCTCAATATACGGCGATGTATATAGCCCGGTTTTATAGCCGGATTCCTGTAAAATTCTTGCTGTCATGGCGCAAACAGAGCCCTTGCCGTTTGTTCCGGCAACATGAATAAATTTGAGTGCGTTCTGTGGATTGCCCAGATGTTCAAGCAGTTTTTTTAAGTTGTTGTTGCCGAGAATTGCGGAAAATTTCGGCGTGCTGTTAAGATATTCTAAAGTTTCTGAATAGTTCATTGATTTCACCCAAAAAGGGCGGACAATCCGCCCTTTCTGATTAAATATTTTCTAAGTTTTTAATACTTTCAACTACTTTTTCAAGCATTTCGGAATATTTTTTGCCTTTTTCCCTTTCTTCGTCAATAACCTTTCGTGGTGCCTTTGAAACGAAGCCTTTATTTGAAAGCTTACCCTCAACGCGCTTGATTTCACCTTCAAGCTTTTTCTTTTCAGCGTTAAGCCTTGCAAGCTCCTTGTCTTTGTCGACAAGCTCGCCCATAGGAATAAAGATTTCCGCTCCGGCAACTACGATATTAACGGAATTTGCGTCAATTCCGTCCTTGACGCTTTTAATAACGGTTTCTGAAGCGGAAGCAAGTTTTTCAAAGAATGCTGCTCCTTTGCCGAATACGTCAGCTTTTTCAGTTACGATTATGACTTTAGCTTTCTTTGACGGCGGTACATTCATTTCCGCACGTCTGTTTCGGATTGCCGAAATTGCGCCCATAATTATTTCCATTTGTTTTTCATCCTCAGCAAAGCAAAGCTTTGCGTCAAACTTAGGATAGTCGCTGATTACTATGCTTTCGCCCTCATGTGGCAGATGCTGCCAGATTTCTTCGGTGATGAATGGCATAAAAGGATGGAAAAGTTTCATTGTGTTTGACAACACATAGGTAAGAACATACTGCGCAGTCTTGCCAGTGGGGTTTTCTTTGTCAAAAAGACGCGGCTTTACAAGCTCAATATACCAGTCGCAGAAATTATCCCAGATGAAGTCGTAAAGCTTTGAAACGGCAACCCCGAGTTCAAACTTATCAAGGTTTTCTGTCACCTCCTTGCAGACAGTGTTATATTTTGAAATAATCCACTTATCCTCAAGCTGTAAATCCTTAATGTCGGGCAGTTTGTTTTCGGTTATATCAAGATTCATAAGAGTAAATCTTGACGCGTTCCAAATTTTGTTTGCAAAGTTTCGGCTTGCCTCAACACGCTCAATATAAAAACGCATATCGTTTCCGGGAGCATTTCCGGTTGCGAGCGTAAATCTCAGCGCATCAGCACCGTATTTGTCGATGATTTCGAGCGGATCAATGCCGTTGCCGAGAGATTTTGACATTTTTCTGCCCTGTGAATCACGTACGAGTCCGTGAATGAACACGTACTTAAACGGCGCTTTGCCGGTGTGCTCCATGGCAGAGAAAATCATTCTAGCTACCCAGAAGAAGATGATGTCATAGCCCGTTACCAAAACGCTGGTAGGGTAGAAATAGTCGAGATCTGTGGTCTTATCTGGCCAGCCTAGCGTTGAGAAAGGCCAAAGAGCCGATGAGAACCATGTATCAAGTACATCTTCATCCTGCTGTACCTTGCCCCCGCAGTGTGGACAGGTTGTGATATCCTCTTTTGAAACGGTTGTTTTTCCGCATTCTTGACAATAGAATGCAGGAATCCTGTGTCCCCACCAAAGCTGCCGCGATATACACCAGTCGAATACGTTTTCCATCCAGTTCATATATATTTTTGAAAAACGCTCCGGAACAAATTTCGTATCGCCGTTCTTAACCACCCTTATTGCGGGTTCTGCCAGAGGCTTCATCTTAACGAACCACTGCTTTGAGATGATCGGCTCGACCGTAGTACCGCAGCGATAGCAGGTGCCGACATTGTGCGTGTGTTCTTCAACCTTCACCAAAAGTCCGGCTTCTTCAAGATCATGTATCATTGCTTTTCGGCACTCATATCTGTCCATACCCTCATATTTTCCGGCATATGAATTCATGGTAGCGTCGTCGTTTAAAACCTTGATTTGCTCCAGATGGTGACGCTTACCGACTTCGAAGTCGTTCGGATCGTGCGCAGGCGTAATTTTAACGCATCCGGTACCGAATTCCTTGTCGACATATTCATCTGCGATTACCGGAATTTCACGTCCGACAAGCGGCAAAATAAGCATTTTTCCTACCAAATCTTTGTATCTTTCATCGTCCGGATTAACCGAAACGGCAGTATCGCCGAAAAGAGTTTCCGGTCTTGTGGTTGCTATTATAACAAAGTCATCGCTGTCCTTTATAGGATATTTGATGTGCCAGAAATGACCTGCCTGCTCCTCGTGCTCAACTTCAGCATCGGAAAGAGCGGTGATGCAGTGCGGACACCAGTTGATTATTCTTGAGCCCTGATAAATTAGCCCCTTGTTATAAAGGTTTACAAAAACCTCACGGACAGCCTTTGAGCAGCCTTCGTCCATAGTAAAGCGCTCTCTATCCCAGTCACAGGAAGAACCGATTTTTTTGAGCTGGTTGATGATTCTGTCACCGAAGTGCTTTTTCCAGTCCCAAACTCTGTCCAGAAAAGCTTCTCGGCCAAGGTCATAGCGTGTAAGACCTTCGTTTAGACGCAGGCTTTCTTCAACCTTGATTTGTGTTGCGATTCCTGCATGGTCTGTGCCCGGAATCCACAGCGCATTATAGCCCTGCATTCTCTTATATCTTATGAGAATATCCTGAAGTGTTTCGTCAAGCGCATGACCCATGTGAAGCTGACCCGTAACGTTCGGGGGTGGGATGACGATTGTAAAAGGCTTTTTGTCGGGATTTATTTCAGCATGAAAGTAACCTTTTTCCACCCAAGTTTTATACAGTCTGTCTTCAAATTGGGACGGATCATAGGTTTTTGCGATATTCTTATTGTCGTCCATTGTAATCCTCCTGAAAAAAATACATAAATATACAATTTACATTATCGCATTATTTTATGTATTTGTCAAGTAAAAGAGTAATATTCTTGAGATTTGGTGAATAAATATAATTTATGAAGTGAGGAGGAATTTAAGATGGAAAACTACACTGCTAACAATCGGGCAGAGGTTATAGGCATAATAAGTGATGAGTTTAAATTTAGTCACGAAATTTATGGAGAAAAGTTTTATACTTTTACACTTGAAATACCGCGCCTGTCCGGGATAAGCGACAACGTAAAGATTATGGTTTCCGACAGACTGCTTGCCGACATATCGCTCAGCATTGGCGACGTGATTGAGGTAGATGGTCAGTTCCGTTCGTACAACAGCTATGAAAACGGTGAAAACAGGCTTGTTCTTACGGTTTTTGCAAAGGACATAAGACTTTGCGACAAGACAGAGGATAAAAATCCTAATTCGCTTTATCTGAACGGATTTTTATGTAAGGCGCCGGTGTACAGGACGACGCCTTTCGGCAGAGAAATAACCGATCTTTTGGTTGCCGTCAACCGAAGCTATAATAAGTCCGATTACATTCCGGTAATTGCATGGGGCAGAAATGCACGTTTCTGCAAAAACATCAACGTCGGCGACAACATTAAAATATGGGGCAGAATACAGTCACGTACATATCAAAAGCACTTATCGGAAGATGAGGTTGTCGAAAAAACTGCATATGAGGTTTCGGTGAGCCGGATGGAATTTGCATAATAATAACTAAATCAACAAAGGAGGATTTTTAATGGAAGTACGGCTGCTGGGGGAGAAAAAGACGCTTTTGGTTAAGGTGTCGGGAGAACTTGACCATCATATGGCGGCGAAAATCAAAGAGGAAGTGGATAACAAGCTGTGCAGTAGCAATGCGAAAAATATTGTTTTTGATTTTTCCGGACTGACGTTTATGGATTCGTCGGGCATAGGCGTGATTATGGGAAGGTATAAAAAAGCGCGTACGCTCGGCGGACGCGTAATCGCCTACGGTATCAATGCACAAATCCTGCGGATTATGGAAATGTCGGGGATAGATAAAATAATCAAGCTGACGCCGACCTTTGAAAAGGCGATGCGTCTGCTTGATAAGTAGAAAGGAGAAATCGGTGTGAACAATACAATGTACTTGGAATTTTTGAACGAGTCTGAAAACGAGAGCTTTGCACGGGTTGTCGCAGCCGCGTTTATTGCACCGCTTAACCCGACCGTAGAGGAAATGGCAGAAATAAAGACAGCTGTTTCCGAGGCGGTCACAAACGCGATTATTCACGGATATGAAAATACCGTCGGAATGGTACATATGGAGGGAAGAATTTCTGAAAGAACGGTAACTTTTATAATTTCGGACGATGGCTGCGGCATTTCGGACGTGGAAAAGGCAAGGGAACCCCTTTTTACCGGAAAGCCGGAGCTTGAACGTTCTGGAATGGGTTTTTCTATAATGGAGAGCTTTATGGACAAGGTCGAGGTAAGAAGCAAGCTCGGCGATGGAACAGAGGTCAAGCTGATAAAGACAATAGGGCTATAGGCGGGGGATTTTTATGGATAAAAATTCTATGCTTTTGAAGCGGGTAAAACAAGGCGACAGCCTTGCACGAGACTTGCTTTGCAAAGAAAATTCGGGATTGGTGTGGAATATTGTAAAAAAGTTCCGCGGCTGCCGCGCTGAGCCGGAAGATTTGGTGCAGACAGGAATGATGGGACTTGTTAAGGCCATTGATAATTTTGATGAGAGCTTCAATGTTAAATTTTCCACATATGCCGTACCTATGATAATAGGAGAGATACGCAAATTTCTGCGTGATGACGGTCTTATAAAGGTTAGTCGAAGCCTTAAACAGGCGGCATATAAGGGATACAGGACACAAGAAGAGCTTAGTTACACGCTTAACCGTGAACCTACCATAAACGAAATTTCCGAAAAGAGTGGCATTGCGGTGGAGGAGCTTATAGAAGCTTTTGAAGCAACTGCACCGCCGGATTCAATAAACCGTGATATATACATTGATTCCAACGAAGAATTTTTGGACAAACTACGAAGCGAGGATAGTGAGGAAAAGCTTGTAGACCGCATAATGATTGAAAATATACTCGGTAAGCTGGAGCCGCGCGAACGACGAATTATTGTGCTCAGATATTTTAAGGGCAAAACACAGCAGGAAATTGCGCCAATAATCGGGGTTTCGCAAGTACAGGTTTCGCGAATAGAAAAGAAGGTGCTGGATCGGATACGCAGGTCTAATCAGACATAATGCAGATATATGAGTCATAAATGTAGAGTCTGTAGCTTTTGTCAGGGGCAAATGACATCCATAAATCGTGCATTATATGTCCTAAATTGTCATAAACCGTAATGGCAGATGTTCCGCTTAAAAGGGATTTTTTGCATGATGGTAGATTATGAATTAAATCTGAAAAAAGCGGCACATCGTCACAGAAAAGTGAAATTGCCGGGATTGCGGATTTATTTTCAGCGCATATAAATGAATACATGTTTTCACCTCCGATATTATATTATGGAGGTTTACATAAAATTGTCACTTGTGCCTGACTTTTTGACGTAAATATAAAAAGCAGCAATGCTATGTCTTTGACACGGCTCGCTGCTTTTTTCAATATAAAAAGACTGCCGGAATTTTGTATTATCGGCAGTCCTTATTAATTAAATCTGCAATGTTTATAACAGGTATACCTTTTTCAATTGCCATAGCGGCAGTTTGCGATGAGCCGCTGCGGCGGCTGTTTACAATATATGCAATGCAATATTCCGCACTGTCTGCCATTGCCCGGTTACGCTTTTTCATACAGCCATCGGAATATTCGCCGTCAGTTACATAAAAAATATAATCCGCGCGCCTTTTTATGCGCTGATAGCGGTCACGGTCCTGTTCTCTCCAATCAGAATCCTGGCCGCGACATGGAAGATAGAGGTGGAGCTTGATACTATCATAGTCCTTACGCAGGGCAAGCACCTGTTCTGCGGCAAGCGTATCGAATCCAATTGCGCCGCCGGCTATAAAAACCGTTACACCGCGGTTTATCATGTTCAGAATTTGCTCACGCAGCCGGCTTATAATCTGTTCGTACAGCTTTTTAGGTATCACCCTGTGACCGGTAAAAAAACATGCTTCGGGAATGCCTATCATAGCATTTCACCGATTAAGTCATTCATGTCATACATCCCGGCCGGCTTGCCCTTTATAAATTTTGCAGCTCTTATGCTGCCAACGGCGAAAACCTCTTTTGATGTTGCCTGATGTTTAAGCTCTATGACCTCGTCCTGACCGGCAAAGATTACTTCGTGCTCACCTACGATTGTGCCTCCGCGCACGGAATGAATACCTATTTCGTTTTTTGAACGTTTTTTGCGCACACTGTGGCGGTCATAGACATATTCCGGCTTGTTTTGAAGAACCTCCGCAATTCCGTCAGCTATTGCAAGCGCCGTACCGCTCGGAGCATCGATTTTTTGGTTATGATGCTTTTCGACAATTTCTATATCAAAGTTCCCATCAAGAAGTGCAGTTGCCTTCTTGCTGAGAGCAATCAGAAGGTTTATTCCGAGGCTCATGTTAGCCGAGAAAAAAACCGGAATTTCGCGCGCTGATTCGACAATATCCTGCTTTTGTTCATTCGAAAGCCCGGTGGTGGCAATGATAACAGGGATTTTGCGTTTTTTTGCGAAGGTCAAAAGATTTTCGAGTGCGGACGGATGCGAAAAGTCGATAATAACATCAGCATCGACATTACATTGCGAAGGGTCTGTAAAAACATGGTATTCGTTCGGCATGAAGTCGTTTATGTCAAGACCTGCAACAATTTTGCAGTCATCATCTTCTTCGGCAAGACGCGTTATTACTCTACCCATTTTTCCGTTGCAGCCGTTTAAAATTATATTTGTCATTAGTCAATACCTTCTTACAGTTTTTTTACTCCGTAATCACGCAGTGATTGTTTCAGAATTTCAAGATGAGCATCCTCCATGTCACAAAGAGGAAGTTTCAAATAACCGACTTCATATCCAAGAACGTTCATAGCGGTTTTGATTGGAATAGGATTAACTTCTATAAACAGATTGTTTATGAGCTCTAGCATATTAAGCTGAAGCTCGAGTGATGCCCCGACGTCACCGCTTAAGTATTTTTCGCAAATATTATGCGTGTCTTCGGGCAGAATGTTGGCAACAACGGAAATAACTCCCTTTGCACCTATAGAAAGCATAGGAACTATTATATCGTCATTTCCGGAATAGATATAAAGCTGCGGAACCTCTTTTGCAGCCTTGATTGCATAGCTCAAATTCCCGCTTGCTTCTTTTATGGCGACCACATTTTCGATTTTTGCAAGTTCCTTAAGGGTCGGTATGGAAATATTTACACCTGTCCTGGAAGGAACATTATAAAGTATAATAGGAATAGAAATTGCATCCGAAATAGCCTTGTAGTGTGCAACAAGTCCCTTGCTTGTCGCTTTGTTATAATAGGGAGTGACGCAAAGCACCGCGTCACAGCCGAACTGTTCAGCCTTTATTGAAAAATCAATAGCGTGAGCAGTGTCGTTGCTGCCTGTTCCACCGATAACCGGGATTCTGCCGGCAGCTTTTTCAACAGTGAACTTAATTATATCAAGATGGATGTCATCGGGAAGAGTGGAAGCTTCGCCGGTTGTTCCGCATATAATTATGGCGTCGGTTTTGTGAGAAATGTGCATTTCAATGAGCTCGGAGAGCTTTTCGTAGTTCGGTGTTCCGTCGGGATTGAAAGGGGTCACAAGCGCTACGCCAGAACCCGTAAATGGCAGTTTTTTCATATATTTAACCATTCCTTTCTGTGTCATAAGGCACAAGTAATCAATCTAAATAGCCTTTTTTTGTAAGAAGCTCTGCCATGAGCACTGCGCCACCGGCAGCTCCGCGGAGCGTATTGTGTGAAAGGCATACAAATTTATAGTCGTACTGTTTATCGGGACGGAGTCTGCCCATAGATACAGCCATTCCGCCCTCCATCATGCGGTCAATTTTTGCCTGAGGTCTGTTATCATCTTCAAAATAGTTCAAAAACTGCTTCGGAGCATGTGGAAGTTCAAGCTCCTGCGGTTCGCCCTTAAAGTTTTTCCATGCATCTTTGATTTCTTCTATTGAAGGTTTGTTTTTAAAACTTACGAATACCGCAGCCGTGTGACCGTTAGAAACCGGTACTCTTAGGCATTGAGTTGTAATGGATGGCTCTTCAGCGTCAACAATTTTGTCACCTTCGATTTTACCCCAAACCTTAAGCGGTTCTATTTCCGATTTTTCCTCTTCACCGCCAATGAACGGAATAACGTTGTCAATCATTTCGGGCCATGTCTCAAATGTCTTTCCTGCGCCCGAAATTGCCTGATAAGTGGTTGCAAGAACCTTTGTGATTCCGAATTTTTTCAGCGGGTGAAGAGCCGGAACGTAACTCTGGATAGAGCAGTTTGACTTAACCGCGATAAAACCGCGCTTTGTTCCAAGCCTTTTTCTTTGTGCGTTTATGATTTCGGCATGTTCCGGATTAACCTCCGGAATGATCATGGGCACATCTACGACATGACGGTTTGCAGAGTTGTTTGAAATGACAGGACATTCGAGTGTTGCGTACTTTTCTTCAAGAGTCTTGATTTCGTCTTTTTTCATATCTACAGCGCAGAAAACAAAATCAACCATACCGGCTATTTCTTCAGCGTCTGCAGTTGCGTCCATAACAACCATATCTGAGACATTTGATGGAATTTCTTCTTCCATAGCCCATTTTTTTCCTACTGCGTCTTTGTATTTTTTACCGGCACTTCTGGGTGAAGCGGCAAGAACCGCGATTGTGTACCACGGGTGGTCGTGCAAAAGTTCTATAAATCTTTGGCCAACCATTCCTGTTGCACCGATAATACCTACTTTGTAATTGTTTTTCATTTAAAAATCTCTCCATTCATATTACAAAAACGAGGGCATGGTATATCAGCAATTTTGCTTTTGATTATTAACAGTCCGTCATTTTTTGTATATTTACTCTATTTTATATTACCATTACCTTAATTTTATGTCAATATATTATACCGGTTTTGTTGATTTTTATTAAATATCGTTACGGATAAGGTCATCAAGCGTTTCGCGCTTAACCGCAACATAGTCCTCACTGCCGCGTAGCATAACTATCGGCGGTTTTGCTATACGATTATAGTTTGACGCCATAGAGTAATTATATGCACCGGTTGTAAGGACAGCTATTATGTCGCCCCTTTCCGGCTTTGCTATGTGCACGTTTTCCTGAATAATATCTCCGCTTTCACAGCATTTGCCGACAACAGAGCATCTGTATTTAGGCTCAAGTGTAGCCTTACTTGCGGTTATAACGGTGTACTCTGCGTCATATAGAGTATAGCGCGGATTGTCGGTCATTCCGCCATCGATTGCAACATAATTTTTGAAATTTGTTATCTCCTTTACGCTGCCGACGGTATAAAGCGTCATTCCCGCATCGGCAACGATGCTTCTGCCCGGTTCCATAAGGATTTTAGGAATATTCATGCCGAGTTCCGAACATTTCCTGTACAGAACTTTAGCAACGTCTTTAATGCTGTTTTTTATGTCAAGCTCGGGCTGTGATGCAACATATCTTACGCCAAAACCGCCGCCGAGATTTAAAATTTCGGGTTCATATCCGTATTTTTCTTTTACTCTGTGTGCAAAGTCCATCATGATGTCAACCGCGTCCACGAAAGGCTCTGCGTCAAATACTTGTGAACCGACATGGCAGTGGTAGCCTGAAATCTCAATATTTTTGTATTTGAGCGCATCAGCGGCAAATTCTTCTGCCTGACCGGTTGCTATGGCCACACCAAACTTGGAGTCAACATTTCCTGTTGCAATCTTTTTGTTGGTGTGCGCATCGATTCCGGGGGTTATCCTCAGCAGAACCCTTTGGATTTTGCCCTGTTTTTCAGCTTCGCGGTCAACCGCTTCAAGCTCGCCTATCGAATCAATCACAAAATGGCCGACATTATGTCGTATCGCAAATTCGATTTCCTCGTCCGTCTTGTTATTGCCGTGAAAATATGCGGTGGCAAGGTCATAGCCGCTTTTAAGCGCCGTAAAAATTTCGCCGACTGATACAACGTCAATACCGATTTTTTCCTCTGATGCAATTTTATAAATATGCTTAAAGCTCGCTGCTTTGCTGGCATAAAGCGGCATACTGCCGTCAGGAAAATACGCTTTCATTGCGCTTTTGTAGGCGCGCATTTTTTCTCTTATCTTGCTTTCGTCCATAAGATACAGCGGTGTGCCGTACTTTTTTGCAAGCGCCACAGTGTCGAAACCGGCAAAGGTAAGGTGACCATTTTTGTTTGTGCCGATGTTATTACAGATTTGCATTTTTCAGTCCTCCAAAAAAATATTTTCACATTATTTGGTATAACAAGGCTATAAAACAAAAAAGATAGCCTGTTATGGTAGACTATCTTTGTTTTCTTATGTTAAAAAAAAAAGAAACAGATAGCTCTCCGTGCGTAAAAGCACGACAGCAAAGCAAATATTATTTTGCTTTGCCAGATCAGCCGTTGACATGGCTGTCTTCGGCACCTGCACCTTTCGTATGCGGCAAACCTCGTCGGGGCATGCTCCGCACAGTACTGATTGCAAAATGCACCTCTACCAAAAATATATGTTGATAGGTATTATAGCACGGCATGCCGCCTGTGTCAAGCGTTATTTTGAAAAAAATATCAGGTCAGATGAAAAATTATTGTTTCATCCGACCTGAAGCTTATTCTTTCATAAGTTCCTTAACTGTCGTTGCAAGACCGGCAACGCTTTGAATTTGTGACGGAATAATAATTTTTGTTGCTTTTCCGTCGGCTGCCTTTTCAAAACTTTCAAGAGATTTCAGAGCAATATATCCGTCAGTAGGATTCGCATCGTTGATTTTTTTGATTCCCTCTGCAACAGCCGCTTGAACGGTAAGAATTGCCTGTGCTTTACCTTCGGCTTCCTTAATCTGCGCCTGCTTCTTTGCTTCGGCTTTTAATATTGCAGATTCTTTTTCGCCCTCTGCCATAAGAATGGCCGATTTTTTTTCGCCCTCAGCGCGGAGAATAGATTCACGTCTTTCACGCTCTGCCTTCATCTGTTTTTCCATAGCGTCCTGAATTTCGCGGGGAGGAAGAATATTTTTCAGTTCTACACGATTGATTTTTATGCCCCACGGGTCGGTGGCATCGTCAAGAATAGAACGCATCTTTGTATTTACGATATCTCTTGAAGTAAGCGTTTCGTCAAGTTCCATTTCACCGATTATATTACGAAGGGTGGTCGCAGTAAGGTTTTCGATAGCCATCATAGGACGCTCAACACCGTAGGTAAACAGCTTAGGATCAGTAATCTGATAGTAAACAACAGTGTCTATCTGCATGGTTACGTTATCCTTTGTGATAACCGGTTGCGGTGCAAAATCAACCACGTGCTCTTTAAGGCTGACCTTTTTTGCTATTCGTTCAATAAACGGGATTTTTACGTGCAGACCGACACCCCAGCTTGCACTGTATGCGCCGAAACGCTCGATTATATACGAGTGTGCCTGTGGCACTATTTTAATGTTTGCAATGATACATACAATAATGAGAACCAGCAATGCTAAAACATATCCCATAAATAATACCTCTACTTTCTTACTATAAGCTTAACGCCGTCAATTTTTTCTATGGTAACCACGCTGTCCTTTTCAACTGGCGATCCGTCAGAACTTCGGGCAGTCCAGTAATTACCGTTTATTTTTGCTTCACCTTCGCCTGCAATGTTGTCGATGCTCTGTGTTATAACTGCCGTTTTTCCAATAAGACTGTCTGCATTGGTCCGTTCGACTCTGCCTCTCTGAAACTTTTTTACAAACGGTCTTGTGCATACAAGTAAAACGGCAGACGCAATGATGAATGTAACCAGCTGCACAGTTGTGTCTGCACCGAGAAGATATGCGATAAGAGCGCAAACTGCTCCACCTGCAAACCATATTGACACAAATTGAACGGTGAGCGTCTCAATTACCGCAAGCGCGATAATCGCCGCAAGCCATACCAAACCCATATCCATGACAGTGCTCCTTTCCGTGCCACAGGCACTCCACGCTTCAATTATATCATCATATGTATAAAATAGCAATATTTTTTATAAAAATATAAGAATTGATATGCACAAAAAATATGGCTCAAGCGAGCCATATTTTCTGGGGGTTGATTATTAATACATTCCGCCGCCCATGCCGGGATCCATCTGTGGAGCAGCCGGAGGATTCTTTTCCGGCTGGTCGGCAACTAGGCTCTCGGTTGTAAGAACCATTGCCGCAACAGAAGCAGCGTTCTGAAGTGCCGATCTTGTAACTTTAACCGGGTCAACAATACCCGATTGAATCATATCTGCATATTCTTCTTTGAGTGCATTGAAGCCTACGCCCTTTTCACAGGCTTTAACCTTGTCAACAATTACGCTGCCTTCAAGACCGGCATTTTTTGCAATTTGCTTAACCGGCTCTTCAAGAGCTCTAAGAACGATTTTAACACCGGTTCTTTCGTCACCCTCGGTCTTGTCAAGAAGTTTTTCGACTTCCGGGATAACATTAATGTAGCTTGTGCCGCCGCCGGCAATGATACCTTCTTCAACGGCTGCTTTTGTAGCTGCAAGAGCGTCTTCGATTCTGTATTTCATTTCTTTCATTTCGGTTTCGGTAGCGGCACCTACTTTGATAACTGCAACACCGCCAGCAAGCTTTGCAAGTCTTTCCTGAAGCTTTTCTTTATCAAATTCGGAGGTTGTGTTTTCAATTTCGTGTCTGATCTGGTTGACTCTTTCCTTAATGGCATCCTTGTCACCCATGCCGTTTACGATGATTGTATTTTCCTTCTGAATCTTAACCTGCTTTGCGCGTCCGAGCTGTTCAATTGTTGTGTCCTTAAGCTCAAGACCGACTTCCTCTGAGATGACCTGACCACCTGTAAGGATTGCAATATCCTGGAGCATGGCCTTTCTTCTGTCGCCAAATCCCGGAGCTTTTACCGGAACGCATACGAATGTTCCGCGCAGCTTGTTGAGAATAAGTGTCGTAAGAGCTTCGCCTTCAACATCTTCAGCAATAATCATAAGTTTTTTGCCCATCTGAACTATCTGTTCAAGCAGAGGGAGAATTTCTTGAATATTAGAAATCTTCTTATCGGTAATAAGAATAAAAGCATCATCGAGAACAGCCTCCATTTTGTCGGTGTCTGTTACCATGTACGGTGAAATATAGCCGCGGTCGAACTGCATACCTTCAACAACGTCTGAATATGTTTCGGCTGTTTTTGATTCTTCAACTGTGATTACGCCGTCTGATGTGACCTTTTCCATTGCTTCTGCTATAAGCTCACCAATGTCATCATTTGCTGCAGAAACTGCTGCGACTCTTGCGATGTCAGCCTTGCCGTTAATCTTTTTGGCATTTTTAACAAGATTTTCAACGGCAGCGTCAACGGCTTTCTGGATACCTTTTCTGACAATCATAGGATTGGCGCCTGCTGTTACATTCTTTGTTCCCTCGCGAACCAAAGCCTGAGCCAGAAGTGTTGCGGTGGTTGTGCCGTCGCCTGCGATGTCATTTGTTTTTGTTGCAACTTCCTTAACAAGCTGTGCACCCATATTTTCAAACGGATCCTCAAGCTCAATTTCCTTTGCAATGGTAACACCATCGTTTGTAATTAATGGAGCACCGAATTTTTTGTCGAGCACTACATTTCTACCTTTAGGTCCCAATGTGATTTTTACTGTATCGGCAAGCTTGTCAATACCTCTTTCAAGAGCGTGTCTTGCCTCTTCACCGTATAGAATTTCTTTTGCCATTTATATCGCCTCCAAATTATTCAACTATTGCCAAAATATCGGATTGTCTTACTATTGTATATTCCTCGCCGTCCAACTTAACTTCTGTGCCGGAATATTTCGAAATAAGTACTTTATCCCCAATTTTAACTTCCATTTTAACGTCCTTGCCGTCTACCACTCCGCCAGGCCCTACGGCAACTATTTCAGCAACCTGCGGCTTTTCTTTAGAGGCACTTGCTAAAATAATACCACCCTTTGTGGTTTCTTCAGCCTCTAACATTTTTATAACAACTCTGTCTGCCAATGGTTTTATATTCATTGTGCATGCCTCCTTAAAATAGTTATTAGCACTCTCATTGATTGACTGCTAATAACTCTATTATACCCATATTGGTTTACATTTCAACAGCTAATTTTTAAATATATTAGCAATTTTCTTTATTTTTCTTTTATTTTTTCTTGTTTTCTTTAATTTACATAAATTACATTAATTTGAGAAATTTTCTAATATTTCAAAACCTTCTTCCTTGCTGCCGCAGTTTATGCCTTTTGTGAAGGCGTAGATATCCTCAGGAGGGTAATAATTCGGATTAATTTCAATTGATTTTATTAGTGTACGCTTTTCGCCGTTCACCTCATACATGGAAAGTGCACTGTCTTCAAAATATATACTGTAATAAATTATCGAAACCGTTTCGGTTGGCTCAGGGATTTCTTCAATTTCGGCGGAATTTGTTACCGGCCGGCGCTCGTTTTCTTCGGGCTTGGGATCCGGCTTCTGCGTGGGTTTTGAATTAATACGGTATGAAGTAAAAAGGACAGTTAGCGACAAAGCTGCCAGAGAAATACCTATTATACTTTTTTTGTTTATATTCATAATTAGGACTCCTAAATGTAATTTTTAGTTATTTTTACCATAATTTTGTATTTTATTCATTTGTTCTTTTTTTATTTTTGTGTTGCATAAAAATATAATTTGTACTATAATAGAATTGGCTATATTTGTATTATACGTTGGAGGTGTTAGATTGAAACACGCACGTGACAAGCATAAATCGAATTCCGATGGCTATAAGCGAAAAACAACCGAAGATTATAAACGGAAATACTACGGAGCCGGTGCGGCAGAACCCGGAGGACAAAGGACTTCATCAGAACGGACAAAAAGAACAGACGAACCGCCTTCGCGGAAGGACAGTATTTATAGCAGCCGAGAGCTTTCGGACAAACAGATCGGAAGAACGGTTAAACCAAAAACGAAAAAGAAAAGCACATTTTGGGCAGGAGTTCGAATAACTCTTGTTATCTGTGCATGCATAGGCATAGTTGTGGCACTGGGCGTAGGCTCGGGAATGTATGCTGCAATATCAAAGGAAATCGACGCGATGGATTTTGACAGCCTGGCATACAACTTTTCATCGACAATTTACGCAAACGATTCTGACGGGAATGCGGTGGAGGTTGAGCATCTTCACAACGACGGCAACCGCGAATGGATCGATTCGGACAAAATTCCTGACATTATGCGTGATGCGGTCGTCTCAATTGAGGACGAGAGGTTTTATAAACATCACGGCATAGATATAAAACGTACCGGTGGTGCTGTGGTAGGCTGGTGCGTGTCAAAAGTTACCGGCAAATCCCCCGGATACGGAGGAAGTACCATAACTCAGCAGGTGATAAAGAACATTACAAACGAAAAGGAAAAGACCGTAACGCGTAAAATTAAAGAAATGATGCGTGCGGTTGCGCTTGAAAAAAGATTTACCAAGGATGAAATTCTGACAATGTACCTAAATATAGTATATTTCGGAAATCAGTGCTACGGAGTTGAGTCGTCGTCAAAGGTGTATTTTTCAAAAAGCGCGGCGGATCTTACTCTGCCACAGGCAGCGATGATTGCAGGCATAACTCAGCGTCCCTCAACCTATGATCCCTTTAAGCATCCAGAGGATACGCTGAAAAAACGCAACACTGTCCTTAAAAAGATGTATGAACTTAAAAAAATAACAGAAGATGAATATAATGAAGCGGTTGCTTCAAATCTTGGTGTAAACAGCAAATATGTTTCGCCTAATTCGACTGTGTACAGCTATTTTGTTGATCAAGTGATAAATGATGTTATTGCGGAATTACAAAACAAAAAAGGCTATTCCGAATCATTCGCAAAACAGCAGGTATTCAGCGGAGGACTGAAAATTTATACTACAATGGACAGTGATATCCAAAAATATATGGAAGAGATTTATACAAACAAGTCCAACTTCTCTGCGGCGTCAAGGGGCGCGCAGTCTGCAATGGTTATTTCCGATCCATATACGGGCGAAATCAAGGGTATGGTGGGCGGAATTGGCAAAAAGACGGAAAGCAGAGGCTTAAACCGCGCTACGCAGTCAAAGCGTCAGCCAGGTTCATCCATAAAGCCGCTTTCGGTTTATTCGCCTGCGCTTGAAACTGGAAAAATAACCGCAGCTTCCATTTTGAAGGACGAGAAGATTACAATAGGCAACTGGACACCGAAAAATTCGTACACAGGATTCAAGGGCGATATGCTTGTGAGCCGTGCAATTGAAATTTCGGCAAATATTCCTGCCGTCAAGGTCCTGCAAAGCGTGGGAGTGGACACAAGTTACAATTATATGACAAATAAATATCACTTCAGCTCGCTTGTTGCTAATGATAAAAACTACAGTTCTTTGGGACTGGGCGGTCTGACTAACGGTGTGTCGCCGAAAGAAATGGCGGCTGCATACAGCGTATTCGTAAACGGCGGCATTTATAATGCTCCGCACACCTATACCAAGGTTATAGACAGCACCGGAAAGGTTCTGCTTGAATATGAGCCGGAATCTACAAGGGTAATAAGCCCGGAAAACGCGTACATTATGTCAAGTTTCCTGCACGAGGTAGTAAACGGCAGCAGCGGAACCGGACGAAATGCAAGGCTATCAAAAATTGATACCTACGGCAAAACCGGTACTACAAACGACAATTACGATAAATGGTTTATCGGATATACACCGTATTATGTCGGTGCGGTATGGTTTGGGTTTGATTCTCCGTCCTCTCTGTCAAGCGCGGGCGTAAAGAACAATGTTTCGACCGCCGTGTGGAAAAAGGTCATGGAAAAGGTTCATGCAAACCTCCAGGAAAAGACGCTGTCGAAGCCTGCAGGCGTAACGGAGATTTCAATCTGCGCAAAAACCGGCAAGCTTGCCTCAAAAGGCTGTGATTATGCTACGAAGCAATATTTTGCAAATGGAACGGCTCCGACCAAATACTGCAATAATGCCGGCGGATCTTCAGACAGTTCATCAAAGGACAAGAATGTCCCAAAAGATACTGCAAAGCCGTCGACACATCCGAAAACGGACGGTGAAAATGCAGAAGCACCGAACGATGGAGCAGTGGAGGGCACAAAGCCTACAAAGCAGCCGGCAGCGGAAAGCCCATCCTCAGGTAATGAACAGTCGGGCGGAAATGAAGTGATAACTCTTGACTAAATTTTGAGGAGGCATATGCTATGGTGAATGAATACATCGAACTTATAGATAACAAGCAATATACTAAGCTTAAGGGGATTTTATCCATGATGGAGCCGGTTGACATAGCCGCGCTGTTCGATGATTTGCCTGAAAAGTATATGCCTCTTCTTTACAGGCTTTTGCCAAAAGAAGCGGCGGCAGAGGTATTTGTAGAGCTTGACCCCGATATGCAGGAGATGTTGATACGAGGATTTTCAGACACAGAGCTTAAAGAGGTGCTCGATGAACTGTATCTTGACGATGCCGTAGACATTATAGAGGAAATGCCTGCGAATGTCGTAAAACGTATCATAAAGCATACCGATCCTGAGATGAGACATAGTATAAACGAAATCCTCAACTATCCCAAGGATAGTGCAGGTTCGATTATGACAAACGAGTTTATCGATCTCAAGGAGGACATGACTGTCAAGGACGCTTTTACACGCATCAGACGTACCGGTCTTGATAAGGAAACGATTTATACATGTTATGTAATAGACCGAAACAGAATATTGATGGGATTGGTATCAGTAAAGGATCTTCTTCTTGCTGAAGAAGACTGCATAATTTCAAACATAATGGAAAAAAATCCGATTTATGTAAACACGTCAACTGATAAAGAGGATGTGGCAAGAGCGCTTTCAAAATACGATTTTCTTGCAATTCCTGTTGTTGATAACGAACACCGTCTGGTCGGAATCGTAACAGTTGACGATGCTATCGACGTCCTGCAGGAGGAGGCAACAGAAGATATCGAAAAAATGGCGGCTATTGTGCCGTCCGAGCGTCCGTATCTTAAAACCGGAGTGTTTGACACATGGAAGCAACGCATTCCGTGGCTTCTGATACTAATGATTTCGGCAACTTTTACCGGAAAGATTATTGCCCATTATGAGGATGCGCTCGGAAAATTCGTTGTACTGACAACGTTTATTCCCATGCTTATGGACACGGGCGGGAATTCGGGAGGACAGTCATCGGTTACAATAATTCGCGGACTGTCGCTTGAAGAAATTGATTTCAGAGACGTGTTCAAAATCATATGGAAAGAGATTCGTGTCGCCCTACTTTGCGGCATAACGCTTGCCGCAGCAAATTTTGTAAAGCTCATGATTGTAGACAGAGTTTCGGCAACTATTGCTCTTGTTGTTTGCTCAACACTTGTGTGCACGGTATTCTTTGCAAAACTGATTGGCTGTACTTTGCCTTTGGCTGCAAAAAAAATCGGTTTCGACCCGGCAGTGATGGCAAGCCCGTTTATTACGACTATTGTTGATGCAGCGTCACTTATTATTTACTTCAATATAGCAAGTGCGGTTCTTCACATATAAAAAACCGGTTATCCTAAGCAAATGGATAACCGGTTTTTTGTAAAACCTTATATTATGCCTGTCAGGAATACAAATCCGAGGGCAATGAGCAACAGATTGTCATCACAGTCATCAATCAGAAGAGCTAAGATTACCGCTGCGATTATTATGTCGTCAAGTTCAAATTTACCGAAAAGCTTTCTGGACTCATTGCGAGAATCGCATTTTTCGGAGGAAGCTTCGCAAAGCTCCTGCTTGTCGGGTTTTATTCCTTTTGGCGGCTCATGTTTTAGCAGCTGAGGCATATCGTTGTAGCTGTAATACTTGCGATACATTTGGCTCCTCCTATTTTCTGAACAGTCCGGCAAGCCCCGACAGTTTACTGAGATTCATAAGCCTGATAGCTCTGTCAATGCTAACCTGGCGGTTTGTTCGCATATAGGGTCGCAGCGAACGCAGAAGATTCGACCGCGAGTCGTTACTGTTTGACATTTCATTAATTATATTTTTGATTTGCGCCATGTACTGGAGATTTTCGGCACTTAATCCTGAACTTGAACTGCCGGATTGTGCCGGTGTGCTTTTTGCCGGTGCTTCGATTTTTATGTCGTCGTTTATCTCCTTTGCCAGATTTCCCGCTTTTTTTTGAGGGGCAGAGGGCGTGTTTTGCATAAGTCCGCTGCTTTGCAGGGTTGTCATGATGTTTTTTAACTTTTCATCGGCATTGTCGCCGAGAAGACCGCGCAGTGTATCCATCATATCTGCCATTTATTATCACCTCAGCTTTTTAAGAATTTCGTCAGGGGAAAGCTTTTCAAAGGTTTCAAGACCGTTGCTGCTCAGTTTTTTTCCTGCTTCAGCCGGATCAAGTGACATAAACTGCTCCAAAATTCTCTTTTTGTCCTCTTCGGTCAGTGAATTTTTCAGCTTTTGCCCAGCTTCGGATGACATCAGCTTTGAAAGCTTATCCGTGGAGTTCATCAGCTTTCTTTTGTCTACATGCGACAAAATTTTTGATAATTTGTCATTAATATTCTCGTTCATGCTATATCCCTCCCATAATTATAGTATATTCCGCTTTATAAAAAAATTTACAAAAAACTCTTGCAATAGGGCGTTTTTTGTGATATTCTACTGGTGTATAATATTAAAAGCGATGATGAAAATTAAAGCAAGATATGCTTCCCAAAAGAGAGTTATGGTCGTCGGCTGTGAGCCATTTCGGTAAGGGCATATCCCAAAATTCCTTTCGGAGCAGCGTGGGTGAAGCTTGGTTGTGTGTAGTTCATGCCGTTTGTGATGCGTTAATTCACGAAATGAGTGTCCGCTTTTGCGGAAATATGGGTGGTACCACGGAGAGAATATATGCTTCGTCCCAGATTTATCGGGACGGGGCATTTTTTGTTGCTTTAATCCTGAAAAAATATCAGTAGCAAAAAGGAGGAATTTTTAATGAAGGAGAAACTTCAGGAAATTAAAAAGAACGTCGAAGCACGTCTTAAAGACGCGTCAACCATCGACACACTGGAAGATATTCGTATCAAATATCTCGGAAAAAAAAGGTGAGCTGACCTCGATTCTTAAAGAAATGGGCAGACTTTCGCCCGAGGAACGCCCGGTAATCGGCGCAATGGCGAACGAAATCCGCCAGTTTTTATCAAATGAAATTGATGCAAAAAAGACCGAAATGGCGCGCATCATTCAGGATGCGAAGCTGAAAAGTGAGGTTGTAGACATAACTATGCCGGGGAAAAAGCCCGAAATCGGAACCTTGCATCCGCTTACAAAGGTGCTTAACGAGTTCAAGGACATAGTAATCGGCATGGGATTTCAGATAGCTGAGGGACCTGAGGTTGAGTATGACTACTATAACTTTGAGGCACTTAACATTCCCAAAAATCATCCTGCTCGTGACACACAGGATACCTTTTATATTGAAGACAATATAGTTCTGCGCAGCCAGACATCGCCGATGCAGATTCATGTAATGGAAAGTCAAAAGCCGCCGATAAGAATTATTGCTCCAGGTCTTGTTTATAGAAGCGATACGGTTGACGCCACACATTCACCCGTATTCCACCAGATCGAGGGGCTTGTTGTTGACAAGGGAATAACAATGGCGGATTTGAAGGGTACTCTTGAAACTCTTATCAAATCGATTTACGGAGAAAGCACTAAGGTGCGTTTCCGTCCTCATCATTTTCAGTTCACAGAGCCGTCTGCCGAGGTCGACGTCGCCTGCTTCTCATGCGGCGGAAAGGGCTGCAGCGTATGCAAGGGCGAGGGCTGGATTGAAATTCTTGGCTGCGGCATGGTTCACCCGAAAGTGCTTGCCAACTGCGGAATTGACCCGGAGGTTTATTCCGGCTTTGCATTCGGTTTTGGTCTTGAAAGACTGGTTATGGGCAGATATGACATTAACGACTTGCGTCTGTTCTTTGAAAATGATGTCAGATTCTTAAAACAATTTTAAAGGAAAGGGCTGAAAAATAAATGAAAGTTCCAATGAGTTGGTTCAATGACTATACAGATATGAGTGGCATTTCGCCAAAAGAATATAACGACGCAGTTACTATGACTGGTTCCAAGGTTGAAACAATTGAAAACATGGGCAAGGATATTAAAAATGTCGTTACAGGAAAAATTTTGGAAATAACCGAGCATCCGGATTCCGACCATATGGTAATCTGCCGTGTTGATGTTGGAGATGAGGTGCTTAAGATTGTAACCGGCGCGCCGAACGTAAAGGTAGGTCAGATAGTTCCAGTTGCAAAGAACGATTCTTATCTGCCTGGAGGAGTACACATAAAAACCGGAAAACTCCGTGGAGTTGAGTCCTGTGGTATGCTCTGTTCTCACGAAGAACTCGGACTGTCTGAATCGGACCTTGACCGGAAACCGGAATATGGTATTCTGATTCTGCCTGACAACACAAAGATCGGAGTGGATATAAGAGATGTTTTCGGTCTTAATGATGAGGTAATTGAATACGAAATAACATCAAACAGACCGGATTGCTTCAGCGTTATCGGACTCGCAAGGGAAACAGCTGCGACCTTTAAGCGTCCGTTCTCAGTCCCGCATCCGAAATTCAGCGAAAACAGTGAAAATATTGCCGATACTCTGTCTGTAACGGTTGAAAGTCCGGAAAAGTGTATACGCTACAGTGCAAAAATGATAAAAAATGTTAAAATCGGACCGTCACCGAAATGGATGGTGCATCGACTTAAAGCCTGCGGTGTGCGTTCGATAAACAACATTGTTGATATAACAAACTACATTCTGCTTGAATACGGTCAACCAATGCATGCGTTTGATTTAAGAGATTTGAGTGGAAACAAAATCGTTGTCCGCGACGCAAGGGACGGAGAGATCATAAAAACCCTTGACGAACAGGACAGAGAGTTAAATCACAATGACCTTGTTATTTCCGACGGAGAAAAGTCAGTTGCAATCGCAGGTGTTATGGGTGGTTTCAACTCTGAGGTTAAGGATGATACGACAACCGTTGTTTTTGAGTCTGCCACATTTGATGCGGTAACTGTAAGACTGACTGCGCAAAAGGTCGGATTGAGAACCGAAGCTTCGTCAAGATATGAAAAAGGTCTTGATGCAAACAACACAATTCCGGCACTTGAGCGTGCCTGCGAATTGGTTGAACAGCTCGGCTGCGGAGAGGTTGTCGGAGGAATGATTGATATAAAGGGGAACATTAAGCAGCCGAAGACGCTTAAATTCCGACCGGAAAAAATCAATGCATTTTTGGGAATTGACATTTCTTCAGAAGAAATGGCTGGATACCTGCGTACAATAGAATTTGACGTTGACATGGAAAAAATGGAACTGACTGCGCCGAGCTTTAGACCGGATATAGAATGTGAAGCCGATGTTGCCGAGGAGGTTGCAAGATTCTATGGATATGATAAAATTCCTGCGACGCCTTTGAGCGGAGAGGCTACAGAAGGAAAGCGTTCACCGCTTCAGATTTGCAGAGATGACATAAGCAGTGTCCTTGTTGCTCAGGGAATGAATGAAATCTGCACATATACTTTCAGAAGCCCCGGCGAATTTGATAAACTGCGTCTTCCGGCTGACAGTCCGATGCGCAATGTTATAAAAATCTCAAATCCTCTCGGCGAGGATACTTCAATTATGCGTACAACGACAATTTCATCGATGCTTACCGCCATGGCATATAATTACAGCCACAAGAATGAAGCGGTAAAGCTGTTTGAAATAGGCAAAGTGTTTATTCCGACAGAAGCCGGGAAACTCCCTGATGAACAGGAAAAGCTTACTATAGGTATGTACGGCAAGGGTATAGATTTCTTTGATATAAAGGGAGCTGTTGAAGCGGTGCTTGCCGGAATAAACGTAAGCAATGTAACCTATCGCGCGGTAACCGATAATCCTACATTTCATCCAGGCAGAACTGCGGAAATTTTAATTAACGGCGAGCCGGCAGGAGTTATGGGCGAAATTCATCCGGATGCTGCTAATAATTTCGATATCGATACCGAATGCTATGTTGCGGAAATAGATTTGATTAAAATCTTTAACAATATAAACAGGAGCGTTAAGTTTAAGCCGTTGCCGAAATTCCCGGCAGTTGAAAGGGATATTGCAATTTTGGTTGACAAGACCGTCGCTGTCGGTGACCTTGAAGCAACAATAGTAAAGGCTTCGGGAAAGCTTTTGGACTCAATAAAACTGTTTGACGTTTATGAGGGAGAAAGGATACCCGATGGTAAAAAGAGCGTTGCGTTTGCCATTTCCTTCAGAGATCCCGAACGCAGTCTGACCAACGAAGAGATTAACAAGGTATTCAAGAAAATTACTAAAGATTTGGAATTTAAGAACAAGGCACAGCAAAGATAAAATTTTCATAGAAAAAACTCTGTTTCGTATTGAGACAGAGTTTTTTGCATGAAAAAGGTTTGGCAAAAAGCTGAACCTTTAAAATTTGAGAGACACTCTCTGATTTTTAAATTGATTCCCCGCACAGACCGTAGATAAAACCTGATTTCTTACCTGCATAAGCAGGTGGGTAATCACCTTTTTGCATTATATGTCCACTGGCAGTCCCGAAGGAAAGGAGGCGTATACGCCGCAAAAAGAGTAGAAATCCCTTATAAGAAGTGTTGGTAAAAAATAAAGGTTGTATACGAGAATTGCAGGGTTTCTCTGTAAATATATTACCACATACCAAGGCATATGACAATAGTTTTTTGAAAAAAATTAAAAAATTATTCTTCTGACGCTTCACTATCTATACGTACAAATTCATCAAATGCCGCTTCAAGCTCTTTTTCGTCCTCAACCATATGCAACTCGGCATCATCGCCTTCACCCTCAATGCGCATGATGACAACCTCGTCCGATTCCTCTTCACCGTCCTCTGTGACTTCTGTAAGCGCACAGTATATTTTGTCTTTGAATTCATATACACTGAGCGGTAAAAACTCAATCGGGTTGCCGTTTTCGTCCTCTAAAATAATAATATTGTCTTCCATGTCATTCTCCTTATATGCAGTTAGTATTTCACCTGTGACAATTAATATGTGTCTTAATAATTGTAATATATTAAACAAATATTGTCAACTAATTTTTTAAACTGTTCAGATAACCTTCAAGTATAAGACAGGCAGAAACCGTGTCGAGCACCTTTTTGCGCGCTTTACCGCGTGTGTTGGTTTCGTTTAAAAAGCGTGTCGCGCCGACTGTCGTCAGCCGCTCGTCCCAAAAAATTATTTCACCGCCGTATACGGTTTTCAGGTCTTTGGCAAATTCTTTTGTTGCATATGCGCGGAAGCCGAGAGAACCATCCATGTTTTTAGGGATGCCTATAACAATTTTTTCAGGCTTGTACTCGTCAAGTACCTTTGCAATGTCAGATATCAGATTGTTAATACCGCGGTTTGGGATGGTTTTTACACCCTGTGCCGTCCAACACATAATGTCGCTTACGGCAATTCCCACACGTGCGTCACCAAAATCAATTCCAAGTATTCTCATAGTATTGCTCCTTTACTATAGGATAATAACATAATATATACAAAAAGTCAAAATTTTTATTGCCAACAATCTCTTTTTTGTTGAATTATATTTTTATGTATGTTATAATAACTAAACCACATATAATATATCTGTAATTTTTTGTTGTAGAGAAATATATTACAAATATATTAAATTAGGGAGATGACTATATGGAAAATAATGTGATTGGAATAGTGGGTATTAAGGTAGAACAATTTCGCTCTGTAGATGAAATGAATGCGGTGCTGCATAATTACGGAGAGGATATTTTGTGCAGGCAGGGAATTCCGCTTAATGAGAGAGAGGTTTCTGTTTTGAGCATTATTATCGATGCACCGAAATCGGTTATCGAAAAAATGTCGGACGAAATAGCACGTCTTGACGGAGTTACTGTTGAAAAAATTTTTTTCAAATAATATGTAAAGGTGGTATAATATGAAAATTGTGAAAAAAACAGATTCGATTAAAATTAAAGACGGCTTTATTTTGCGGAAAGTTGCCGGCAATTATCTTGTAATCGGAGTTGAAGACGAATCTATTGACTTTAACGGGCTCATTACAATAAATAATGAAGTGGGAGTTTTTCTGTGGAAAATACTTGAATTGGGCACTACGATGGAACAGCTTTTGTCAAATGTTATGGCGGAATATGACGTTGACGAGGAAACTGCAAAAGAGGATATAGTAAATTTTCTTAAAAAACTTGACGAAGGAAAGCTGTTGGTAATTAATGAGTAATGTAAACGAAGTGCGTCTTGCGGATATGTGGCCCTTTATGCATGAGCAGATTGCACTTGGGAAAAAAGTACGTTTCGGACCTAAAGGAAGGAGTATGCTTCCTATGATTCGTGAAGGAAAGGATACGGTCGTTCTTGTAAAGGCTCCGGTGAAACTGAAAAAATATGATTTGCCTCTCTACAGAAGAAAAAACGGTCAGTTTGTGATACACAGAGTGATCGGAGTGGGGAAAAAGGGATATATTATGCGCGGTGATAATCAGTGCAATCGTGAGAGCGGTGTCAAAAATGAAGATATTCTGGCTTTGGTTGAAGGCTTTTACCGCGAAAAGGAATATGTTTCGTGTAATGACAAAAAGTACAGAAAGTATTGTGTAAGGCAAGTGAGAAGGCAAAATATAAATGAAAAAATTGCGTTTTTTCGAGCAGTGATGGCACATTTTTTCAAAAAATCTCAAAAAAATTGTAAAGTCAAGTAGTTTCTGCGAAAAAATACGAAAATCTGCAAAGTTTGTGAAAAGTGCACAAAGAAATAGTCTTTTTGTTGTGCAATTACACGATCATAAGGCTGTTAAGGCAGGCCTCGTACAGGTCAGCAGAGGTATAATAATCAAAAATTTCCCGTGGGTAGTTATTGATCCATTTTTCAAGTTTGCGTATTTCGGTGGGTGTTGTGTTGGTGAAATCATAACCTTTGGTGTAATGGCGGCGTACCATTTTGTTTTGGTTTTCATTGGATCCACGCTCGTACGAGCTGTATGGGTGTCAAAAGTATAACTTGGTGCGATTGCATCCAGAAAGAATGTAGCTTTGTTCAATTCCGGTAAAGTCGGAAAACTCGGAGCCATTGTCAACGGTAATGGTCGGAGCACCTGGGCAAACAGCTCCGGACCGTGTTCCCGTTCAAGTGCGTTAAGAGCCTTAACAAGGCTGGCGGCGGTTTTGTTCTGCATAATGCGGATGATCTCGTTGCGGGTTTTGCGTTCAGTAAGTACAAGGAGGGTTTTCTTGGTACCCTTTTTGCCCTACACACAATCCATATCCCAATGCCCAAAGGTTACACGCTCGGAATTTTCCTCTGGGGTTTTTCTATGCCATCACCCTTTGGCGGGCGTTTAGCTCGTTGCATCTTATCATATTTGTGCTCGGTTTTATTCCTTTTAACCGGCAGGCTCTTATTGGTTATGGTGAGGAAAACACCGCTTTCATATCTGTAAAAGGTAGTTTTTGAAATAGATGTATTGAATTTTAAGCCCTTACGCTTTATTTCGCCGAGGATAGCACCAGGGGCTTATTATCAACAGCAACCTTGTACTCCAGATAATCAGCGTACTCCATATTATTGCCGATCTTAAGATCTCTGCCTTTTGCCCTTAAAAATTCCTGCTTTTTCTGCTCGGATATTTCGAGGTTGTACCGTTTTCCCGTTGTCCAGTCGGTGTTAAGGTGTTAGTATTCACCACGCTTGATCTCACGGTATATGGTACTGATGTGCACGCCCAACTGCTCGGCTATAATTTTTATGGGCGTTTTCACACGCAGCCAAGTCTCTATTTGTAATCTATCATTCCAAGTAAGTGTTTTATAATGCCTCATTGTGCTGCCTACGGGTATGTATTCTGTTTGCTTTCGTGTACTTGCGGCTATGTCAGTACGGATAAGGCTTTTAATATAACCGGCTTTGCTCGGTACGCTTTCCAACTTGTCAATAATATCCTGATCGGTAGTGGTGAAACAAGGTGCGTGTACTGCACGATTATGAAACGGACGGCATTTATAAAGCGTATGCTTTGAAAACAGACAAGGGCAAACTAAACCGCTATATAAAAATGCTTATGGAGCTTGAAAAAGCAGAGCTCACATTTATGTTTATGGATGAGTACTATGCTTTAATCGAAAAGGTAAAAGCATATATTGATAAATATGAAAACAACCAATAAAATGAAATAGCACCTAGAAAGCTTTGCGGCTCTCCATGTGCTTTCTTACATTGTATGCGTACTTGCGTACAAAAAGGCAGGTGTGCGGTAAAATTCCTCTCTGTGATCCCTGTTTTACCCTCTATACATAAAAATTTAAGATTATAAGAAAAGGGTGTAAAAGGCTTTTATACTGCGGTTGTTTGGTATTACAATTTGTTAAATTCGGCAAGCGCCGCCTCGATCAGCATACGCATCTCAAGATCAGTAATGGTAATTACCTTTTTCTGCAAGCATTTCCGATGCCGCCTCAAGGGCTTTGTTGAGCTTTTCCTCACAGTGCATATCCTTATAAATCTACTCAACAGCCTGCACAACGTTTTTTGCAACCGCCTGATTGGTCTTATCGTTTATATACTTGGTATAGAGCCGTTTAAAATACGCTTTCGTTACTATTGTCGTATGCTCCTTTCACAAATTTGCTTATTACTTTTCTTGCCGCACGATGCATGGATTTAAGGTGCAACGCCTTTGCAATATGTTGTGAGTTTTTGTGCTTAAAATACCCACGTTAAGAAACGATCCTCCGGGCATTTTGCAGATATATGGGCAACCATGCTAACATACGGCGCCACGCTCTCAAAAGGGCACGACGAGCTCGTACAAAGGTGCGGGATCTTATTGTGGTTTGATCTTTGATGACCACAAATCCCATCATATCCGGAGGCTTTTTTCCGTCCGTTTAATATTGTGGTTTGGCTTGATATGCAAGCCGAGGCGTGTAAGCATAAACTCCTCAATAGATTTGTCTGCGGCTTTTGCATTGTGCTTTTTATGCTGCAAAAATAATAACATCGTCCGTCAACATAAGTATATGTGTAGCGAGGTTTTGTTTTTTGCCCCTGTGTTCCTTATACAGCATTTCGATTGCATAAGAACACACAACACACTTACTATCAAAGCCGATTTATACCTTGCTGCAATAACTCAATTTTACAATCACCTATATATAATTTTTATTTGTTTGACAGTCTCATTTTTCGCCGGGATCAAGGTTTGCACCACAATCCGGGCAATTATTATAATAAGCCATTATTTATCCTCCAGCATACCGAGCCATTTTTTTGTATAGCTCCATAACAGCTCTTGAGTATGCTGTGCTGTATGTACCGGCGTCCCAAAGTCTTTTGGCTCCAGTGCGGCCGCAGTTATAAGCCATAACTGCGAGCTCCTAATCTCTGTAAAGGGTTAAATTTTCACCGAGGAACATTATGCCTGTCTCAATGTTGCCCTCTTAAGTAAGGGGATAAATTTCCTTGTTGCGTAGGTACTCAAAATTGCAGCGGTTAATTTGCAATAATGCCGTGATCGTCTGTCTTGCTCGCTGCATACAGGTTAAAGCCGCTTTCCTTTCCTTTTCTGCCACGTCAAGTGCCAACACAAAGGGTACATCATACTTTTGGCAGCTATCATACATAGCCATTTGTAGATCGTAATCAAGCGACAATTCCGGCACGCCCTTTGCAGTTTTGGTTGCATTTGTAAGATCAAGTACCTTTGAGGTTGGTTGCTCGTTACAATCCTTAATATAAGGATACACTGTGATTGTAGGTGTAGCTTGTCTTTTTTGTGCGTGGCTCGTTAGGTGCCACCCAAACAGCGTACGAGAGCAAATATAACAAGCACACCGCCAATAAGAATGAGCCAAGCAATGCAGTTATTACGTCTTTGTATTCGGCGTTTCCGCATAGCCGCAAGCTCACGCTCTTTGGCTCTTTTTTGTTCGTAGGGTATTGTTCGCTATCATCCTTTTCGGCTGTTTCCTCAAGGTTGTTTAACAGCATTACGATGAAGGTGTACCTGTCTTGCTTTGGAAAACGCCGCCTGGTTTCGTGAGAACGCAAACCCTCAACACTTATACCAAGTTCTTTTCCGAGCTCTTGTAGGTTTATGCCTGTTTTTGATCTCACTCGTGTAATTCTTTCGGCAATATCCGATGTGTCCTGTCTTAAAGGTGTGCGGATGCAATCTGCGGAATACCCCGGCTGCCTTTTGAAAGCAGGGCAAGCACAATTCCCAGGCGTTCACTCTTGCAGGTTGCTATCAATCGAGCGGCAGATAAATAATCATCCAGGGAAAGCAACCGCATCGGTGCAACGGTGTCATCGTTTTTCAAAACCATACCGACAGAATAAACACCGGTTTTGCGTATCATAGGCAAAACACTTGATGTAACCCAACGCTTAAACTCTTTTGCGGATGGCAGCTTGCTTGTAAGTATCAAAATGTATAAACCGCTTTCCTTGTGAGTTTGTCCTCACTGTAAACCCGCTTTGCCAAGGTATCCCTTGTGTTGGAATAGCCCAAAATGCTTGCAACATCTCTGCCAACAAAATAGTGGATATTTTCAATAGTAATTGAGCGTATCTCGCCAAACTCCGCATTAATGAATGATTGCAACTCATTCATTTTGTTTTGTGTCTCCTTGTCTTTTGCCTCGCCTTTTAAGGCTTTCCAGCATATTTTTTTGTGCGAGCTCTACATAATATCCGGCACGCCCATTGGCATCAATTTCGACCGTGCCGCCTCGGTTAAGTTATCGGTAGATGGTGCTGATATGCACGCCAAGTGTGTCCGCAATATCTGGCAGGGCTGCACCTGAGTTGTACTGTTCCTCAAAGTGTTTCCTGTCCCCCGTAGGAAAAATATCTGCAAGTAATAAGGTTGTCCTCCTTTCCTTTTTTTTGGCAAAAAATAATGTGCGAGAGGCAGCTGCCTCTCGCACAGGTGGTACTGCTTGAGGGTTTTTGACTTTCGCACATATTGTAAAACTTTTTATAATATAAAAAAATAAAAAAAGGTATTGACAAAAGGAGAAAAAGGTAGTAAAATGAACAAGCTGTCCAAACGAGCGGGCGATACCGGAATTAAAAAAATCGAAAAAAGATAAAAAAAGGTATTGACAAACACGTTTGGATGTGGTAATATAAATAAGCTGTCGCTTGAGGCAGCGGTTGAACATTGAAAAATAAACAGTGCAGAGTTCTTGTCAGTAGAGAAATCTACTAAAGAAAACTATGAGTTTTTTTATGACAGAAATTCGGAAACGAAATTTAAAGTCAGTGGTACTTGAAAAGTACAAAGTTAGAGCTAACAAGTTCTGATAAAGAAGTATATAAGCGCGAAAGCGTGAATATAGCCAATTTTATCGAGAGTTTGATCCTGGCTCAGGACGAACGCTGGCGGCGTGCCTAACACATGCAAGTCGAGCGGAGCCAATTGACTGAACCCTTCGGGGGGAAGACAAGGAAGCTTAGCGGCGGACGGGTGAGTAACGCGTGAGTAACCTGCCCATAAGTGGGGGATAACACATTGAAAAGTGTGCTAATACCGCATATTGATATAAAGGGACATCCCTAAATATTGAAAGATTTATTGCTTATGGATGGACTCGCGTCTGATTAGATAGTTGGTGGGGTAACGGCCCACCAAGTCGACGATCAGTAGCCGAACTGAGAGGTTGATCGGCCACATTGGGACTGAGACACGGCCCAGACTCCTACGGGAGGCAGCAGTGGGGGATATTGCGCAATGGGGGAAACCCTGACGCAGCAACGCCGCGTG
>JAQXIJ010000001.1 GCA_029007725.1 Bacillota bacterium | reverse complement strand
TGCTCTGAAGCTTTTTCTTCTTTTTGCTCTGTTTGTTCTTCACGTACTTTCGGTTCTTCCTCTTTCTTTTCTTTAGACTTAGGCTCCGGCTTTATTATCGGCGCGTCGCCAACATCATGCAGCTGAGTATATATATCAAATATGAGTCCCAACTGTTCTTCATTAAGTACTGAAGTGCTTTTTAAGCTGATTCCGAAGCCTGCTAATCTTTCTATTATATCCTTGCCGGTTACTTTCAAGTCCTTGGCAATCTGACTTACTTTAATTCCGTTTTCTGCCATACTATTCATCAATCCTTTCTAATTTAGATAAAATTGCACTTTTAAAATTATCATCATTCACCGAAACAACCAATCTTTGCTCCGTTCCTGTAAACCTCCCAAGTTCATCTCCAGTTCCGTAGGAAACATACGGTACCTTATAATAATTACAAGTGTCACAGATAGCTTTTTTACTATTTTCGGAAATGTCTTTTGCAATTATTATCAAACGAGATTGTCCGTTTTTAATCGCCTTCTCGCACAGAAATTCGCCAGTCGCGACCTTACCCGCTCGTTTTGCAAGCCCTATCATACCTAAAGCGTTATTCATCATTTAAAACCTCCACCAGCTGTTCATAAATCGCAGCGTCTGTCTGAATTTTAAAATGCCTTGAAAGAGCACGGCGCTTTGCGGCAGAACGTATGCATTTCTCGTCCTTACACACATATGCACCTCTGCCGAACTTATTTTGCTCTTTGTCAAGTTCTATTCCGTTTTGATTTTTAACAATTTTTATAAGCTCGCTTTTGGGTTTCATTTTCTTGCAAGCTATACACATTCGCTCCGGTATATGCATAATCAAATATTCCTCACATTATTCCTGACCAGACGAAATATCAATCTTCCAGCCAGTTAATCTTGCCGCAAGGCGGACATTCTGACCCGATTTTCCAATTGCCAGCGACAGCTGATATTCGGGTACGGTAACCTTTGCGGTTTTATCCTCTTCATTAAGTTCAACGCTAAGTACTTTTGATGGGCTGAGCGATGCCGAAATAAATTCAACCGGATTGTCGCTCCATTTGATTATATCAATTTTCTCGTCACCCAACTCTTCTCCTATAGTCTGAACTCTCAAACCCTTAGGACCTATGCACGCGCCTTGTGCATCCACGTCCGGATCCTGTGAATAAACGGCTATTTTTGTTCTTGAGCCCGCTTCGCGCGAAATTGATTTAATTTCAACTAACCCCTCCTGAATTTCCGGAACCTCCTGGAAGAAAAGGCGTTTAACAAGCCCCGGATGAGTTCTTGAAAGAATAATCTGTGTGCCCTTTGTACCGTTTCTGACCTCACTGACATAGCACTTGATCATCTGACCGATTTCATAATCTTCGCCCGCCACCTGCTCGTTCAGCGGCAGCATAGCCTCTATTTTTCCGATATCAACAAACAGGTTTCCGCGTTCCTTACGCTCTATTTTTCCGGTTACGATATCATTTTCTTTTTGCGTATATTCGCTGTAAATAATTCCGCGTTCAGCCTCACGTATTCTCTGAGTAACCACCTGCTTTGCGGTCATCGCTGCAATTCTTCCGAAGTTACGCGGTGTAACCTCTATATTTACAATATCGCCTATTTCATATGCACCGCTCAGCTTTTTTGCATCGTCAAGAGAAATTTCAAGTTGGTCGTCATATACCTCGTCAACAACCTCTTTCTGTGCATATACGGAAATCTGACCGGTTGTTCTGTCCAGCTGCACGTCAACATTTTGGGCGGATGCAAAGTTACGCTTGTACGCCGCAACCAGAGCAGCCTCCAAAGCATCAAGAATAACTTCTTTATCTATCCCCTTTTCTTTGCACAAGTCGGCAAGCGCGCTTAACAATTCTTCATTCATTTTTCAATCCAACCTTTCTAAAATTCAAAATGTAATCTTATATAAATTGCCTCTTTGGTATTTATTTCAACAGATTCACCGTTTTTGTCAACAACCGCTGTCCCAGCGTTATAGTCCTTTAAAATTCCAGTAAATTCCTTGAAACCGCCGATTTTTTTATACAACTTAACATCGACCTCTCTTCCTATATAATGCCTAAACTCGCGATCTTTTTTCAGTTTTCTGTCAATTCCCGGGGAAGACACCTCAAGTGTATATTCCTTTTCAATAGGGTCTTCCGCATCAATCGCGTCACTGAAAAGACGTGAGAATTTTTCGCAGTCATCGATGCCTATGCCATCCGCAGAATCAATATAAATACGCAGAAATTGTTTCCCGTCCTCTTTTTTAAATTCAGCATCAATAACAGACATACCCAAAGAGTCTGCAATTTTGTCGCCCAAATCCAGTGCAAGAGTTTCAATTTTATTCGCCAAAAAGTTCACCTCTCAAAATTAAAGAGTGGGTTTTTCAACCCACTCTTAGAAAAACTATTCACTTTCTATATTATATCACATATGTCTAAAAAATTCAACCTTTTTTTGAAAATTTATTCAATTTCCGAATAATAATTTTCTTCTTTAATCTGTTCCTCTTCAACTTCCTGTGGCTTTTTTGTGACCACAGGCGCCTTGGTTGGGCTTTTTGTCACATCGGGTGACTTAGAGGGAGGAAGTGACTTCACGGGAGCCTTGGTAGAGTTTGGCTTTTGGGTGGTTTTGCTCTTTGGCGCGGCGGTTTGCTCTTCCTTTTTCTTTAATTTATTATTTGTCATGTTTCCGGCAACTATCACCTTTTGTGAAAACTCGTCCGAAATATCCATTTTATCGGTTATTTCCGATGCATCATATCCGAATGTTTCTCTTACCATTGCCGCGGTTTCTTCAAGATTACATACATAGTATGAACCTCCGCTTATCGTTTTTGTTTCACCCGGCAGACTGTAGGTGTGTATGCTTTCGCTTGTCAGCTTTGTTATATTCAATGCATACTTTTTTATATCTCCGAAAGATATGTTCGTCTTGATTTCCTTTGTCAACTGGCCCATTATGCTCGGCATCTTTAAGAAAAGGTCAGGATTCACCTTCTGGTCAAAAACAGCCTTTACAAATTCCAGCTGTCGTTCTACACGTCTAGTATCGCTGCCGTCGGATTTTTTTGAATTGCTCTTTCTGTAACGTAAAAATTGCTGCACCTGATTTCCGGCAAGCTCCTGCATACCAGGTTTCAGATGTATATGAAGATTCTGAGCCGGGTCGTCATAGTTCATTCCTCTGCCGTTACCCTCTACATCCGGAACATCGAATGTAACCGGGCCGAGAATATCGAAAAGGCGGTCTATAGCCGAAAAAGAAAATTCGGCATAATAGTTAATCGGTATTCCGGTAAGCTGAGTAACAGCCTGGGCACTCGCTTCCGCACCCAAGATCTCGCCTGTTCGTTTTTTGCTGCTCAATGCATGAATTTCATTAATTTTACGTGTAACCTTTCTATTGCTCACATAAATCTTTGTATCGCGCGGCACCGACAGCATATTCACCTGAGCGTTTTTCACATCATATGACGCAACCATAATCGCATCGGTGCGAAGTCCTTCTTCATCGACGCCCAAAAGCAGCACATTTATCTTGTCATTTTCAAGAGGCATCAAAAGGTCTTCGCTGTCAAAAAATCCAAAACCCATTAGAGTGAACAAAATTATGATTATTGCCAGCAAAGATATAAAGATTTTTTTGAATATGCGGCTTACTCTTTTTTTGCATCTATTTGTCTTTTTCTTTATTCTTTTAACACGTCTTGTTTTTTTTTCAGAAACCCGGTTTACAATCGGTCCGTATACGGTATCGTTGTTTATCATATGAACATCAGAAGAATATTCATATTCCGTATCACGCGTATATTTTTTTGCACTGCCTCTCAAAGAGCTGCTCTTATTATTCTTCGGTCTTGCCCTATTCAATTTGTAACCCTCTCCTTAATCTTCATTCTGGACGACGTTTGCCGGGGGACGTTTTACTGTTGCAGAGTCTGTTTCTTTTGGTTTTTCTTCCGGCGTTTTTGTGGCAATCGGCTTTTCGGGCACAGGTGTCGCCTTAGGTGGATGCGCGGTAGCTTCCGGCGCCTTGGTCGTCTCAGTCGTGGACGACGGCTTATGCGTTGGCTGTGGAGTGTGAGTAACCTTTGGTTTCTCGGTAGACTTTTTATCCTCGTTTTTCACTGTATTTTTCTCTTTTGCTGCTGTAGCTTTGTTCTTTTTCACGTCCTTTGACTGGCTTTTTCCGTCAGCCGAATGAATTGTTATGTTGCTTGCATCATATCCGAAGGTATCCTGAATCAGTGTTGCGAGCTGCGTCATATCCGGAATCCAGTAGGAAGCATCATAGTCCGTCCCGTTCGACACACCCGGTACGGAATACATATGAATATTCTCGCTTGTCAAATCTTTTAGATTTATGGCATATTTTGTTACATCGGAAATGGTGAGATTGGTCTTTATATTTTTTTGCAAAGCCGTGTATATTTCCGGAATTTTAGTGATTATTCCTGCATTTAGCTTCTGCTCTGCAAGAGCCTTTAAAAAACTCTGCTGTGCGGCAACCCTGTCAATATCACCCATCGGATATTTTCGAAAGCGCACAAACTGCTCCGCTTTGTCTCCGTCAAGATGCTGGTATCCCTTAGACAAGTGAATATGCAAATTCTGCACCGGATCGTCATAGTTCATGTTCTGCGGCACATAAAAGTCAATTCCGCCGAGAGCATCTATAGTTTCTCTGAACGCCGATGTGCTGAACTCAACATAATAGTTAATTGGTATTCCGGTAAGCCGTGTGACAGCTTCAATGGTACCGTTTATGCCCTTGGAATCACCTTTGTCGGCTATAACGTGTGCGGCATTAATTTTCTGATATTTATTTCCTATATACATTCTTGTATCACGAGGAATAGAAAGAATGTTGACGGTGTTATCGTCCAAATCGTATGAAGCAACCATTATTGTATCTGTATGCGAACCGGATGCCTCAATTCCAACAATAAGCGCGTTCACTTTGCCTGTCGCCTTATCGACAGGTTCCAGAATTTCTTCTATACTGTCATATTCAAACGGAAAGAGTCCGCCCATTCCCATTATAACAACAAAGGCAGCCAATATCACTGCAAGTGAAATCCCGAAAATCGCAATGTGCTTTTTATTAAAAAACTTTTTCTTAGTTTTTCTTTTTCTTTTCAAAAATCTGTACCTCCGCTTTCTTTTTACTGAAAACACACAATAGATTATACCACCAAATAACTTTTCATGTCAATATTTATATAGCTATTGTGTTGCATTTTACGGAAAATAATATTATAATATAAAAACATAGAGTACTTTTTATGTAGTGACAGTAATTTTTTGCAAAGAAAAAGTCACGCTGTGCGGACGCGACTTTTTACATAAAAAATATTAAGGGGAAGGTATTTGTAAGTAATTAACTTACAATAACATAATAACATTGCTTTGTGTCACTGATATGAATTAATTGTGAAAAAATTGTGAACTTTAAGGGAGTTTTTTGTTTTTATGAAAAAAAAAGATTTTTTCATTGTTTTTATAGGGATTTTTGTTGCCGTAATATGTCTTTTATTTCAGCGTTTTACGCAGTCCGGCAGTGGAAAAGCTATAATCACCGTAAACGGAAGAATTTACCGTGAGTGCCCTATGTCTACAGACATAGAAATAGATATTAACGGCACAAATATTGCCGTTATCGAAAATGGTGAAATTTATATGAAATCCTCTACCTGTCCGGACAAAATCTGCATACATCAAGGTAAAATACATGATAGTTCAAAAAGCATAGTCTGTCTGCCTAACGGAGTCGTTATCCGCGTAGAAAAATCTTCGGAAATAGATTCGGTGGTGAGATAATGTACAAAAACATTTCGTCAGCCGCAATGCTCGCGTCACTTGCTATAATTTTTGGATATATAGAAAGCCTTTTTCCACCTTTTATATCCCTTCCCGGCATAAAACTCGGAATCTCAAACATAGTCATTCTGTTAGCACTGTACAGACTGAACAGAACCACTGCAATATTCATAATGCTAATAAAGGTTGTTGTTTCCTCATTGCTTTTCAGCGGCATAAATGTTATGATGTATGCGCTCGGCGGTGGTATATTGAGTGTATTGGCAATGTCAATAGGGCAAAAAGCAAACTTCAGCATAATCGGAGTCAGTATGCTTGGAGGTATTTTTCATAATATTGGACAACTTGCGGTTGCGGCACTTATACTCGGAAGCACTTCCGTATTTTACTATATGCCGGCATTAATCATATCCGGAATTATTCTCGGAGGTATTACCGGATATTTATGTAAAGTAATTATGTTGCGTATTTTTTCATATCGTCAATGAGAAAGACTCCACATTTTTTCATGCATTCATTCTGCATTATTATCCCGGATATTTTCTCGTTTGTGATATATTTACGTATGCTCATTCCTATTTTACGGTTAAAGTGATGATTTCCCGTTTTGCGCGTTGCTCAGTTCGTCATGTGTTATAGCGACCTGTACTATTTCCGGTGAAGCTTCTGGAACTGCTGCGGCAATAGTAATACAAAGGAAATATGTAGTTGAAAACGCAGTTCTTGAAGGACTTCTGCAACGGAGTGCGGCAAAGGACTGCTATATTCTGTGGCACACAAGAAAAATTTCTCAAATTTTGCTGATGCAAAATGCTCGGCATATCTTGCCCTAAACGGACATAAGACCTAAAACTACAATGTATGGGGTGAAAAATGTGGATTGATTAAATAATAAAATTTTAGTGTAAAAAAATTAAAAAGATATGCACCCAAAAGTCTGATGCCTATGGGTGCATATTTAAAACTCTTGTTTTTATTTATTATACTGAAAACAAACCATTATTCTCAACAATTTGGTTTTTTTAATTATTAATTACAACATGATTGAAAGTTGGCACTATTTCGCGAAGTGCACTGACTACACCATCGGCATCGTTGGCCGCTGCAACGTTGCGCAGACGCTCAATATTTCTGAGAAATTCCTTTTCATCAAGTTCAATCTGTTTGCCTATGAAAATTTTTCGGTTTGGGGTTTCACGCAAGCCTTCTTCATCCATCAGAAGCTCTTCAAACAGCTTTTCTCCTGGGCGCAAACCAGTAAACTTAATTTGTATATCAGTATACGGCTCTTTTCCATGAAGCCTTATAAGATTTTCTGCAAGTGAGAGAATTTTAACCGGCTCGCCCATATCCAAAACAAAAATTTCGCCACCATGTGCAATAGTACCCGCCTGCAGAATAAGTGAAACTGCCTCAGGGATTGTCATGAAATATCGGATTATATCCGGATGTGTTACCGTTAGTGGGCCGCCGGCGTCCAACTGCTTTTCAAACAGTGGAATTACCGAACCATTTGAGCCGAGAACATTTCCAAACCTAACCGCGACAAACTCTGTAAAATCGCTTTTTTGCGCAAAATACTGTGCAATCATTTCACAGCAGCGCTTTGTTGCACCCATAACATTTGTCGGATTGACCGCCTTATCGGTAGACACAAGGACAAACTTTTTGACCTTATATTCATTGGACAGGCTTGCGGTATTAAATGTCCCGAGAACATTGTTTTTGACTGCTTCCTCTGGGTTTGTTTCCATAAGAGGAACGTGTTTGTGCGCAGCTGCATGAAAAACAAGCTCAGGTCTGAATTCTTCGAACAACAGCTTCATTTTGTCATAGTCTCTCACTGATGCAATCTGCACTTCAAGATCAAGCTTGTCCGAATATTCACGCATAAGTTCCTGTTGTATTTCATAGGCATTATTTTCGTAAATATCTACAATAATAAGCTTTTTGGGGTTATATTTTGCAATCTGACGGCAAAGCTCAGAGCCTATTGAACCGCCGCCACCGGTGACCATGCATTTTTTATCGGTTATCATCTGTCCTACTGCAAAATCATCAAACTTGACAACATCGCGTCCGAGCAAGTCCTCAATATTGATACTCTGTGCCTGACCCAAAAGATCAGCATTCATAACCAACTCATGCAGGTAAGGTACTGTTTTTACTTCACACACAGTTTCAAAGCATATATTTAAAATACGTCTTTTCTCTTCCGCCGTACAGGACGGTATTGCAAAAAGAATTGTTTCTGTATGTAACTGCTCAGCAAGTTTAGGAATATCCTTTATTTTTCCGAGTACGGGCACATTACGAATACATCTTTTTTGCTTTGATGGGTCATCATCTACAATTCCGACAGCTTTGTACTTGCTTCCGGCATCCTGCATTTCCAGCAGAATCTTGTTGCAGGCGCGTCCTGCCCCTACAATCAGAGTGCGATGGCGGTCAACTTCTCCCTCTTGGCTGATTCTGCTGTACATATAATAATAGCAACCACGCAAAATAATTATTCCGAGCATTGAAAACATATTGCTCATCATAGTGTATATATCAAACGATTCCATTCTACATACCAAGGTCACTATGTAATATGTTAATGTACCGAACACAATTCCGCATATACATCCTGAAAAGTCCTTTATTGTCGCATATCGCCAAATATTTTGGTAAACTCTGCATACAAACAAGCCGATAAGGTTGCACAAAAGCAGTATTGCCGAATGTTGCAGAACAGACCAAATATTTAGGGATATTATAATTGAGGCATCAGATTCCAAAAATGCCGTTATCAAAAAATAGGATAGCAGACACGAACAAGCAATTACAACTGCATCGGCCAATGCCAGAAGATATTTTCGCTTACTTTTTAGATGTAATATCATACAGCGCCCCCAAAGTTTTTTATTTTTATAATTATCTGTTTTCAGTAATAAATTTTACAGCAGCTTCAACAGCTTCCCCCACATGTAATTCCAATGGTAAATCGTCGTTTCTCAGTTTATATTCAACAATATTTTCAGCAGATTTCTTACCTGCCACTATACGAAGTGGTATTCCTATCAAATCTGCGTCCTTGAATTTTACGCCGGCACGTTCTTCGCGGTCGTCAAGCAGAGCATCTATACCCTTTTTCTTCAGTTGTTCATATATCTCTTCCGCAAGCTTAATTTGTTCTTCATTTTTTGCATTTACAGGGATTACGATAACCTCAAACGGTGCTATTGCAACCGGCAAAATCATTCCGTTTTCGTCATTTCCCTGTTCTATCGCCGCAGCAAGACATCTTGTAACGCCTATGCCGTAGCAGCCCATAACAACAACCTTTGGCTTACCCGTCTCATCAAGATAGGTAAGTCCCAGTGCATCGGAGTACTTTGTACCAAGTTTGAAAATATGTCCTACCTCTATTCCCTGCGCCGTCTTTATGGGCTTTCCGCATTTCGGGCAGACGTCTCCGTCGGTTATTGTTCTTATATCGGCCACCACCGTCGGTTCAAAGTCGCGGTGTACATTAACGTTTTTATAGTGATAGTTTGTTTCGTTGGCGCCGATTATAAAGTTCTTCATCCGCATAACCTCAAGGTCTGCATAAACCGGAATATCAAGTCCAATAGGTCCGGCAAAGCCTACCTGCGCATGAGTTATCTCGCGAACTGCAAACGGTTCGGCAAGTTCAAGATCATCGGTGCATCCGACAAGGTTTTTAAGCTTAACCTCGTTTATTTCCCTGTCGCCTCGCACCATGGCTGCAATATACTTGTCATCAGCCTTATAGATGATTGTTTTTGCAAACACATACGGCTCGGTTTTTAAAAACTCAACAAGCTCCTCAATCGTATGGACTTCGGGAGTTTCCACCTTTTCGAGCTGAAGCTCGGTTTCTCCACAATTCTTTTCTTGGGGAACACATTCCGCCTTTTCATAGTTTGCTGCATATCCGCATGCATCGCAGTATGCAATTCCATCTTCGCCAACAGGAGATTTTACCATAAATTCCTGACTTCCACTTCCTCCCATAGCTCCGGAATCTGCATCAACTATCGTAAAATCAAGCCCAAGTCTTGTAAAAATTCTGCAATATGCGTCATACATTTTTTTGTATGAAACATCAAGTCCCGCCTCATCAAGATCAAAGCTGTATGCATCCTTCATTATAAATTCTCTTCCGCGCATAAGTCCGAATCTCGGACGTCCTTCGTCACGGTACTTTGTCTGAATCTGATACAAAGTCATCGGATATTCCTTATAAGAACGCACCTCGTCTATAACAGTCTGTGTAAACAACTCCTCATGTGTAGGTCCTAGGCAGAAATCTCGGTCGTTTCTGTCCTTTAGCTTGAACATCGAGGGTCCAAAAACCTCCCATCTGCCCGAAGCCTGATATGCTTCCGCCGGCAAAAGCGCAGCCATCAGTAGCTCCTGTGCGCCGGCAGCGTCCATTTCTTCGCGGACAATCTGCTCAACCTTTTTAAGCGAGCGCAGTCCAAGCGGAAGATATGAATATATTCCTGCCGCAAGTTTCCTTATGTATCCTGCTCTTAACATCAGCTTATGGCTTGTTATTTCTGCTTCTGCCGGCACCTCTCTAAGCGTAGGCACCAGCAAGTTTTTCATCTTCATAGGTAATATATATCCTTTCTTAATATTAATTATAAATCAGACAATTTCTGCACCGCTTTGAATGTCTTTAACTGTAGTAAGCGCAGTTAATTTACCGTCAAATTCTGCTGAAAGAATCATCCCCTGTGATTCCAACCCCATAATTTTTCTCGGTTTGAAATTCGCGATAAAAATAACATTTTTTCCGATAAGCTCATCCGGATTATGATATTTTGCGATTCCAGACACAATCTGTCGTGTTTCACTGCCAACCTCAAGAATAAAGCGCAAAAGCTTTTCGGATTTTTTTACCTTTTCACATTCTATAACCTTACCGATACGAATATCTAATTTTTCAAAGTCATTAAATTCGCAGTAATCCTTAAAGGGCGCAATATTTATTTTTTCTTCACTTTCAGACGCAATTTCTTCCAACATTTTTTCTGCATCAATACGCGCAAAAAGCGGTTTGGGAGTGCCGACCTTCGTTCCTTGCTTTGTGCCGCCGAATTTTTTTATGCTTTCATACGAAATATCTTCGGCGTTTATCTGCTCTGCAATTGATTTTGCCGTGGCAGGCATAAATGACTGCAAAAGTCCTGCGATAATCCTTATTGCTTCTGCCAAATTATATAACACCGCCTTTAATCTCGGCAAGGTTTCGTTAGACTTCGCAAGAACCCACGGAGTTGTTTCATCAATATACTTGTTCGCTCTGTCTACAATTTTCCATATCTCGTCAAGGCTGTCAGCAATATGCCATGTTTCCATCTTTTTAACAACATTGCATACGGCATTTTCGCACATGTTCTTCAAATCATCGTCAAACTCGCCTGTGGCAGAATTATCACCTATAACACCGTCAAAATATTTATTTATCATTGCAACGGTACGGTTCACAAGATTCCCAAGCGTGTTTGCAAGGTCAGAATTGTATCTGGAAATAAATGTGTTGTATGTTATGTTTCCGTCCTGGGCAAAGGGCATTTCGTGCAGTGAATAGTATCTTACCGCATCCACTCCGAAACGGCGCACCAAATCTTCGGCATAAATAACGTTTCCGCGAGATTTTGACATTTTTTCTTCACCGAAAAGCATCCACGGATGTCCGAATACCTGCTTTGGCAAAGGCTCACCAAGCGCCATAAGCATAATCGGCCAGTAAATAGTATGAAAACGCAGAATATCCTTTCCGATTATATGAACATCAGCCGGCCAATATTGATTATACAGTTCGCCCTTTTTATCCGGTGAATATCCGAGAGCCGTGATATAGTTTGACAATGCGTCTATCCAAACATAAATTACGTGTTTGGGATCGAAATCAACCGGTATGCCCCACGTAAAGCTTGTTCTAGAAACGCACAAATCTTGAAGTCCTGGTTTCAGAAAATTGTTTACCATTTCCTTTTTGCGTGACTCGGGTTGAATAAAATCGGGGTGTTCCTCAATATACTGCATCAGTCTGTCCTGATACTTGCTCATTTTAAAGAAATACGCTTCTTCTTTGGTCTTTTTCACTTCGCGGCCGCAATCCGGGCATTTTCCGTCAACCAACTGCGTTTCTGTCCAAAAAGACTCGCACGGAGTGCAGTACCAGCCTTCATATTCCGATTTATATATATCTCCCTGTTCGTACAGCTTATTAAATATCTTTTTAACCGCCTCGACATGGTAGTCGTCGGTAGTTCTTATAAATTTATCATAGCTGATATTAAGCATATCCGCAATATTGCGTATCTGCCCTGCTATAAGATCAACATATTCTTTTGGATTTATGCCCTCTTTTTCGGCAATTTCCTGAATTTTCTGGCCGTGCTCGTCCGTTCCGGTAAGAAAGAACACATCATCACCCAAAAAGCGTCTGAATCGTGCTATAGCATCTGTCAGAATAATCTCGTATGTGTTGCCGATATGCGGCTTGCGCGAGGTATACGCAATCGCGGTGGTAACATAAAATTTTTTTCCCATTATTAATCTCCTTTATTATTTAATGAAGCTTTGATATCCTGAATTTCCCGATTAATTTTCAAAAACAGTCTTTTGAAAAATTCTATAATATCATCAAACAAACCTACCTTATATAGGCTTATTGCAAACATAAGAATCAAAGGTCCTAAAATCATTCCACCGATTGACAAAACCCTGTATCCGACATACATAGAAAGCAATGTAAGAAGTGGATGCATACCGACATTTTTTCCTATAAGTTTCGGTTCAATCATCTGACGCATCAACATTACCGAAAAATAGATAATCAAAAGTCCGATACCGAGCTTTGGTTTGCCCGATATAAAATTTATGACAGACCATGGTAAAAGCACCGTTCCGCTGCCAAAAAACGGCAGCGCGTCGACAAATGCCGTTGCGAGTGCTATCAAAAGAGCATATTCTATATTCAAAATATTTAGTCCTATAAGCAGAATAAGAAATGTGATGCACATTATAGTCAGCTGCGCCTTAACATATCCGCCTACATAGTGCTTAATCTCGAATTTAAGCTTAGATACGCGATCGACAAAACGCTTTGACAGTGGTTTTTTTACAGCTAACGAAACTGTGTCCGAATCCGCAACCATAAAATAAAGCGCAATCAAAAAAACTATAGATGTTATAAATATACTAGGCAGCTTTTTCGCAACGTTCCCTGCCGATTCTACTATTTGGGCATTTTTTGCAAAGTCAGCAACCCACTGCATTGCCTGTTCATAAAAGCTGTCTATGACGCTTTGAATATTTTCAGGCAATAATGCACGAATATTTGACAAATTATCCGATATAGTCAGCCATGTATTGCGAATATTCTGGTAAATTACCGGAAAGTTATCATAAATACTACGTATTTCATCAACAATTTTCCATATTATAGCGGCAATTATACCTCCGGCAAATCCCACAGTCAAAACCATAACCAAAATCGCACAAACACCGCGCGGTAGATGAAAACGCTTTTGCAATCCATCCGCCATGGGATTTACAAGCAGTGACAAAATGTATGCGATTATAAATGGCAGAAATATGACCAAAGCTCTTCTTAAAAATCTCACTACCAAAGGCAGAGCATCTATTGTTCCCACCATCAGCGCAATACCTAGAAGTGAAAAGACAATAATCTTTAAGGTGTTTTTTTTGTTGTTCAAAGAATCACCCTCTATTTTTCAATAAAATGCCTCATCAAGTCATGACCCTTATCGATATAGATGCCGGTCTTTTTGCCGTTTGCTTCGTTATAGTCAAGATTTGTCTGCATATTCCTTCGCGAATCGTATATAACGTAAGGAACAGGGTCACTGACGTGAGTTTTAAGGCTTATAGGCGTAGGATGATCAGGCAAAATAAGCATTTTGTAGTCGATGTTCATTTCACCGAGCTTTTTACGCAAAAATCCGACTACCTTTTCGTCAATCAGCTCGACCGAAAGCTTCTTCTTTGCGGCATTGCCCTGATGACCGCATTCGTCCGGAGCCTCCATATGTATGTAAACAAGGTCTGCTCCGTCTTTCGTCAGCGTATCAAGAGCGGCTTTAGCCTTGCCGTCAAAGTTTGTGTCCCAGTTTCCGGTTGCGCCCTCTACGTTAATTGATTTCATATCCGCGCATTTTGCAATTCCCTTAATCAGGTCAACGGCAGAAATAACGCTTGCCTTAAGTCCGAATTTATCATAGAATTTCGCAAGCTGCGGCTTTGATCCCTCGCCCCATACCCAGATTGAAGTTGCCGGGTTCTTGCCCTCAGCAATGCGTTTTTTGTTTACAGGATGATTTTTCAGAATCTCAACCGATTTTTTCATCATATTAATCAGCTTTTCGCTGTTTTCACCCTTTGGCAGATAGTCGGCTATCTTCTTATCCGAAATATCGTGCGGCGGAGTTAACTCAACATTAAGGCTACCGTCCTCCCATACCAGCAAATGTCGGTAGCTTACACCGCTGTAAAAATGTATTTTATCGGTGTGCATATTCTTTTCTACGGCTTCTATCAGCTGTTTTGCTTCTTCGGATGAAATTTCACCTGCAGAATAGTCAAGCATAGTCTTGTTTTCATACGGCTCGTCATCCGAAAGAGTTACAAGATTTGTCCTAAATGTTACGTCATTATCTTTAAGCTTGACCCCGATGCTTGCCGCCTCAAGCGGAGATCTGCCCGAATAGCATTTTGTTGTATCATAACCCATTACAGACAGATTTGCGACATCGCTGCCCGGCTTCATCCCGTCGAGTACGGTTTTTACCATTCCCAACTCGCCGTGCCTTGACATATAATCCATGTTCGGCTTATTCGCCACATCAAGCACGGTTTTTCCACCGAATTCGCTTATGGCATAGTCTGCCATTCCGTCACCTAAAACAACTATATATTTCATTTTAATATCCATTCCTTTCTGTGTCTGCGGAATTTTATTCAGACTTCATATCCCTTTTTTCTAAACAATACCGCCAGCGCGCCCTCACCAATATGCGTTCCAACTATTGGTCCAAATTCAGACCGCATATATATATCCTCTATGCCAAACTCCTCTTTCAGAATTTCGGTCAGCTTATCTCCATATTCTTTTTTTGAGTCGATTACAATAAACTCCTTTTTTTCATCGTCAAATTCGGGATTTTCCTTTATAAGGTCAATCAATTTATTGTAAATTTTCTTTTTCCCGCGGATTTTTTCAAGCGGCTCTATAAGTCCATTGGCTACGGTCAGAACAGGCTTTATATCCAAAATACTACCAACAATCAGTGCTGTTTTTGTTATTCTGCCTCCCTTTTCAAGATATTTAAGTGTATCTACAAGTATATAGCAGTACCAGCTGTTTATATATTCATTGCATTTTTCCAGTGCTTCGTCAAGTCCGACTCCCTCTCTTAAAAGTTTGCGCAGATGAATAGCCGTATCGCAGATATAAACCGAAAAGCTCATTGTATCGATTATTCTGATGTCCGCATCTGGATTTTCTTCCATAATCTGCTGTGCATTCAAGCGTGCATTATTGTACTGCCCGCTTGCCTTTGATGAAATTGTGAAATAAACGACACTGTCATATTCCTCAGCCGCCTCTGCAAGGGTATCATGCATTACATGCGGAGGGGTCTGTGAGGTTTTTGGTATTTCCTCCGATTTTGCCAGCTTTTTATAAAATTCTTCGTTTGAAAGCTCTTCTCCGGCAACATATGAATCTTCTCCGAATATGGAAATAAAGTTTATTGTATCAATGTCATATTCTTCTGCCAGATGTTTTGGAATATCCGCACTTGTATCAACAAAAATTTTTATATTTTTCATAGTTTTCTCCTTGTTACCATGTAAATTTTGTAAGTTCGCCACGAAACTTCAGCTGTGCAAAATTCGTTTGCCTGAGCGCCTCGTACGCCACTATGGCCACCGCATTTGACAGGTTTAGGCTTCTGGCTTCGCTTATCATAGGGATTCTGATGCAGTATTCCCTGTTTTTATATAACAAATCCTCGGGAAGTCCCTTTGTTTCTTTTCCAAACAGTATGTAATCCCCGTCTTTATATTCTACATCGGAGTATGTATTCAATCCCTTGGTTGTTGAATAAAAGTATCGTCCACCAATGTTCTGAGCAAAAAAATCGTCCAGATTTTCGTAATACTTTACTCCGAGCAGATGCCAATAATCAAGTCCGGCTCTTTTCAGCTTTTTATCGTCTATTTCAAATCCCATCGGCTTGACAATATGCAGTCTGCTACCCGTTGCCGCACAGGTACGTGCAATATTACCTGTATTCTGAGGAATTTCAGGTTCAACCAGTACAATATTGAACAAATTTATCACCACAATCCATAAGTATGCTTGTTTTATTATACATCAAATCATCTTAAAGTACAAGTATATTTTTAATAAATTTTGTGTCAAGGCTTTTCTCCGTTACAGACAGTTTTAAATCTAAAACTTACAAGTATAATAAAAAATGTTTCAAACTATTGTTTCACGGAATATTATATGTTATACTTTGGATATAAAAGGCAAATAATATATTAACATTAAGGAGTGATTTTCATGGATAATTTTTTTGATAAGCTGAAAAAAGGTGTTTCAAAGACTAAGGATGAGGCAGAAAAACTCACAAAAATTGTTGCGGACAAAACATCTAGCATGGTCAGCGTTACAAAACTTAATTTTGTGCTTAACGAAACTGAAAACAAGATAGAAAAGGTATATACCTGCATCGGCAGATATATTTACGAAAAACATACTTCAGGCGAAGATTTGAACAGCGAGCTTGAGGAATTTTGCATTGAAATTGACAAGTTCAGTCAGGAAGTGGTAGAATTGAGGCAGAAAATCGCCGAGCTCAAGGACTCCATGGTATGTCCTTCATGCGGCGAATACAATTCGGTTTCAAACGAATACTGCTCCAAATGCGGCACACGTCTTTCACATGCGGAAACAAACATCTTTGACAGCGAAATCGTAATTGATGACACAGCCGAAGATTACACAAAAGCCGACATTGTTTCCGATACTACGGAGGAGAACGAATAAATTTCTCTTTATGCTAAAAAGCATAAGAAAACTGCACATTTGCGGTTTTCTTATGCTTTTTGTTTTGTCTATCATGCTGTCCACTATTCCCCCTTTTATAATTAAACTTATTTGAAATATCAACCTGTGGAGATAGAACTATATTATGGTAACTATCCGTCCAAACCTGTATGCCCTACCCGATTATCTAAAGTATTAATTTATCTAATGCATTAGTTTATATGTTTGCCACCTTCCCAGATTTGATGGACAGAAAAAAGAGTGATATAATGGAATGGACACAAACAAATCCAAAATCACAGGAGGAATTTTTATGTCAATCAAAAAAGGAACAATACCACCTCGCTATGATGAGGCATTCAAAGCC